>JAYWAC010000323.1:0-8410 GCA_043782755.1 Pseudomonadota bacterium | reverse complement strand
GCATGAAGCGTCGGTCGCGCGCGGCTTGCGCATCGGCGTCGACAGAAATGGCGGGCTGTTCTGACATAGTCGCAATGGCACTCGGGGCGCCAGTGATAACACAGCCCGCGCGTTCAAGTCTCGCCCGGCGTAGTGACCGACGCGGCGGCGCGCGCGCTATTGACCCGCGCCACCGACATCACGCCGATCACCACCCTAGCGGTGTCACGAATCAAGCCGAAGCTTAAGTCGACATAGAGTTTGTGTCCGTCGCTATGCTCAGCGCGGGTGGTCAGCACCTGGCCATGGTATTTCGCTACACCGCTCGCCACCGCGCGATGAAAGCCGGCCCAGTGCGCGGCGCGGAAACGTGCCGGGATGATGATGTCGAGGCTGCGGCCAAGCACCTGCTCGGCACGGTGACCGAACATCTGGGCGGCCGCCGCATTCCAGATGAGGATATCGCCGGCCAGGTTGCAGTAGATGATGGCGTCCGGCGCCTGCTCAAGCAGCGCTGCGTTTATTTCCTGATTCATGGACTCAGCCCTTTTCCGCACGTGCCGCCATGGCGGGAACTCGGAAATCCTGTTGCAAGGACAGCAACTCATCGCGATGGCGGGTGGCCAGCGCGGTCACGCAACGCCGCCCTTTGGCGGTCAGATGAATTTCGACCCGTCGCCGATCCGCCGCACTCGCTCGACGCCGCACCAGCCCCATCGCTTCACTGCGTGAGATCAGGGCCACCACGCCGTGATGATGAGCCTGCAAGCGTTCCGCCAATTCACCGACGCAAGCCCACTCGCGTCCGGGAAAACCCTTGAGCTGCAACAGCAGTTGATACTGCAAGGTGGTGATGCCATGGCTGCGCGTGACCTCTTCACTGAAACGCAGGAAGCGCCGCAACTGGTAACGAAAATGCGCGAGCTGTTCGAAATCGACCTTGGTCAGAGAACGGTCGCGAGTGGGCTTGGTCATGGTTTATTTATATCATGACGTGATATAAAAGCCTCGCGTTTCGGCACCATCACCGGAGTACAGCGTCGCGATGGAAGATCTCTCGAACTGGCGCGCCGCACGCCGCGCCGAGCTGCTGGCCGCGCGTCAGGCCATCAACCTTGCCGACCGACAGCGGTGGAGCGAAGCGCTGCGCGCCCACCTGTGCGACGCCCTGCCGGCGGTGCGCGGCCTGGTGATCGGCTACTACATGCCGTTTCGTGGCGAACCAGACTTACACGCCCTGCTCGATGACTGGCGCAAGGCTGGTGCCGAGACCGCCCTACCGGTGGTCACAGGTCGGGGCCTGCCCATGGAATTCCGACGGGCGTGGCCCGGATGCCCGATGGTGAAGGGCCCGTTGTCTCTGCCGATGCCCGACGGCACGCCGCTGATCACTCCCCAGGTGGTATTGATGCCGCCCGTCGGCTTCGACGAGCAGGGCTATCGGCTTGGCTATGGTGGAGGTTACTTCGATCGCACCCTGGCGGCGCTCTTGCCCTCCCCCATCAAAATAGGCGTGGCCTTTGAAATCTCGCGCATGGCGAGCATCGCCCCCCAGCCCTACGACATCGCGATGGACTTCATCGTCACCGAACTCGGCGTCTACGAACGCCGCGACGGCCAGTTACAGCGCCTGGCTTCCGCTGCGATGACTGGCCAGGCCGTGGCCAGCCATCGCGCACGACGGACATTCGACGACTCGCAACTCGACAGCAGCGCGTCCTCGCCCTGCTACGCCGACGACTTCAATCGCGCACCGTAAGGACCACGACTCGCTCACCGAGCAGTACCGCCAAGTGCCGCGCACTCTGTCCGCAGCCGCTTCGTCGTCCAGACACTCGCCACAGAACAGCGGTGGTTGAAGCCCTGACCCGAGCTTGTCAAACTCAAACGTGGCCTGCTCTGTGCCCGCCATCCAACCGACGTGACCAACAAACAACCTTCAGCACGCCATTGCGGCGACCAAGGAGAGACCATGCGAATCTCGATGATGACTGCCGGCCTGCTCAGCCTGCTTCTGATCGCATTGAGCGTCTATGTGATCGCCGGACGCGTTAAATTCAAAATCGATCTCGGCGACGGTGACAACCCGGCCATGCAGCAACGCATCCGCGCCCAAGCCAACTTCGTCGAATATGTGCCCATGGCGCTGATCCTGTTGATGCTGGTCGAGTACGCCGGCATCGGCCCGCGCTGGTTGGCGATGGCCATGGGCGGCGCCTTGGTGGTCGGCCGTGTGCTGCATGCGCAAGGTTTGATCGCCAGTTCCGGCGCGACCTTCGGCCGTTTCGTCGGCACCAATCTGACCGCGCTGGTGATCATGACCGGCGCGATTGCCTTGCTCGGGCGCGGCGCCGGCGCCTGGTAGCGGCACGACATCACAGGAGACAGACCACCATGTTGCTCAAACTGCGTGCCGCTGTTCGGCTGAGGCGGCCGGCCTAGAGCGACTGGATGCCTATGGTCTGCGCAATCGGCGCAGCTTCGGTCAGTGTGACCAGATGTTGGTGGTGGGTGAAGAACAGCACCTGAGTGCGCGTCGCAAGCTCAGCCAATACGTCCAAGGTGGCGAGCGCGCGAGCGTCGTCGAACTGCACCAGTAGATCGTCGACGATGACCGGGAAGGGGCCGCGACTCGCGACATGCTGCTCGATAGCGGACAGCCGCAGCGCCAGAAACAGTTGATCGCGCGTGCCCTGGCTCATGCCGGCAATCGGCACGCGACTGCGGTCCGCGCGTTCGCCGAGCAATACTTGGCTGTCGTCCACCCAGTCCACCGCGAGATCAGTAAAGCTGTCGAGCGTGATACGGCGGAAGATCTGTGCCGCGCGCGCGAGCAGTGGGCCCTGGTGTCGAGCGCGATAGGTCTGCACCACGCGTCCGAGTACTCCATGGGCGAGACGCAGTCGCGCATAAGTGCGGGCTTCGCTCGCAATGCGCGCCGCAAGCGCGCGCGCCGCCTGCTGCGCCTCGGCCCCATCCGCGCCACCGTCGATGGCATCGAGATCACGCTTGGTGGTGAATAGCGTTTCCTGCGCGGCGTCGACTTCGCGTTCGAGGTCATCGATACGCGTCATGGCTTCATCGATCTGCGTCGCGATCTGATCGAGGCTGTAGCCTTCTGCCTCGCTCAGCACTTCCGCCACCGGACGCGCGTTGTGACGCAATAGCTGCGTATCGAGATCGGCGAGACGCGCGTTGAGTTCACGTCGCAGCAAAGCCTGGTCTTCGAGCGCGGGCAGTTCCACAGCGCTAGCGCAGCCCGCCTGGACTAGCAACTCGGCCAGACGTTCGTGCGCTTCCCGCGCGATCATTTCCGCCTCGGACTGCGCACGCCGCGCGGCCTCGATCTCACCTGTGAGCTGCTGGCGCCGCGCCTGTGCCGCACGCGTCGCGCCGAGGTCCTCATACAGACGCTCAGCCAGCGCGTCGGGCGCGCGGCCTGCGTCGGATGCTTCGACCGCCGCAGCGAGCTGCGCCACACGCAGCTCGAATTCCGCAACGACGGACCGCTGCGCCGCCGCCGTGGCCGCAAGCCGCGCCGCCTCATCCAGATCTGCGGCGAGGCGCGTGAACTGTTCGAGGCGCACCTTCACCTCCGCCGCCAGCGCATTGCCGCCAAGCCGAAGCCGCGCCGTGGCGTCGTCCCACTGCGCCTGCCACGCGGCCCGACGCTGCGCGTACTGAGCGCGCTGGGCTTCAAGCCTAGCGAGTTCGACACGCTGCGTGCCGAGTTGCTCACCGAGCGCGGTGCGTTCGCTGCTCGCACGTCGCGCCGCCGACACCGCCAGGCGCACCCGATCGAGGGCTTCGGCCAGAGACTCGTTGGCCGCGATCGAGGGCAGCGCACATGTTTCGAGCGCGCCGTCCAGGCTTTGCCGCGCACGCATGAGTTCATGCTCGAGCTCGCGCTCGGCTTGGCGGAGTTTCTCCAGTTCGGCATGACGCGCGAGCATCTGGCCATGTAGGCTCAGCCAGTCACGCAGCGCGGCGGGCGAGAGTTCCGAACGCCGCAATGGCGCTGTCAGCGCGGCCCAGCGCGCATCAAGGGCGGCGCGATCCGCAACCCGCCCTGCGCGGCTCTCGGCCTGTCGCGCGCGCGCGCCTTCCATGTCGAGTACGCGTTTGCGCGTCGCGGCGACATGGGTCGCACGCGCCGTATCGGCATGCAGCAGATCGGCCAGCCTATCGGCCTCGCGTAACGCCGCCTCAAAGTCGTTCACGAGCGCGGGCGCCAAGGGCCGTGCGTGAGCGTCCTGCCAAGCGCCGCGCAGGCTCGCCCACTGCGCATCGCGCGCGCTGCGCGCCGACACCACTTCTGCCTGGGTCACCACTTCCCCACCTGCGGCCCAGCCCGCCAGTTCGCGCACGCACTCGGCGAGATCACGCTCAAGGATGGCGGCCTGCTGATCGAGCGCATGCTCATGTTGAGCAAGCGCGGCAAACTCGGCCTCGAAGCCATTCGCCATCGCGGGCAAGGGCACGGTGAGCGATAGCAGTTCAGCCAGCGAACCAGGCCACAGCGTCGCGAGTCCGTCGCGCAACTCGGCCTCGAGCTCGCCCACTTCGCGGGCCAGCAAACGACGGCGCGTCTCCAGATCGGGGATGTTTGCCATGCGCGCGCGAGATTGTTCGAGCATGTCGACCGGCGTCGACGCCGGCAGTTGCGCAAGACGCGCCACCAGCCGCTCGTGCGTCACCTGCTGTTCATCGCGTTGGCTGGCCAGGTGAAGATCGCGCTCGGCCAAGCGCGCATCCTCGTCGAGCAGCGACTGCACCCCAGCGCGCAGCGTTGCCGACGGCAACAGGCTTGCCGCTACGGCAAGATCGAGCGGCACCTTAAGTTCGGCGAGCAGCCGTGTGACACGCGTATCCAGTTCGTCGATTTGCCGCTCGGTAGCAGGCAAGGCGGTGCGTGCCACACGGTAAGCGTCAAGCGCGTGGAAGACCTGCTCCACGGCGCCGGCTTGCGCGAGCAGCGGCTCGCCTATCACCAACGCGACCACTGCGGCTGCAAGGCGCGCAGCGCCAGACTCTGCCGAGGCGCGCGCCTGCTCGGCGCCACGCAAACGCTCTTCGGCAGCGACACGATGCTCACGCGCCTCTATCGGTAACGCCGGTATGCCGGCCAGCCCGGCGAGTGCGACCTCTACTTGCGCACGCTCGGCGAGCAAGGGCAGGTTGACGCGCAGGCGATCGAGCCGCTGCTGCGTGGCGCGAGTCGTAACCAAATGCTCGCGCAAGGTCGCGTGGTGTTCGGCGGCGCGCCGATAGTCGCTGGCGGCTTTCTCCCACGTCGAGGAACGCACGGTGCGCTCCTTCAATTCGCGCCGTTGCGCTTCGAATTCCTGCAATGCGCGATTGAGCGGCAAGGTCTGGCCGCGCGCCTTGAAAGTTTCCGCCGCCTGCTTGTCGAGGCCTTCCATCAAGCTGCGCAGACTGGCGAGCCCAGTCGCGGCTTGGAACAGGCTGCGCCCCACTTCGCCCTCGCCGCGCAGTAATTCTTCACTGCCTTCGTGCAGCCCATTGAGATCGAGGCCGAAGAGCGTCTGGTAGAGACCCTCGTCGAGTCCACCGAGCAGATCAGTGAGTGTGTTCTCCGCCAGTGGTGTGGTAGTGATTTCCATGCCCGTGGTTTCGTCAAAGGCAAACAGCGTGTTCTTGTTACCCTTGCGCCGCATCACCGACAGGCGTTCGCCTTGCGGCAGGCTCAGCGTGGCACCAACGCGTAGTTCGCTGTAGTCATGCAGGAAGGCGTCGGCAGTACGCGCCGGAATGCCGAACAAAAAACCCGTGACAGCGCGCAAGGTGCTCGACTTGCCGGCCTCGTTGGGACCATAGATGAGATGCAGATCGCGGCCGCTGTCGACCGGCAGTTCCAGCACACGATCGCGGAACGGACCAAAGGCCTTGAGATGGAGCTGCGCGAATTTCATCGCGCGTCGCCGTCACCTGCGCTGGCGAGACGCGCGAGAATCTCGCCTTCGGCTTCGCGCAGCAGCTCACCGATCACGAGCGGGTCGTCGAGGTCTAGCCCCTCGTCATCGATCACCTCGCGCGGCAGCTTGAGACGCAGTTCTTTCAATACCTCCTGGGCGATCGCGAGCAGCGGTTCGGGCGTAGTGAGCGCTGCGAGTTCCTGGGCGAGCAGCGCGACCACATCGTCACCGTCGGCGAGTCGCGCGAGATCCTGTGTGGCACGGACCGCGACGGTTGCCTTCTCCAGCCAGACATGGCCAGCACCGGCGTCGAGTGCGGCCGCACGCAGCTGTTCCACCACCCGCTCCGGGCGTGCCGCGAGTTCGCGATATAGCGCGCCCGTGCCGTGCAGCCGCACACGCAGACCGAGAATGCGCCCGTCGGCCGCCACCAACCGCCCGCGCATCGCGGCCTGCACCTGGTCGAGCAGCGCATCCAGATCAGCGAGCGAACTCACATCGAGCGCGAGTTCGTCCCAACGCAATACGTCGAACGCAATGGGCTCGGTCGAGATCACGCCGTCCTCGACGCTGACCAGTTCACAGCCCTTGGCACCGCGTTCGCGAACATGACGACCCTGCAGGTTGCCGGGATACACGATCCACGGCTCGCGCGCGACGATTTCCCGCGCATGCACATGGCCCAGCGCCCAGTAGTCGTAACCCTTGGAGCGCAACACCTGTTCGCTGGTCGGCGCATAGGGCTCGTGCCCTTCGCGACCGGTCAACGAGGTGTGCAGCAAGGCGAGGTTGAAGTGATCGCGCAGAGCGGTGGGATAAGCCGCCGCGAGATCGCTCGTCACCGCCACGGTGGCAAAACTCTGGCCGTGAATGGCGACTCCGAGCGCGTCGTTGATAATGGTCTGCGGCGCGCGGTCGGAGAACAGGTGCACGTTTGCCGGTAGGCGCAAACTACGGGTGAGCTTGCTCGCCGCATCGTGGTTGCCGCGCACCACGTAGACCGCGATGCCCGCCTCGCCGAGCTGAGCCATGCCCTTGGCGAAGAATAAGCCAGTGTTGAAATCCGGCCAGTCGCCGTCGTAAAGGTCGCCGGCGATGACGACGAAGTCGACTTTCTCGCGCAGCGCATACTGGATCAGGTTCTCGAACGCGCGACGCGTTGCTCCTCGCACCTCGTTGACTGGCGCGCCTTGGTAGCGCTCCAGGCCGCGCAGCGGGCTGTCGAGGTGGATGTCGGCGCAGTGCAGGAAACGCATCGCCGCAGATTACTGGATTATCGACGCGCGCGGCGCGCGAGCATGGGCTTGTGCCGCGCTCAGAACGACAGGCAGATCTTGCCGAAATGCCGCTGCGCAGCCTGATGCTCAAAGGCAGCAGCGATGTCGTCGAGGGCGAAGCTGCGATCGATGATCGGCGTGATGCCCGCCGCCTCGATGGCTTCGACCATCGCTTCCTGGTTCTCGATCGAGCCGACCGTGATGCCTTTCACCGCGATGTTCTTCCACATGACCGCAGCGGTCGGTATGTCACCGCTCCAGCCCGCCAGCACGCCGATGAGCGAGATGTGGCCACCAACGCGCGTCGCCTCAATGGACTGCGCGAGCGTGCCCGCGCCACCGATTTCCACCACTACATCGACGCCGCGACCGCCCGTGAGCTCGCGCGCCTTAACGCCCCAAGCGGGCGTCTCGCGATAGTTGATCAGGTGATCAGCGCCTAGCGTGGCCAGGCGATCGAGTTTGGCCTGCGAGGAGGACGTCGCAATGACATGCGCGCCGGCTGCCTTGGCCATCTGCAAGGCAAACACCGACACCCCACCAGTGCCTTGAGTCAGCACCCAGTCGCCAGGCTTGGTCGCATTCTCGACGAAGAGTGCACGCCAGGCCGTGAGTGCCGCACAGGGCAAGGTGGCGGCCTGTTCATAGGTATAGCCACGGGGTATGCGCGTGAATGCGGAAGCCGGCATGGCCACATATTCGGCGGCAAAACCATCAACGTGATCGCCCGGCACGCCGCGCGTGCGTTCGGCTGATACTGGGCCGCCCAGCCAGTGAGGGAAGAAGGTTGACATCACCTTGTCGCCCACCGCGAAGCGCGTAACACCGGCGCCGAGCGCCACCACTTCACCGGCGCCATCAGACATTGAAATGCGACCATCCGTGACCGGCAGCATGCCGCTGACCACCGCGTAGTCGTGGTAGTTGAGCGAACTTGCGCGCACGCGCACCAGAATCTCACCGGCGGCTGGCTTAGGGCCAGGGCGCTCGCCGATGGTGAGGGTGGTGAGGGAGGCGGGGTTCTTCACGTAAGCTACCTTCATGACAAGGATCTCCTGCGAGTGGTTCGATCTAGGTGTGACTAGATATCTGGTACTGCGCGCTCGCGAACCGCGAGCATGCGTCAAGACGGGCCTGTCAGATTTTTTGTGGGCGAGGCGGTTTAATGATCCCGTCGCTCTCGTCATGTTCTGGCCAGTGTAAATCGATCCCCGTATA
>JAYWAC010000322.1:0-22318 GCA_043782755.1 Pseudomonadota bacterium | reverse complement strand
TGGTGATGTTCCAGCGATTGGTGGTCTCATCATAGACCGCCGACTTGATGCGCGCGTTGAGGCGGATATGCGGGCGCAGCTTGAACTTGTCGGTGACGAAGTTGAGATACTTCTCGTTCTCGGGCTGACCGGAGTAGTGCTCGGTCCAATTCCACTCCTGCAACAACTCCTGCGAGAAGGAATAAGCATAGCTGTAGGATTCGGAATCGAAGCGCGCGCCCGGATAACGATTCCAGTACCAGGTGCCGCCAACACCGCCGCCAGCTTCATAGCTGCGTGCGTTCAAGCCAAGTTGGCGCAGGCGATAGAGCTGGTAGAGCCCCGACACGCCGGCACCGATAATCAATGCGTCCAGTTCTTCGACGGCATCGTCCAGTGCTGCCGTCATATCTTGCGCCGCTCGTGCCACGTCTTCTCCTCCCCAAGGTGTGTGTCGCCATGCGCTGCGTTCAGACGGACAACGGCCACACGCGGCCAACAGCTTCCGCTGAATCAGCGGCCCATCATGGCCGCGATGCGCAGGCCGTGGCAAGCATGGCCACGATGCTGCGCCTACGCTTTCTGGGGGGTCAGTGGGCGGCGGTGGCGTGATCCAGATCGGGCCGCCCGTGGGGATCGACGTGGGTCATGACGTTCAACACACGATGACGCCGCATGACCCGCTCGCGCGCTGCGACGGCGATGTCGTGACCGGCCTCGACGGTGATGCCGCTGTCGATCTCGATGTGCGCATCGACCACGATCATGTCGCCCATCTTGCGCGTGCGTAAGTCGTGCACGCCATTCACACCCGGCGTTTCGACCAGCGTTTGACGAATCGCGCCGACTTCTTCTTCATCGACCGCGCGATCCATGAGGTCATGCAGTGCGCCCCAGCCAAAGCTCCAGCCCATCTTCGCGATCAGAAAGCCGACAATCAGCGCGGCGATAGGATCGAGGATGGTGTAGCCCGCCAGATTGCCGGCGATGCCTAGACCGACGACCAGCGAGGATGCGGCGTCGGAGCGCGCGTGCCAGGCATTCGCCACCAGCATGCTCGACTTCACGCGTTTGGCAGCCGTCAGCATGTAACGGAACAGCAGTTCCTTGGCGCTGAGCGCAATGCCCGCCACCCATAGCGCGGCAAGGTGCACACTCGCCACACCTTCCGGCGCCTGCAGCTTGTGTACCGCCGACCACAGCATGCCGATGCCGACCACCAGCAACAGCACGCCCAGCACCAATGAGGCGGCATTTTCGAAACGCTGGTGGCCGTAGGGGTGATCGATGTCGGCACCCTTGTGGCTGTGATGACTTGCGATCAGCACCACGAAATCGGCGACCAGATCAGATAATGAATGAACGCCATCGGCGACCAGACCTTGTGACTTGGCCATCACACCCACCACCACCTGGATGATGGTCAATAGCAGATTCACAGCGACACTGACCCAGGTACTACGCAGCGCGGCGGCGGCGCGCTCATCGACGCTGAACTGGGTGTCTTCCGGGTCGTGGGCGAGATCGGTGAATTTCATGCTAGGTACGTGGGGCTAGAAGGTTGCGGCGCCTATCGCGCCTGGGCGCGCTGGCGAGGACGCAAGGAAGTTGTTTTCACCTGCGCTGGTGAGCGCAATTCTAAGTCACGCTGGCACGGCGCGGGGCCGCGACCTCAAGGTCGAGCAGGATGAGCGGAATCTCACGACTGGTGCGCGCCTGATATTCCACTTGCACCGGCTGTTCAGCGGTCACGCGCTGCCACCAGCGCGCGCGTTCCGCACCAGCGAGCGTGCGCGCCACGGCATGGCAATGAAACGCGCCGATCTGCACTTCGCAGGCTGGCCTTGCCAAGAGATTCAGATACCAGACCGGATGCTGGGGCAGCCCGCCCTTGGAGGCGACGATCACGATGTCGTCCTCATGCCGGTAGTACTGCAGGATGGCATTGAGGCGCCGACCGGACTTGCGCCCAACATGGTGCAGCAGCAGACAAGACACGGGCCCGCCGGGCACACCGATCACTATCGGGTCCCAGCGATGGGCTGCTTCCGGATCGCGCCTGTAGAGCGCGTGATGGGCGGCGATCTCACGGCGCACGGCCTCGGGCAAATCGGCGGCGCCGGCAGGGATGCGATGCTGGTCTGCGCTCACGGGCTGATCCTTGTTGCTTGATAGGGGCGGCGGCGAGCGCCGCGACCGCATCCTAACACCGCCCCTTGTGGGGCATTGCCAGCATCGATGCGCTTGGCGATCATCGGCCCATGAACAGCACACCACGAACTCGCCGACTGGGCCTCATGCTGTGGCCGGTGCCCGGCCTCGATGCCGGTTTCGAACGCGGCCGCTGGGCCGAGACCCAGGGCTATGACGATCTCTGGCTAGCCGATGCCGAAGGCCTGGAAGATCCGCTGACGCTGGCGGCGGCGCTCGGCGTGGCCTGCTCGAAAGTCCGCCTATGCACAGGCATTGTGCCGGTCTTCAATCGTCCCCCTGCCCTGCTCGCCACGGCGGTGATAGCGGCAGAAGCGCGTGCCCCCGGGCGTCTGGTGCTCGGTCTCGGCGCATCGACACCCAATATGATCGAGCGCTGGTATGGCCTTGCCTACGACAAGCCGCTGACCCGCGTGCGCGAGACCGTCGCACTGCTGCGTCAGATCCTGGCCGGCGAGAAGACTGCCTACCAAGGGCAGACCCTGCGCAGCCACGGCTTTCGCCTGCAGTCCCTGCCCAGTCAGCCGGTGCCACTGGTGCTAGGCGCGATTGGCGGCAAGATGTTGGAGCTGGCGGGCGAAGTGGCGGACGGCGTGTTGCTGAACGACTTCACACCGCCCGACAGACTAGCCTATGCCATGGAACGTCTCGACGCCGGCGCCAAGCGCGCCGGACGACGGGTCGAAGATCTTGAAATCATCAAACGTCGGGCACTCTATCTGACCGACGATGCGGCCGGTGGTCTGGAATATTTCCGCCAGCATCTCGCCTTCTACGCGTCCGCCGCGCAATACCAGAACGTCATGCGTGAGCTCGGCTACAGTCACGCAGTCGAAGAAGCACGTGCCGGTTATGCGGCGCGCGATCGCGGCCGTATAACCGCTGCCATCACCGACGACATCGTGCACCGCATCTTCAGCTTCGGCAGCGAAGCCCATTGCCGCGCGCTGGTAGCGGCCGATTACGCCGCCGGTGTCGACACCGTCATCGTCAGCCCGCAAGGCGGCACGACCGAGAGTTTCGCGCGCGGCGCGGCAGCTTTTCTGCCGATGGTGTTTGACCGCCAGGCGCGCCCTTGAACGTCGCAAGCTAGCGCGCCGGACCACGCCTTGGCCTGCGGCCCCGTGGCACCCATCATCAAGCCGATCACGCTAGACTGCGCGCATCCTCATACACCATCACTCCGCGCCACATCATGACCCTGCTGCTCATCCGCCACGGCGAAACCGAACTCAATGCGAGCCGCGTCGTGCAGTTTCCCGACACCCCGCTCGGCGCCCACGGCATCGCCCAGGCTGCGCGTCTCGGCCAGCATCTAGCCGCACGCAATATCGGTCTGGTGTTGACCAGCGACTATCGCCGCGCGCGCATGACGGCCGCCGGCGTGGTTGCCCACACCGGCGCGCCACTCGTCGAGCACGAGAGTCTGCGCGAGCGCAATTTCGGTGACTTTCGCGGTTCAGCCTATGCCGAGCACGGCATCGACATCATGGCGCCCGATTTCACGCCACCCCATGGCGAAGGCTGGGCAGAATTTCATGCCCGCGTCGATCGCGCCTGGCAGGTGATTCAGGATACTGCGGCCAAGGTCACGGGCGATCTGGTGGTGGTGACCCACGGCCTGGTATTGCGCTCCCTGTTTGAACGTAAGCTCGACTTAGGTCCCCATCGCGTTGCACCGGACTTCGTGGTGCATAACACCTCGGTCACCATCGTCGAACGCGCGGCACCATGGCGCGTGCATGAACTGGCCTCAACAGCGCATCTCGACGACCGTGCGCGCGAAGGCGGCGTGGCCTGACCTTGACGCAGAAACGACCAAGCCGCCTCACGGCGGCTTGGTCTTAACGAGACTTGTAGTCGCTCAGGCGTTGCGACGACGCACGAACCCCAAGGCACTCAGAGCCGAGCCTAACAGCCACCCTGCGGTCGGCACCGGCACCGGTGCTGGGGCCGCAAAGAAGCTCACCTTAAGTGCGTTCTGCGGCTGCGCCAGAATCGCTCCCGTGCCGAACACGACGAGATTCAGGTGACCATTGCTGAAAGCCAAAGTGGAGAATTCGCCGAACGCCGCGCTCGCCGCCGTCGAGTAATAACCACCGGTGAATACGCCGGGCAGGTTGGTCGTCACGGTACGGGTGAGGTCACCGCCGACAGCAATCGCGCCCGATCCATTCACCGAGAGTTCGCCATCGATAGAGGCGAAGGTCTGACTCTCGCCGAATTCGCTGAATACCAGGTTGCCGAAAAAGCCGCTGACCGGACCGCTCAAATGATAGGCGGGACTGTTGGCCGTGATGGTGAAAGACGGCAAGGCGAATTCGACGAAATCCATGCCGCCATTGACGGCCAGATGCACCGCACCCGACACCGCCCATGACAGGCTGACCAGCCCATTGGCACCGGAAAAATCCGCGCTCGGGGTACCGAACTCGGTGCCGGTGTCGAAATCAAGCACGAAGCTGCCGTAATCGACGGTCTGGGCCGATACCGACAGACTCGCCGCGAGACTCATCACCCCGAGCATTGCACCTTTGAAATTCATAGCTGTTCTCCCTGGCCTCAAAGCCAATGGTCGCGATTGAAGATTCATTGCGACACAAACCCAGGCCTGTGCGCGTCTTGAGATGGAGCTTAAGGAGGACAGCGAGCGGCGAAGTGCCACCGGTTCGCAGTTTGCCGCGCCGCGACAGTGTTTGACATTTGCCCCAACTTTTTCTCAATGCGCGCACGCTCTTGAAAGCTGGCACTGTAGGGGCGAATTCATGCGCACATTCAATAGCGCGCCACCGGGCCTTGGGCTCCGGGATGAATGTACGAATTCATTCGCGCCTACAGGGGACGAGCGGTAACTGGCGCGCCATGTCTCACGCCACCGGCATGCAGGGCATATTCACCGGTGCGCATTTCGTCCAAGGCCGTCGATCTGCGTACCGCAGCCTGACGACCACAGGGGATCTGGTACTCGGTGTTGCCGGTGTAGTAACCGAGCATGTCAAGAAACTCAGGGGTCATGTTGGCCGCCACCTGCGGCCACAGCGCGGCGGTCCAATTGATCTGCGGACGCAGCCAGCGCACCACGTAGTAACCGAAAAGCGCAGCGCGATGACAGTCCTTGGATCGATTGGCGCCGGTCTGATGCCACAAGCGCCCGTCCATGATCATCATGGTGCCGGCCGCCGCCTCGATGGCGACGGTCTCGACCACCTCGTCTCGTATTGGACCGCGCCCCAGACGATGGGAACCGGGCACGTAACAAGTCCCACCGTTCTCTGCCGTAAAATCGTCCAGCAGCCAGGCGACATTGCAGGCCAGCGCGTGATCAGCCCAAGGCGTATCGACATAGCCCTGGTCGGCGTGCAGCAGCATGCGTCCGCTGCCGGGCGCGGTGATGTTGGCACTGAAGTTCGAGACCAGGAAGGAATCACCGAGACTGTGGCGCACGAAGTCGAGCGCCGGCTCACGCGCAATCAAATCGACGAACACCGGGTCGAGATTGAACAACTGGAAGACGCGACGATTCTTACTATCGGTATCGAAGGCGTAGCCACGGGTCGGCACCTCGTCCTCTTCGCTTAAACGCGCTGCCGCTTCGAGGCGCGCCCGCACATCGGTGACTTGCGCGGCAGAAAGTGCATCGGCCAACAGGGCCACGCCGTGCTCATCGAGTTGCGCCATGGCCTGTTGCACGCTGGTGGTGGGCTGAAGTGACATGCTGAGACCTCGTGGTGGACGGCGGGGCGTCCAAGCTAAGCCAAGCCCGGCGTGAGAGATACTCCCCGAAGGAAGAGCGAAACGCGCCGCGCTTGCCAGCGGCAGCGGCCTGCGCTCACGCTATGCGGCCCCGACACCCCACCAAGGAGAAGAATATGGCTGAGCTGAATCGCCAGTGGCTGCTGCGCGCAAGACCAAGCGGACACCTGCGCATGGATGATTTCGAATACCGCGAAGTGCCCATGCCGACCACGGCGCTGGCCGCGGGCGAGATGCGCGTACGCAATGTCGTGTTCCTGTGCGCACCGACCATGCGCAACTGGATGGACCCGCCCGGCAATAGCTTCTATCCCTCCATTCCCTTAGGTCAGCCTGTCTTCGCGCCAGCGGTCGGCCGCGTGGTCGAATCGAACAATCCCGATTTCAAAGCGGGCGATCGCGTCTTCGCTTTCTCGAGCTGGCAGGACTACACCACCGTCGGCGGCCCGACCGTGCGCCCGCCGACCAAGCTGGTCGACGGCATAAGCTTCGTCGACGCCATGGGTCGCTATGGCTTGAATCCCATCACCGCCTACTTCGGTCTGCTCGATGTCGGCGCAGCCAAAGCTGGTGAGACCCTGGTGGTATCGGGGGCGGCCGGCTCTACCGGTTCGACCGCCGCCCAGATCGGCAAAGTCAAAGGCATGAGAGTGATCGGCATTGCCGGCGGCGCGGCCAAATGCGCGTGGCTGAAGAACGACTGCGGTCTCGATGGCGTCATCGACTACAAGAGCGAGAATGTCGAGGCGCGTCTCGCCGAACTCTGTCCCAAGGGCATCGATGTGTTCTACGACAACGTCGGCGGCGACATCCTGCAAGCGGCGGTCAACAACATGGCGCCCTTGGGTCGCATCGTGCTGTGCGGTCAGATCTCAAGTTACGACACGCAAGAACAGGCCGAAGGCCCGCGCAACATGATGCGCCTGGTCTACGGCAGTATCCGCATGCAGGGTTTTCTGTGCGGTAGCTATGCAGCGCGCTTCGACGAAGCGGTGGCCGATCTCAAGGCCTGGAGCGCGGCCGGCAAGATCAACTATCGCGAAGACCTGCATAAGGGCTTCGATAAACTGCCATCGGCCTTTGCCACGCTGTTCAGTGGCGGCAATCAGGGCACGCTGCTGGTACAGGTCGATGACAGCGCATCGGAGACGCGCTGAACTCTCGCCTGTGCGACATGGAGGCGAGGCCATGGTCTCGCCGCCATGCGCGTCCTCCTCGGCCGGGGAGATTCAGCGCCTCGAATCCTTAAGGTATTCTCGTGACTTAAGCGACGCGCTGCGTCGCTCTCTGTCACCGCGCGAGGAAACACCATGCCCGTCAGCGATCACGATTTGCTCGAAGCGTGGAAGACCGTGCTGGGCTTGAGCCAGCTACAGCGCGGCGACAATGTGACGGTGTTGACCGGCAGCCACAGCAATCCGCAAACGCTGTCCGCCGCCATCGCTGCGGTGCGCGCGCTCGGTGCAGTGCCCACGCGTCTCGATCTGGAACCGCTCAACGCGGAAAAATCCTTGAGTCGCGACGCGCTGTCCTATCTCGGCACCACGCCGCTGACCGGCAATCGCGCGGCCATGGCCGCCTGTCTAGCCAGCGATCTGGTCATCGATCTCATGCTGCTGTTGTTCTCGCCCGAACAACAACAGATCCTCGAATCGGGCACGCGCATCCTGCTCGCCGTCGAGCCGCCCGAAATACTCGTGCGCCTGTTGCCGACGCAAGAGGACCGAGAGCGCGTCAATGCCGCGGCCACTCATCTCGCCAACGCGCGCAGCATGCATGTGACTTCCGCCGCCGGCACCGATGTGATGTTTCGACTTGGCCAATATCCGGTGATCAAGGAATACGGCTTCGTCGACGAACCTGGCCGCTGGGATCACTGGCCTAGCGGTTTCCTGTTCAGCTGGCCGAACGAGGGTGGCTCCGACGGTCGCATCGTGCTCGACCGAGGCGACATCCTGCTACCGCAGAAACGTTACCTGTCGGAGCCCGTCACGCTGACCATCAGCCGTGGCTATGTCGCCGACATCGCCGGCGGACTCGAAGCGGAGTTGTTCCGTGAATATATGGAGAGCTTTCAAGACGCGGAAGGCTATGCGCTGTCCCACATCGGCTGGGGCCTGCAACATCGCGCCAAGTGGTCGACCTTGAGCCTCTACGATCGCGAACAGACCATCGCCATGGACGCGCGTGCCTTCGCCGGTAATTTCCTGTTCTCTCTCGGTCCGAACACCGAAGTCGGCGGCACGCGCAATACCGCCTGCCATATCGACATCCCGCTGCGCGCCTGCACCGTTAAACTCGACCAGCGCGTGGTGGTGCAAGATGGCGCACTGGTGGAATGAGGCCGCATCCATGAGCACCTCTCTCAAGGTCAATGGCCGTGATGTCAGCATCGATGCGCCCGCCGACCTGCCACTGCTATGGGCACTGCGCGAACAACTCGGCCTGACCGGCACCAAGTATGGCTGCGGCATCGGCGCCTGTGGTGCCTGCACCGTGCACTTCGAAGGCGTGGCGATGCGCGCCTGTCAGATCCCGCTGGCGAGTACGGCCGGCAAAGAGGTCGTCACCATCGAGGGCTTCAGCGCCGACGGCAGCCATGCCCTGCAACAGGCCTGGATCGCCCACGACGTGCCGCAATGCGGCTATTGTCAGTCCGGCATGATCATGGCGGCGGCGGATCTGCTGAAGCGCAACCCATCGCCGAGCGAGACCGACATACGGCAGGCCATCTCGAATCTGTGTCGCTGCGGCACTTATGAGCGCATTCGTGCGGCGATACTCGACGCGGCGTCGAAGATGCGCGCGGGGCACGCGGCATGAACGCAGCAGCGATGATCACGCGGCGCGGCTTGCTCAAGGCCGCCCTGCTCAGCAGCGGTGCGGCGAGCTTTGGCTTCAATCTTGTGCCTGCCGCTGACGCCGCTGAGCGCGCCGCGCAAGCAGCTGTGGAAGTCACTTCATGGATAGTCATACACGCCGACGGTCGCGTGGTCTTCCGCATTCCGCAAGCGGAACTCGGCCAGGGTGTCACTACCAGCCTCGCGCAACTACTGGCGGAAGAAATGGATCTCGCCTGGGGCGAGTTCGAGACCGAATACTTCGACGCGCAGACCAATCGCGTGCGCCACAATGTTTATGTGCACACCGCGACCTTGAACAGCTGGTCCGCGGATCTCTTATTCGAACCGATGCGTCTAGCCGGCGCGCAGGTCAAACAGATGCTGCTGACGGCGGCGGCGGCGCAATGGCAGATCAAGAGCGACGCGCTGCATATCGAAGCCAAGCGCATCCATCATGCTGCGAGTGGACGCAGCCTGGGCTTGTCTGAAGTGGCGAGTGCGGCGGCGGCCCTGCCTATCCCGGCAGCCGCAAGCATCAAGCTCAAAGACCCTAAGCAATGGAAGCTGATCGGCCGAGCGCTGCCGCGTCTCGACACCTATGCGAAATCTACCGGCCAGGCGCAATACGGCATCGACGTGACTGTGCCGGGCATGAAGTACGCCGCAGTGCGCCAGTCGCCGGTGTTCGGCGGTCGTCTGCGTAGCTTTGATGCGAGCGCGGTCATGCAAAGACCAGGTGTGATCAAGGTCGTCGCGATCAAGGCCGGCCCCTCGGGCTACACCGTGCCCGACAGCTTATGGGACATCATCGACTGGCAGATGGACGACGCCGTGGCGGTGGTCGCCGACAGTTGGTGGACGGCCGAGCAAGCTTTGCGTGCGCTGCCTATCAGCTGGGACGACGGGCCCAATGCGAAGGTCGACAGCGCCGCTATCGCGGCCGCACTCGATGCGGCTTTGACCAAGCCCGGACAAGTCATGCGCGCCGAAGGCGACGTCGATGCCGCGTTCGCCCAGGCCGCCAAGATCGTAGAAGCCGAGTATCGCTATCCCTATCTCGAACACGCGCCGCTCGAACCGATGAATTGCACGGCGCGGGTCGATGAGAACGGCGTCGAAGCCTGGGCACCGACACAGTACGCCGACGAGGCGTTGCGCATCGCGGCTTATGCAGCGCAACGGCCCTTGAAGGACATCAAGCTGCATCTGACCTTGAGCGGCGGCGGTTTCGGACGGCGCCTGTCCAACGACTACGTCAACCAGGCAGTGCAGGTCGCAGCCGCCATGCCGGGCGTACCGATCAAACTCATCGCTTCGCGCGAGGAGACCACGCGGCGCGGCTACTACGCGCCGGTGGCGGCCGCAAGTTTCAAAGGCGCACTCGATGCACAAGGGCGCGTGACCGCCTGGCGCAGTCATGTCGCCTACGGGCGCTCGCCGGTACAGCCCTATGGCATGTCACGCATTCCGTTTGCCATCGACAACGTGCATTGCGAATACAGTGCTATCGATACGCCGCCGCCGTTTGGCTGGATGCGTGGTGTCGCCCACACCCAGAGTCTATGGATGAATCTGGGCTTCCTCGGCGAACTCGCGGTAGCGGCCGGTATGAGCAACTATGACATGCAACTCGCGCTGCTCGATGAGTCGCGCCTCGCAGGCGGTCGCGCCGACTACGACGATGCGCTGGCCCGCGTGCGTCGCCAGAAAGCCTTGCTCCTAGCAGTGGTCAAACACGCCGGTGGCGCACGTCTTACGGAGGCCGGCAAAGGGCGCGGCATCGCCGTGACGGACATGAGCTATGTGCCCACCTACCGTTCTTCCTGTGTCGCCCTGGCAATGGACGTCGCGCTCAACGAACAAGGCCAATTGCGCGTCGAAAAAGTGGTCGCGGTAGTCGACGTCGGGCTCGCCATCAATCCGCGCACGGTCGAGGCCCAGGTCGAAGGTGGTATCGCGTTTGGCTTGTCGAATGCGCTGTATGGCCAGATCACCTTAGCTAACGGTCGCGTCGAACAGAGCAACTTCAACGACTACCCGCTGTTGAAGATGGCTGCCATGCCGACCGTAGAAGTACATATTCTGCCGGCCACCGGCCGACCTAGCGGTATCGGTGAGGAAGCGACGCCGGTAGCTATCGCCGCGCTGGTCGATGCCGTCTATGCGGCGGGCGGGCCGCGCGTGCGCAGTTTGCCGCTGGCGGCGCAGAACTTGAAAGCGCGCCCCGCCTAGGCAGCCCTGCGTCGGTGTCCTTGCAGGCGAACGCCGTGATGCGCGTAGGCGCGGCTGATAGTGGTCAAGGCGTAGCGCTACGCGCGATCTTCGCACGCTACGACCTGGCGCTTTGCTGGCGGCCGGACGACATCGAGATCCCCGGCAGCTACTGGGGCGAATGCGAAGCCGGCCTGCTGCACGCTACGCTCTATGTGCGCGCCGACACGCCAGTGCATTCGGCCTTGCATGAAGGCTGTCATTACGTGTGTGCCGACCACACACGACGCGCCACGATGCATACCGATGCCGGTGGTGACGACCTCGAGGAATGCGCGGTGTGCTATCTGGCTATCGTATTGTCCGCCGAGATTCCCGACTTCGGTGTCGCACGCATGCTCGCCGATATGGACGCCTGGGGTTATTCCTTCCGCCTCGGCAGCGCGGCGCGCTGGTTGCATGAAGACGCCGAGGATGCGCGGGCATGGTTACTGGCGCATCACTTGCCCGCCACACTCCCTCTGCAAATACAACAAGCCGTGGCGTCAGCCCCTGGCGAGTAGTCAGTCCTTGCGCAGCGTTTCGATCAGGCGCGCTTCACGTTCGAAATCCCAGGACACATTCCAGGTCGGGTCGTTGAGCGGCTGTTCCATGCGCTCAAGGCCTTGCGCCAGAAACCATTCATAAGTGTGACGATGGCCGGCTTCGAAATCATAGTGCGGTTCGAAACCCAGCTCACGACGGGCCTTATCGCAACTCACCACGGCGTGCAGTTGTTTCTGAAAGCGATGGTTGTAAGGTAAGGGCTCGCGCAGTTCCGCCGCGACCGCGTCGGGTACCAACACGATGTCGGCTTCAACACCAAGGATGGCTGCGATGGTCTCGACGAAATAGCGCGAGGTCACGGAGTCGGCGGTGATGTTGAACACTTCACCGACGGCCGCCGGCGATTGGGCAGCCAGCACCATGGCGCGCGCCAGATCCTCGACATGGCCGTAGGGAAAACACACCAGGCCGTCGTGGGGCAGCAACACTGGACGACGCTGCATCAAGCGCAGGAACATCGCCATCTCACCGTCGGGAATATTATTGTGCGGGCCATAGACCGCCGCTGGTCGCACCACGGTGTAGGCAAAGCCACTGCGCGCACGCCTTTCCGCCAGCAGTTGTTCGACCGCCGCCTTGTGACCGCCGTACTTGGTGGCGCGTGAGCGCGTGGTAGGCAGATCCTCGGTCCAGGGTAAAGAGCCATGGCCCATGCGATAGGCGGCGACGGAACTGACGAATTCATAGATGCCGCAGTGACCGTCCAACATACCGAGCAATACAGCGATCTCGTCGAGGCCCGCGACCTGCACCGAGGCACTGACGTCGTAGACCGCGTCCCACTCACGACCCGCGAGCGCGCGGCGCATGGCGTCGCCGTCCTTGCGATCGGCCTGCAATCGTTCAACGCCGGCCGGCGCGGCGCTGACGCCACGGTTCAAGACCGTGACCTCGTGGCCCAGCGCGAGCAGGTATTCGACCAGATGACGACCGATGAAAGCCGAGCCACCCAGAACCAGGCTGCGAGTTGCGGTCATGAAAGGATTCCGTCAGGAGTTCAAGGCATAGTCTAGTGACTAATCGCGCGGCACCGCGCTTACAGTCCCATCTGCCGCATCGCGAGATCACGCATGATCTCCGCCGAACCTCCGCCGATGGCCATGACCTTGGTCTCACGATAGATGCGCTCAACCGGATTGCCGCGCAGGTAACCGGCACCACCGAAGATCTGCATCGCTTCGTTGGCACAGAATTCCAAAGCCGTCGAACAGAAAAACTTAGCCTTGCTGACCTCGGCTACCGGCGTCTCGCCTTGGTTGACGTTCCAGCAGATCTGATTGATGAGCGCATCCATCGCGTCAATGCGTGAGGACATATCGGCAATCTTGTGGCGGATGACCTGATGCTTGATGAGCGGCTTGCCGAAAGTTTTGCGCTGCTGCGCGTAGGCGATGCTCTCCTCCAAACAGCGACGCGACATGCCGAGCATCTGCGCGCACATGAACAGTCGTTCGAAATTGAAGTTGTTCAAGACCGCGAGAAAGCCGCGATTCTCTACGCCCATGAGATTCTTGGCCGGCACGCGGCACTCGTCGAAGTAAAGCGTGGCGGTATCGGACGCCCACCAGCCCATCTTGCGATCAATGCTAGTGCGCGAGAAGCCCGCCATGCCGGCCTCGACGAAGAACAGCGAAATACCTGCGCCACCCTCTTCGCCGGTGCGCGCCGCAATCGCGAAATAGCTCGCGTTCATGCCGCCGGTGATGAAGGTCTTGGAACCATTGATGACGTATTCATCGCCTTCACGCCGCGCGCGGGTCAGCATATTGGCGACGTCCGAACCGCCCGAGGGCTCGGTGATGCCGAGTGCCCCACCCTTCACACCCGACAGGATTTCCGGCAGTGCGCGACGTTTGATTTCCTCACTCGCCAAGCCGTTAACCAGACCCACCATGATGCCGCGCGAACCGATGGCGGCGATCACCCCACCGATACCACCCCGCCCGAGCTCATCGGCCGAAGCGGCGCGCATGAAGGCGTCTTCGAAACCGAGACCGCCATATTCCTCGTCGATACCGAAACCGAAAAGCCCGAGGGCGCAGGCCTTCTCATGCACTTCCCAGGGGAAGGTGCCAGCCTCGTCCCAGGCATCGGCATGCGGTTCGATTTCGTGCTTCACGAAGCGGGCAATGGTGGCGCGGAAGGCGCGGCGTTCGTCGGTATCAAAAGGGTTCTTCATAGTAGTTTCGAGATGTTAGGGTTCGCGACAGTTTACTGATTCTCGGGCAGGCGCGAGAGCGTCTCGCGCGACACCTGCTTGTCTCCCGACATCACCCTCGCTAGTCTGGCTCTCTGTCCACCACCACGAGGTTCACGCGATGGCCCGCATTCCCCTGGTCGAACCGGAAAATGCCCCGCTCGAAGTCCGCGCGCAATATCAGCAGATGCAGGATCTCGGCTTCCCGCTGTTCAATGTCTTCAAAGTCTTCGGCGCCAATGCTGGCATCCTCGAAGGTTTCATCCACATCGCCAAGACGCTCTACGGCAATCCGCATCTGGCGCCGCGTTATCGCGAACTCGCCTATTTGCGCGCCTCGCAGATCAACGCCTGCCATTACTGAATCCCCACCCATGTGATGCTCGGTCTGAGTGTCGGGTTGACGGAACAAGAAATGGCGTCGATGGCTGCACCAGACAGCTGCGCGAGCTTCGATGCAACGGACAAACTGGTGCTGCGCTATTCCGAAGTGCTGACCCGCGACAATATTGTCGACGATCAGCTCTACGGCGAGCTGGCGGCGCGTTTCAATAAGGACGAATTGGTGGAGTTGTGCGTGACGGTCGGTCTGTCGGCGATGGTTAATCGCGTGCACGCGACTTTCCGTACCGATCTCGATGACAGCACCGAGGCAGCGGTCGGCGGCATGGCGGCCTGCATGCTGCCGCCGCGCGGCTAAGTCCACACAGTGAAATAGCGGCCCACATCAGCGGCGACACATCAGTGTCGTCGCGCTCATGGCTAGTGCAAGGGGAGCTGCAAGCATGATACTCGACGGCATACGCGTACTTGATTTCACCCAATACCTGGCTGGGCCCACCGCGACCCGTCTGATGGCCGAGATGGGCGCCGAGATCATCAAGGTCGAACAGGCGCCGGGCGGTGACCCGGGGCGGCTGTTGCCCTTGATCCGCGACGGGCGCAGCGGTTTCTTCGTCCAGCAGAATCGCGGCAAGCAGAGTCTCTGTCTCGATCTCAAAAGCGACGCTGCGCGCGCCATCATTCGCGAGCTGGTGAGCAAGGTCGACATCGTCATCGAGAACTTCGGTCCCGGCGTGATGGAGAAACGCGGTTTCGATTACGCGAGCCTGAAAGCCATCAATCCGCGCATCATCATGGCCTCGGTGTCGGCTTTCGGCCGTCAGAGCACGCTCTCCCACAAGACCGGTTATGACTGGATAGCCCAGGCCTTCAGTGGGCTCATGCATATGGTCGGTCCTCGCGACGGCCCGCCTCATCCGGTCGGCATCGGCGTGTGCGACACCAATGCCGGCGTGCATGGCTTCGCCGCTATCGGCTATGCGCTCTACCACCGCGCCCAGACCGGCGACGGCCAGTATCTGGATCTGTCGATGGTCGACGCCATGTATCACATGCACGAGTACAACGTGCATGGCCGCTCGGTGGCGGGCGAGAGTTTCGATCCGAAACGCATGGGCGCGCACCACGAAATGATCGCGCCTTTCGGTGTCTTCAAGGGGCCGACGGGATACTTCGTGATCGCCGTGCTGCAACTGCAATGGGCCGGCATGTGTCAGGCGCTCGGCCGCATGGAACTCGAAAAAGATCCGCGCTTCATCGACGGCGGCGCACGCGCCAGTCATCAGGACATCCTGATCGAGATCATCGAGACCTGGGCCGCAACTTTCCCGCATAACGATGCGCTGCTGGCGGCACTCGAAGCGGCGCGCGTGCCGGCGGGCCCGGTGCTGAGCCCGATAGAGACCCTGGAGAACGAATACTTTCTCGATCGCGGCATGGTACGCACGGTAAGCGATCCCATCCTCGGCGAGATTCAGATCCCGGGCTTTCCCTTCAAGTTCTCGGCCCAGACCGAGTTGCCGAACATCGAAGCACCGCTGCTCGGCCAACACAATGGCGCGGTGTTGTCGCGGCTGCTGGGCTACGACGCGGCGCGTATCGCGCAACTGGAACAGGAGCAGGTCTTGGTCAGCGCGCCGCGTTGAACGCGCTTATGGCGCGCGCCAGTCGTCGCGTGCCGGTCGCTTGAAGCCCAAGGTCTCGCGCAGCGTTGTGCCGGGATATTCGCGTCGGAACAGATCGCGACGCTGCAACTCGGGGATCACCAGTCGCGCGAAATCTTCGTAAGCGCCGGGCATATGGGTGGCGGCGAGCACGAATCCGTCACAGGCGCCGCTCGTGAACCATTCCTCCAGTTGATCGGCCACGACCTCGGGCGCGCCGACGAAGGTCGGCAGCTCTCGCAGCGTGCCGCGTCCGCTGAAATGCAGGAAGTCACGCACCGTGGGGTTGGGCAGGCCGCTCATTTGTATGACACGCTCGAGGATGCCCTGCAGCCCCGTAGCGGAAGCGAGTTCTTCGGTGGTGAAAGCCTCGTCCATGCCTTTCGCACCGAAATCGAAATTCAATACTTCCGACAATAGGGTCAAAGCGTCGATGGGTTTGGCGAGTCCATCGATGAGCGCGAATTTGTCTTCCGCCATCGTTTTCGTCTCACCGATAACGGCGTAGATGGCCGGTGTGATGCGCACCATGGCCGGGTCGCGCCCCTGTGCCACCACGCCTTGCTTGAAGTCCCGATAGTAGCGCTGGGCAAGACCGAGGTTGGCGTGAATGACGAACACTAGTTCCGCCCAGCGCGCGGCGAAGCGCCGCCCGCGTCCGCTCTGGCCGGCCTGGATGATGACCGGATGGCCCTGGGCCGAACGCGGCACGGTCAAGGGTCCACGCGACCGCAACCATTTACCTTCGTAGTCTATGCGTCGCACCTTGGTCGGGTCGGCGAACAGGCCGCTGGCCTTGTCCTGCACGATGGCATCGTCATCCCAACTGTCCCAATGACCGTGCACGATTTCCATGAACTCATCCGCGCGGTCATAACGCAGATCGTGATCGAGTTTGTGCTCGCGGCCGAAATTGGCGGCTTCCGCATCGTTCAACGAAGTCACCACATTCCAGGCCGCGCGGCCGCCGGTCATGAGGTCCAGCGTCGCGAACACGCGGGCGATGTGGTAGGGCTCGTAATAAGTCGTCGAATAAGTTGCACCGAGACCCAGGTGTCGGGTCGCGAGTCCCATCGCCATGAGGATGGTAGGCAGGTCCATCTTCACTGCGCGGATGCCGTGGCGCACGGTTTCCGTATAGTCGTCGTTGAAGATGTCCGGCATCGCGAGACGATCGTCGAAGAAAGCCAGATCGAATTTCGCCACTTCAAGGGCGCGCGCGATGCGCTGGTAGTACTCGGGGGAAGTGAAGTCCTGGGCGGTAGCAGGATGCCGCCAGGACGCGGTGTAATTGGAACAGTTCTGCGCCTGCAGAAAAGCGACCAGGGTCATGTGACGCGGCGCCTTCGTACTCATTGCGACTCCCCTTCGAGTGCGCGCGTGTTCGTCGCGCGGCGTGAGACTCTGCTTATTATCGAATCGCCCGGCGTCAGATCACGCCATCGGCGCGTAAGCTCGCGAGTTCCTCGTCACTCAAGCCCAAACGGCCTTGATAGATCTCGTCGTTGTGCTGGCCGAGATCGGGGCCCAGGGAAGCGAGACGGCCCGGTGTCTGCGACAGGCGCGGCACCACATTGGGCACCACCAACTCGCCGACTCGCGGGTCCTGCACGCGCAGCAGATTGCCGCGCGCCTGGAACTGCGGATCCTCGAAAATATCGGCGATGCTGTTCAGCGGACCGATAGGCACCTCGCCGGCTAGACAACGCCGCATAACTTCATCGCGCGTGAGGCCGCCTATCCAGTCGGCGACGATACCGTTGACCTCGGCGCGCGCGGCGACGCGCTGTGCCATGGTTGCAAAGCGATCGTGGGCCAAGAGATCCGCACGGCCCATGACCGCAGCGAGGCGTTCGAACATTTTGTCGGTCGAACAGGCCAACGCCACCCAGCGACCGTCAGCGGTCTGGTAATGACTGTGGGGGACGACGTTGACGGTGTCGGCGCCCATGCGTTCGCGCACGAAGCCCGAGCGTGCATAGGCCGGCGCAAGTTCGTCCAACATACGGAAGATGCCTTCATACAAAGCGACATCGACGAACTGACCGACACCGAAACGTTCGCGCGCGGTATAGGCGAGCAGGGCGCCCAGCGCGGCGTAGAGACCGGAAATGTAATCCGCGAGCGAGGTGGAACCGGGTGTGACCGGCGGGCCATCGGCTTCGCCCGCCAGGTAGGCGAGTCCCGAGAAGGCGTGGGCGATGCGGGCAAAGCCGGGACGATCGCGATAGGGACCGTCCTGGCCATAAGCCGAGATGCGCACCAGGATCAAATCGTCTTTGATCGCTTTCAAGGTCTCGTAACCGAGATCCCAGCGTTCGAGCGTGCCGGGGCGGAAGTTTTCGACCAGGATGTCGCATTCGGCGACCAGACGTTTCAAGATCGCGGCACCGCGCGGCTGGCGCAGATCGAGCGTGATGGATTTCTTGTTGCGGCCGTCGTTCAACCAGTTGAGGCTGGCACCGGCTTCGGTCATGGTGCCGAAACGTCGAAACGGATCGCCGCTGCCCGGCATTTCCACCTTGATCACTTCGGCACCGAAATCGCCGAGCAGCGCGGCACAGAACGGCGCGGCAAGCATGGTCGCGACATCGATCACACGCACACCCGCCAACGGCAGGCGCGATTCATTGGTCATCATCAATGCCTGCGTTAGAAACGCCGGCGCGCGCCAGTATGCGCAGCGCGATCTTCTTGTGCGCGATGTCGAGCAACTGGCCGTTCATCGCCACCGCGCCCCGGCCCTCGCGCTGCCCGGTGGCGAGCGCCTCCAGCACCGCGCGTGCCCACGCCACTTCTTCGGCATCGGGCGTATAAGCTTGGTTGGCGAGCGCGACTTGGCTGGGGTGGATCGCCCACTTACCGGCATAGCCGAGTACGCGACCACGGGCAGCGGCGGCATTGAAGCCTTCCGGATCGGAGAAATTGCCGAAGGGTCCGTCGATGGGCATCACGTCAAAGGCATGACAGGCATTGGCGACTCGTGCCAGGGCGAAATGCCATTGATCGTTCCAGTGCGATGCGCGCGCGGTGCCAGCCACGGCATCGGTCAACACGGCGTAATGCTTGTTCGCGCCGCCGACCAGTCGATCCTGGCCGCCCATGCTTAAAGAATAATCGCCGACCCCGAAAGACACCGACACCAGCCGCGTGGACGCTTCGAGAATGGCCTCGACGCGCGCCATGCCAAGCGCGGTTTCGATCAAGATATGCAGTTCTAGCGGTCGCGTGCGTGGCCGCTCACGATCGAGCGCCGTGAGCAAGGCCTCGACATGACGAATCTCATCGACCGAGCCCACCTTCGGCACCAGGAAACCATCGAGACGATGGCAGCGCGCACCGAGTTGCTCGAGATCGCGGAAGGCCCATTCGCTGTCGAGTGCATTGGTGCGCACCAACACACGCTTGTCGCCCCACGCCACTTCGTCCAGCGCCTGCGCGGCGTTGGCGCGCGCCGCGATCTTCTGCGCTGGCGGCACGCTGTCCTCGAGATCGAGAAACAAGGCATCGGTGGCGCTGGCTGCGGCCTTGACGAAAAATTCCTGCCGCACGGCGGGCACCGCGAGCAGACTGCGCATGCTTAGGGACATCGGGCTGGTCTCCGGAGTGACGCGCGTTCAGCGCATCGTGCGAAAGAAAGTCCGCAGGTCATCGACGAACAGATCAGGACACTCATAGGGCGCGAAATGGCCGCCGCGATCATGCACGCGATACTGCTTGAGATTGTAATAGCGCTCGGACCAGCGCTTCGGCATCAACAGCACGTCTTGCGGATAGACGCCGAGCGCGGTCGGCGCCTCGACCACCGGGAAACGCCCGTGGCAAGGTCGCCACGGATTCATCAAGGCTTCCTTGTAGAAGCGTGCCGACGTGCCAGCAGTCTCGGTCGCCCAGTAGATGGTGGTGGTCGCGCACAGATGATCCTTGTCCCACATCGATTCGATATCGCCATGGGTGTCGGCCCAAGTGCGACGTTTCTCGATGATCCAGGCCATCTGCCCGGCCGGGCTATCGTTGAGGCCGATGGCAAGCGTCTGCGGCCTGCTCAATTGCTGAAAGCCGTAGCCGCTTTCCTTGGCGAAGAAGTCGCTGTTGCGCGCCACCCATTCCTCCTCGCCCGGCCCGTATTCCGATGGCGCCGGCAAGCCGTTCGCATAGGCGATACCCGGCGGTACATCGGGATGCTCGGCGAGATAGTGGCTCAACTGAATAGGCAGATGACAATAGAGCCCATGCAGCTTGTCGGCGTATTTGTGGCCAAGCTGCCCCACTACCAGCGCACCCCAATCGCCGCCCGCAGTCGCAAATTTATCGTAGCCCAAGACCTCGGTCATGAGTCGTGCTTCGAGATCGGCCGTGGTATGAAAATTCCAGCTGGTCTGACAATTGGGCGAGGAGAAGCCGTAACCCGGCAGTGAGCACAGCACCACGTCGAAGGCGTCGTCCGCCGAACCACCATGAGCCTCGGGATCGGTCAAGGGCCCGATCACGCGCTTTAGATCCCAAAACGTCCACGGCCAGCCGTGATGCAACAGCAGCGGCATGGGCTTAAGTCCCTTGCCGCGCTGATGAATGAAGTGCAACGGCAGGCCGGCCCAGTCCATGCGGAAGTGCGCGAGTTCATTCATCGCGCGCTCCTGCGCGCGCCAATCGAAATCACCCTGCCAGTAGTTGATCAATTCGCGCAGATAGGCGGTATTGAAACCGTATTCCCAATCGTCGTTGGCGTAGTCGTCGGCGTAGCGGGTGCGCCGCAGGCGCTCGAACATGTCATCGAGCGTCGCATCGGGTATGTGGATCTGAAAGGGTACGGGGCTTGCCATCGTCCTCTCCTCGACTATTGCCCGCAGCGATTCGAGCCGCATGGCACGCGCGTGTTGTTGTCCACCTGTGGAACTTGCGATGGCGACGCGGCGTCGTGCGAGCAAGCCGCGACTGGCAAGCCGCTCATGCCGTGCAATTAGCGCGCTAGCCGCAGCTCGCATGAAGGGCTCACCCGGCGGGAGTCGCGCCTAGGCCATCAGCGTAGCCCGCCGTCGATCTCGTCGAGACGCAGGCGCGCGTGGGCCTTGCGCTCAGCGCTCGACACGGCATCACACTCTTTCATGATTGCGAGCAGCTGCGCGCCGGTCTTCATCAGCACTTCGTTGTCATCGACATCGTCGCGCCGTGGAATGCATAACACTGAATCCGAGGTATAGACCGGCAGCGGCTCGCGCCGCGCGCGCGCTGCATCGCGGCTGCTGTCGCGTGACGTCTGACCACGCACTGCCTGACGCAGCAGATTGCGACACATATAGACACCGACATCGGAACGCCCGGGGGTCTCCATGCCATGCACTGCAATCGGACCCTGACTGGTGATCGCTTCGTAGTCGCCCGGCGCGCGCTGACCTTCGAGATAGCTGCGGTTGGCGGTCTGGCCGACCAAAAAATCGATGCTGTCGATACCGCAGTCGACCTCACTGCCGTAATGGCGCGGATCGATCTCGTCGTTGAAGTGGCGCCAGCCGAACACCATCATGTGCTCATCATCTATCGGCACCTGCCAGCGGGTCATGGCGACCGTGGTATGTCGCTGCTCCGCCGCTGTCGGCACCAGCGAGGCAGTCTGCACTGCGTTCGGGAACTGCATCTCGGTAATGCGGATCCAGACCTTGTCGTCATTCACGCGTCGCGCGGCGGCAAACGCCATGCCATTGCCATTGCGCGTCGCCTCCCACTGGATGACCGGCATCTTGAGGAAGCCTTGTCCGAGCGTCACACCGGCACGGATCTCCGCATCAACGCTGTCGACAGTCATGTTGTTGTGCAGGGCTGCGGCATGAAAGTGATCGATCAGATTCTCGTAGACCTGTAGCCAGTTGCAGGCATACACATTCGAGAACGGCACCAACTTCGTACCGGCCGGCATCACATAGGAATCGAAGATCTCGAATGCCGGCTGCTCGTCCGGCGGTCCCATGTAGGCGAACACCAGACCATCGCGCTCGAAGGCCGGGTAAGCGCCCTGGAAGACGTTGTCTTTCATGCGACTGTTAAGCGGCTCGCAAGGCGTCTCGATGACGTGCCCGTCGACGTCGTATTGCCAGCCGTGATAACAGCAGCGGATCCCGTGCTGCTGGATGATGCCGTATTCGAGCGACGCACCGCGATGGGCGCAGTGGCGCTCCAGCACGCCGACCTGTCCGCTACGATCGCGGAATACGACCAGCTTCTCGCCCATGATCTGCACCGCCTTCGGCACCTCGGTCAGTTCCTGCGACAGGCATAGTGGTTGCCAATAGCGGCGCAAGTATTCGCCCATCGGTGTGCCGGGCGCGGTCTGGGTAAGCTCCGCATCAGGCTTGGCGGTGAGACGATCCATGCGCCGATAGTAGGCGCCATAGGGTCGCCGGCCAGGGTCGATGGGGGTGGTCTTCGGTTCCGGTGTACTCATGGGTGTGCTCCTGTCAAAGGGTGATGGCGGACCGCCACGACTCAGGTCGTGTCGCGCGGCCGGGCTAGTACAC
>JAYWAC010000321.1:0-8485 GCA_043782755.1 Pseudomonadota bacterium | reverse complement strand
TTATGCTGATTAATCCAGGGCCGGTCAATTTTCAAAAATCTTGAGCCCGTCGCGGCCGCTACCAGTGACTGCACAGCGAGCTATCCTATGACCACCACAGCCCACGGAACGCCCTGAAGTGAATCGCAGTCTGTCTCTTTATCTCGACCTTGTGCGCTTTCTCGCCGCGATGCTGGTGTTCTTCAATCATGCTCAGCTGCCAGAACTGAACGGCGAATGGCTGAGCGGCGTCGGTGCTTTTGGCCGGGAAGCGGTAATGATCTTCTTCGTGCTGTCCGGCTATGTCATCGCCCATGTCGCGGCGACCAAGGAAGCGAGTGGATTCGACTTCAGTGTCAGCCGTCTGGCCCGCCTTTATTCCGTGGTAGTGCCGGCCCTGCTGCTGACCGTCATCGCCGATCGCATCGGACTGTGGCTAGCGCCGACGCTCTATCAAGGCGGCTGGTATATCGACAGTCATCCTGTCCCGCGCCTCATGGCCAGCCTGCTGTTCGTCAATGAAGTCTGGTTCGAGTCGGTACGACCGTTCTCAAACGGCCCGTTCTGGTCGATGGGTTATGAGGCGTCCTACTATCTGATCTTCGGTCTGTGGACTTATCTCGACCCGAAGTATCGCCTATGGGCGGTGTTGCTGGTGCTGGCCATTGTCGGCCCCAAGATTGCGCTGCTGTTTCCGATCTGGCTGCTGGGAGTCGGGGTCTATCGACTCAACCAGCGCTGGACCGCGTCCCCGGCCATCGCCTGGTTGTTGTTTGTCGGCTCTTTCGCCGCCTTTATCACACTCAACGTCCTGCGCTTCGCCAATTACACCCTCGACCTGTCAGTGGCCTGGTTCGGTCATGACCTGGTCATGGAACAACTGCATTACAGCAAGTTCTTCTTAAGCGGCTACTTGGTCGGACTGCTGGTCGCGGCGAACTTTATTGGCGTGAACGGCATCGCCGACAGCATTGGTCGCGTGCTCAAGCCGCTGAAGTCCCCGATTCAATTTGCCGCCGGCCTGACTTTCTCAATTTATCTGTTTCACTACCCGCTGCTGCATATGTTTCGCGCCATGACCAAGTCGAGCGTCCTGCTGTGCTGCCTAAGCTTGCTCACGATCGTCGTGCTGGGCGTTTACACCGAGCAGCGTAAACATTTATACAAGCGCTTTTTTTTCAATTTGATCACGCTATCCTCCGCGCGGCTCGCGACGTGGCGCAACGCATGACCGGCGAAGTCTAGACACCATGAAACAAGGACACAGGTGAAAACCATGTTTGCTAAAGACCTGGCAATCAAACTACCACTGCAATTCGATGCCGCGCGGCTGGGCGAGGATCTGCGCACCGCCGAGACTTTCGAATTCAAGGCACATCCACTGCGCTATCACGACGGCAGCTGGAACGTCATCAATCTGATTTACGCCGGTGGCGATCTCGATTATCGCCACGAAGGCGATTTCGGCTTCGGCACTGCGCCTGCGGCGCCGACCGAAGTGCTGCGCAAATGTCCCTATTTCGCCGAAGTGCTGAAGAGCCTGCCAGGCCAGATCAAGATGGCCCGCTTGAGCGCCTTACCGGCCGACGGACACATCATGCGCCACTACGACCCGATTGAATCGGTGGACTTCGACAATCTGCGCATACACATCCCGGTGCGTACCGATCCGAAGGTACGGTTCTATCTAGGCTTCCAGCGGCGCCATTGGCGGGCCGGCGAAGCGTGGTACGGGGATTTCACTTTTCCCCACTCGATTCATAACGACAGCGCTCTCAATCGCGTCCACATCATTGTCGATTTGCTCCCCGATGCGAGCAATCTCACGTGGTTTCCTGCGGGCTACCTCGGCGCCGAACGCAAGGCCAAGCGTGCCCGCCTGCGCAAGCTACACAAGGATGTAAGTTGGTATCTGACGCGCCTGGAAAAGCTGGTACGCAGCGGCCCGAAGGAAGCGGCGGGCGCGGGCAGCTGAAATTCCCGCACAGGTCCCATGCCGGCGCGCAACGGCTGGCCGCTAGTCGGTCCAGTGACCGACGTTCTGCAGCTTGCGTTTCAATCCAGGTAAGGGATAACCCATCTTGTAGGCGCGCTTGGCGTGTTCGAGCGCGGGCGCGTAGTCCTTCATGTCCGTCAGGATGATACCGAGCAGATAGTGCAATTCTGCGGTGCCACCGTCGGTCGCCTTAATACCGCGTTCAAGAATTTCCCGCGCTTGAGGTAGGTGCCCGCTGCGGCGTAACAACAACCCCCAGGCCGCGTAGGAGTCAGGGACTTCAGGATGCAACTGGATGGCGCGCTTGAAATCTGCGGTCGCATCGTCAAAATGCCCGAGTTCGAAATACGCGCGTGCTCGCAGCGTAAGCATGACCGCGAACATGGGATGGGATTCACTTGAGCGCGCCAGCGTATAGCTGGCCTCATCCGCCGAATGCTCGAAGCCGTTAAGAGCAAAACGTCGGTCTTTCTCGTGCATGGCACGTGTGAACAGGTGGATACCCGCACAATAGTGATGCAGGCCATACCAGACCGGCTCCAGTTTGTGCTGCCAGTCCTGGACAACCACCGGGGGGATCTTGCCCGCGTAGCGCGATTTCTCGCCGGCGCCCGAGACCATATATCGCGCTCGGCAGTACGCAGGCCAGGTGCTCCATTCGAAGTCACTGGGCACGAATTCAAGGGCAAATGCCTGTTGTGTGACCAACAGCAGCAACGCCAGTCCCCACCACGGGACCTGCCGCCCAGCACCGGAGGCAAGGCCTCGCGCAGATCTAAAAGCCCGCACTTTTGTCATGTTCCGAATCATCCGTACTTCACCGTCACTGATGCGCGCGACAATTTTTCCGCAGACACTCATTCATGGCTGCTGAGCCACATCTCAAGCATCGTTATTATCCAGACCAATTCGCCGTAGTACCCGGCAGCCTCTTCGCGAAACAAGCGCAACGAATCGTCGAGGAAGCTTGGCGCGAAAATCTGTCGGCGTCGCATGCCGGCGAAAGCGTCCGTCACCAGCGACTGCAAGCCACGATCGCTACGCATCCACACGCCGAAAGGCAATCCGAATCCGTGTTTGCTCTTGGCGATGATCTCCTTGGGCAGAAAGCCCTTGAAGGCGGATTTGTAGAATCCTCGCAATTCGCCGGCTTGCAACAGTGTTGCCGAATTCAACTCGGTCGAGAGCTCAAGTACCGCAGTATCGAGCATCGGGTAGCAGACCTGCACTCCCGCCAGATCGCACATCCGATTGACCTTGACGAGATCGTTGTCAGCGAGAGTAAATTTCCAATCCAGATAGAGCATACGCTGCAATGAATCGGTCTCGGCGGGTGCCCAGTAACGCTCACGCCACGCCTGCCATGGGGCTTGCTGATCGATAGCGGCCAACCATTCGCGATCGAACACTCCGTGAGGGTCGAATCGGTTGAGAAAATTGTAGGACTGCAAGCGGTCCGGAAGCCCCATTTTTGCCTGTTCGATATAGCGGGCACCCTTGCCGGAGATTGGCAAGCGCGACAGCCATGGCATTAGACGATAGCCCTGCTCCAGACTGGCGCGCAGCGCAGTGGGCACATAAAAATAGCGTTCAAAGACCTGCTGCTCAACATAGCGTGTATTGCCGGCAAATAATTCGTCACCGCCATCGCCGGCGAGCATGGTCTCGATGCCGTGCTCACGGGCAAAACGCGCGCAATGGAAGGTGGGAATGACGGACGAATTGCCGAATGGTTCGCCGCAACTGCTGGCAATGCCGGACAACGAATCACAGACATCCTGCGGAGTGACAAAATATTCGTGATGCGTCGTACCGAAATGTCGGGCGGCAATCCGCGCATAGCCGGACTCGTCATAGCCTTGGGCATCGAAGCCGATGGTGAAGGTGTTGGCGCCCGCCTCGTATCCAGCGAAAAGCCCCGCCACGGTCGAGCTGTCCAGTCCGCCACTCAGAAAAGCACCGCTGGCGGGCTGGATGCGCGCGCCGACGGCAGTCTTTAGGCGCTCGCGCAGTGCCTGAGACTGCTGACCAAGGTCGCCGGCGGCGTGCGCAAAGCGCGGCATCCAGTAGGTGTCCAGCTGCACAGCCTTGCCGTCCCAGCTCAGGGTGGCAGCCGGCTCCAGTTTGCGCATGCCCCGATAAATGGTGCGCGGGCTCGGAATACAATGAAAGAAGACGTAATCGTATATTGCCTGGGGGTCAATCGCGCGTGCAAAACCAGGAACGGCCGTGAGCGCGTCGGCCTCGCTCGCAAAACTCAAGCGGTCAGTATCAGAAACGTAGTAGATGGGACAGATGCCGAAGCGGTCGTTGGCAATACATAGGCCACCACTGCGAGTATCAACGAGCAGGCACACAAAGGCGCCGCTGAAGGACGCGAAGTCGGCAGCGCCACGTGTCGCATAGGCATCAGCACAGGCCTTGAGCATGACTTCGTCGCCGCTGCGTGCTTCGCCGGCCGGGCGCCAGAGCCGGCCTTGTACCGCGCCACTTTCGCTACTGAGCAAATGCCCTTGCGCATGTGCCAATGCGGCCCGATCGGCAGTCGCGAATGCAACTGTGGCGCTCAACGCACTGCGCCGCGCCCTAACCATCTCCGCGACGGTCGGCGCTTCGGACCCTGTCGGACTACGCCCTACTGCTCCGCAAACAAACAACATGGTTAGTTAGGATTCCTGCTCTACGGCGATGGCATGCTATCGGCACTTTCGACGAGCTATTATAGGGGACAGCACCTTAGCTGCAGGGAGAGTAATCGGCGCCGCTAATAACCCTGGATATCCGTGCCGTTACCGGACTACTGTCCAACATGACTATCGACATCCTCGGCCTCTCCTGCAACGTCGCTCTGCGACTGTTCTCCATGGCCGAGTCGCGCCTCTCGATTGTGCTCTTCCACAGCGTGCTTAGCGCCGCCGATCCGATGCGCGAATCGGTGCCGAACGTTAGCTGTTTCGCCGAACAGATTCGCTGGCTACAGGGCGGCTTCAAAATACTTCCTCTGCGCGAAGCAACCGAACGACTACACGGTGGAAAGTTGCCAGCACGCGCTTTGTGTATCACTTTCGACGACGGCTATCGCGACAATGCGCTGAATGCCTTGCCAGTACTGGTAGACCTGAAGGTACCTGCGACATTTTTCGTCACCACTCGCTACCTCGAAGGGGGCATGATGTGGAACGATCGGGTGATCGAATCTGTGCGGGTGTGGCCGCACGACAAAATCGACATGTCCCCCTATGGCTTGGACAGCATTGCTCTCGGGTCTGACCGACAAAGAGTGCTGAACGATCTGCTCGTGCGGATCAAATACCTGCCCTACGACCAGCGTGAAATGGTAACCGCAGATCTGCTCACGCGCAGCGGCGCGCGCACCGAACGTATGATGATGAACGAAAACGAGATCCGCAGCTTGCACCGCGCCGGCATGGAAATTGGTGGCCACACGGCCAGCCATCCGATTCTTTGCGCGCTTGACGATGAGCGTGTGCTGCGGGAAATCGCCGAGAACAAAGCCGAACTGGAGACCATCATCAGCGCGGACGTGGATTCCTTCGCCTATCCGAACGGTCGCCCCCAGCGAGATTTTGCAGCCCGTCACATCGCCATGCTGCGCAGTTGTGGTTATCGTCGCGCAGTCACTACTGCGCCCGGCACCGCCACCGTGGGTTGCAGTCCTTGGCAACTACCGCGTTACACACCATGGGACCGAGCACAGCCGAAATACCTAGGCCGCATGCTCAGAAACTATTTCGAGAATGCTGAGCAGGTGCTCGACACCGCGTCCAGTGTGTTGGCCTAGCGTGCCGCACGAGCGCGCGCAAAAACCTCCAACTGGCCGCGACTTGTGTCCTTCCAACTAAAGCCCTCGGCGTAGCTGCGCGTTGCGCTTCGCGCGGGCAGCGCGGCGAACAGGCGACGGACACCGTCGGCAATGCCTCGCGCCGAGCGCTCATCAATCAAGATACCAGCGGCCGGAGCCGCAACTACCTCCGGCGTACCCCACACCCGTGTCGCCACGACGGGCGTACCACAGGCCATCGACTCCAGCAGCACGTTTGCCCAGCCCTCGCGGCTCGACGCCAGGATCAGGGCATCAGCCGCCCCGTAGTAATTAAGCAGCTCTGCCTGCGGCACCAATCCGACGAATTGCGTGCGTTGCTCGAGGCCGAGCTTGCGGGTAAGTTTTTCCAGCGCATTGCGCTCGGGCCCACTGCCGATGATGAACAATTGGTGTTCCGGTAAGTCAAGCAAGGCCTCGATGATCAAATGGTGGCCTTTCAATTCAATCAGGTTACCTACCGATAGCAGCATCGGCCTTTCTACCCCGAGCGCACTTCGCGCGGCTTGGCGGTCAACCGGCGCGAACCGTTCGAGGTCGACGCCGTTGCGCAACACGGTGATGTTGTCACCCGGTACTCCGACCTCAACGAGGCGGTCGCGCAAAGCGGAACAGACGGTGATCAAGGCTTGCGCGTGATTTGCCGCCCACAGAATCCATCGGCGCGGCAGCGCGTAATTCAGCATTTCTGTGATGTCACTACCGCGCCCTGTGATCGTGACCGGAACCCCCAAGCCACGACCGAGCATGACCGCTGCGACACCGTCCGGATAGAAAAAATGGGCGTCGATTACGTCGATCGGGTCCCGGCGGTGGAGTTCGGCAACCAGCGATCGAGTGGCGTGATAAAGCAACCACGGCGCGATGTGCCAACTCAATTTGGGGATCGCCAAGAAGCGCGGATGATAAATATGTACACCGCCCAGTTCTTCTTCGCAGGGCACGGCCGCATGGACACCGTACTGGCCGAATGCCTTAGACTTACTTGGAAACCACGGCACTGGCGCGACTACGCGGCTGCGTGCAGGACAATCTTTCAACAACTGGCCGAGACGCTGCGCAACGAAGATACCGTGGCGCGGCTGCACGACGTTGGGATATAGCGCTGAATAGGTCAGCAGATTGATGGCTTGCGCGGTGCCGCCCACTTGGACCTCTACCGGCATATCAGCCACCACCAGATCTGAGCTTGTTGGTCAGCATGGACATCACCATGGTTTCGATGCCGCTCGGACTGCCGGCCGCGCGCCACAGCAAATACAGTGCACCAGAATACACCCCGGCCCCCATCGCTACTTCGGCGACCACGCCCCACCAGCTTGGCACGCTAAGCCGGGCGAATATCGGGCTGAGGCTGCAATACATGACTGCGCCGGCCAGCAATGGCCGCCACGCGACTGCCGTCAATTCATCACGATTCATGTCCAGGTGTCTTAAGGTCATACGCAAGCCGATCGCGAGCAAAACTGCGTTGATCAAGACCTTGATCGAGGCGACACCAAGTAGACCGGCCGTACCCGCCACCGGCCACGCGACCAACAGAAACGCGATAACACTACCCCAGGTCAGCAATGCGACTTCACGCACGCGGCCGGTGGCGATCAACAGATTCATAGCATTGCCATACGTGATACGAATTACCCCGAGTGCTCCGAGCACTTTGGTCAAGGGAACGGCATCGACCCATTGGGCACCGAGAGCTAAGGGCACCACACTATCGGCGACCAGGGAAACGCCGAGTCCCGCAGGCACGGCCACCAGCAATACAGCCGCTATCAGGTTGACAAACGCCGCGCGCAGTCGCGGCGCTTCGTGCCGCAAACGGGCAATGCCCGGCACCACCGCGCGCGAGATCGGTTGCGCGATTTCGGTCGTCGGTAGCTGGGAAATCTCCGAGCCGATACTGTAATAGCCCATCTCCAGGGCGCCGAGTCGGCCGCCGATGATCACCTGGTCGGAGCGGCTTTCCAGGTAATAGCCGAGATTCGTCAGCAGCGCCCACTGCGAGAACGACCAGATCTTCGGAATAGCGACGAAAGATATTCTCGGCCGATAGGGGTGCAGGGCATAGCTCAGGGCCGTGCCCAGCACCGACGTGGTCAACAGTCCCACGACCAGCGCCCAGTAGCTTCGCATGATGACAGCCGCCGCGATGGTCGCAATGAACGACAGGACCTTTTTCAGGACCTCGAAGCGGAATTCGAGATCGAATTTAAGCTCCTTGCGGAACATCACGGTACCGATATTGGACATGCTGCCTACCACCAGCCCGATGGCCAAGGCCCACAAGATCGGTTCAAGTCTGGGATCGCGAAAGTAAGCGATAGACAACGGTGTGGTCGCGACCACCAGCAAGGCAGCCCCGGTTCCCTGAAGAATGCGCAGCGTCCACGCCGAATCGAAATCGTCTCGCGTCGCGGAGGTATTCTGTATGAGCGCTAGATCAACACCGAAGGCCAGAAAGACTTCCACCAAGCCCACGGTAATCGTCGCCATGGCGATCAGGCCGAAGTCTCCGGGCGAAAGAATTCGCGCCAGAATAATGGTGCTGACCAGGCCGATGCCACGGATCACCCAACGCATAACCACCATCCAGCCGACACCGACCAACATCGCACGCCGCAGGGAAGGCGCGGAATCGCCGGGTTCGGGAGGCTGAACGTAGGTAC
>JAYWAC010000320.1:0-8486 GCA_043782755.1 Pseudomonadota bacterium | reverse complement strand
GCCGAGCGCACCAGGCGCGATCCAGAAGAATCCTGGCCACAGGGTTTCGAAGAAGTCGGCGACCATCTGTGCGCTCTTATCGCACTGCTTCTTCAGTGCGCTGTCAGACAGCCGGCGCAGGCTTTCGTCGCTCGGACCGTTCGCTTCCTCGATCCTGCCATCGATCCATGAGTAGGTTGTACGGAACCAGCCGAACAGCCCGTATTTGGGTTCCATCACGTGCAATCTGATCCACATGCGCGCGACCTCGATGAGACTGGTCTCGTCGCGTGCATAGTCTGCCTGCCAGGCCGGCGGGATATTGGTCAAATCTCGTAATGCCGCCGGCCACATCAATTTCTGCCACAGCTTTTCGGCGTCGGCATTGAAATACCAGGTCGCACGCTTGTATTTGAACCAGCGCACATCGGTGATCTCATGAAAGCCATAGACCTTGGCGAAATGGGTCCAGTTGACTTGGCATTCCCATGAGCGCAGCGAAGAAAACAGGGGCGTAATGCCGCCGGTCAAGAACTGTTCGCACCAGGTGTGCGTCCACACCGTATTTTCATCGTCGGGCGCCGTATGCCAAGCATCGACGTCTTCATCCCAAGTGAAATCGACACCGGTAATCGGGCGCGATTGCAGGAGATATAACTCACCCCCCGCAAGGGCCCATTCGATGTCCTGCGGTAGACCGCCGTAGAAACGCATGACTTCGCGGCCGAGATCGGCTAGAGCCTGTGCTTTGTTCACAGACAGACTCATCGCTTCACGCATGCTGTGCGGCACATCGATGCGAACCGTGCCATTGCCCGTCAGAGCGCGCACGATCTGCACCTCCTTGTCCCCGATAGTTGAGCGCTTGATATCGAGCGTGTCCAACGACAACACGTACTCGTCTGGATTGAGAATGCCAGACACCACCCCTTCTCCCAGTCCCCAGCTTGCGTTGATGACGATTTCATCCGTGCGCGCGGTCAAGGGATTGCCGGTGAACATCACGCCCGCCACTTCCGCAGTGACCATCTGCTGGACGATGACGGCGATATGCGCGGTCACATGATCGAAACCACCACGATAACGATAGGCCGTCGCACGCGCGCTCCACATCGAGGCCCAACAACGGCGGATAGCGTCAATGACGGCAGCGCCACCACGTATATCGAGATAGGTGTCGTGCAGCCCGGCAAAGGATGCATCAGCAAGGTCCTCCGCGGTACCGGATGAACGCACGGCGACGTAGGAGTCAGCACCAAGCACAGCGTAGTGACGCTCGACGTCGGCGGCGATCCCTTCGGGTAGCGGATGAGATTCAATCAGCGCGCGGATCTGCGTAGTCACATTCTCGAGCGCCACGGGATCGTCGTAATCGAGTTTGGCTAGAAGGGCTGCTATGGTGGCATTGAGATCGTGTGCCGCGAAGAACTCAGCCTGCGCGGCGGTCGACAGCGTGAAGCCAGGCGGCACGCGAAAGCCGGCCTGAGACAACCGAGCGAGGCTCGCGGCTTTCCCACCCACCAGTGCCACGTCCACTGCACGCGTGTCGTCAAACAAGATGATCATTATCGTTTTACCCCTGCCTCAAACAAGTTCGAATGGACAATAACGTGCGCCGACGACGCGCTATGCAGGCAGACGCCGGCCACAAGGTCTTCGCGTCTGATCGCAACACGTAGCTCTCCCTGTACGGGTGGCCGCGACTGAGTATAAAAGGTGCGAGTCGCGCGTTCATATCACTTCTACTTACCCCCATTACGGGTAGTAGCGCGCGTCACATTGCATCGCACACTGAACGGCGAAGTTGAACAGATAAGCCGGTTTGCGGCGACGGGCGGCGTATTGGGCCAACACTCCGTCAGCCACCATGATGGTCGGCATTCAAGGCCCAATAGAACGCTAAACAATCTCGCATCGATTCTAGGTCATCACGTTCCGCCGACACCGGTGGGCTAGCGTTGTCCGCGATTTTGATGGATCAATTTCAGAGAGTTCCCTGTTTAGAGTGGGCGGTTGCAGCCTACCTCTGAAGCGGCAGCGCGGCTTACCTGTCCAGACGACGGGGGCCACCTCTGCGTCACCCAGTAAAAGGTCGAGCGTTGATTGAAACAACGATGATTGGCACCCAGTTGCAAACCATATTTTTACATTCTCCCTATAAAACCGGGTGACCGATCGTTTGAATCGTACCGGGTATCGTGGAGGCTCCAACTCTTGGGAAGTTGGAACCTCACGAAACCTGAGTCGATTCTGTATCGCTCTTTCGATATGAGGATAATCGAGGTAATACTTCAGCCTAACGGCCTGTTTAAAAGGCTCCGACATATCGATGTCCTCCATCAGTTTTACGGCAGACCTATGGTGGGTACTGACAAGTTCATTTCCCGACGGCCGATAAGTGGCGCGTCCGGCTTCAGGCGACTGCTCATGACCTCTCTGCAAACGCAGCTGACGTATGCGCGGCACCGTGCTCACGAATTTATGAGGGTCTAAGAGTTTGGAAGGGCAGAGACAATTCCGACCTGTGAGTGAGGATCAGATCGGGAACGCGTCGGCGCTTTCTTCCCTCACGTTAAGCGCCGCGATTACGGCAAGTCCAGGAAAGCCCGAATACATATCCTTGCCTGAAAGTCGAAATGTTGCCGAGCTGTTACTTTGTCAGAACCCATCGCACCTAATGGCCCCCGGCCTTAAGGGCAAGTAAGTCCGGCGGCATCGTCCGAAGCCATAAAAAAAAAGCTCGCATTTCCTGGCGTGGAATGACACGGCTACGAATAGCAGCGCATCGATCAATTATAAATTGATCGATGCCTGACACCGAAATCTCGCAGGGGTACGGTTCACCTACGATCGAACTCGCAGCGGCCTCGGCCCCGATCAATCTTAAGGTAGTTATCCCCTACGTGGGCAACCTGAAATCCGGCTCTTTCTCGCCTCATGGGTGAGAAAAAAAGCGCAATAACGCGCTGCCGTATCAATCGTTGTCTTTACGAGAGGTGCTACCGATGGAAAATTCTCCCTGCCCAACTCCCCGAGTTCGGAGCCGACAGCGGGCTCCTGCTCTAGCGGCAAATTCTATAGACAATAGAGATCTGGCTCATCATGTGGAGATGCGGCCGACCGACGCGTTGCGCCCCTACGCGCGAAACGCGAGAACCCACAGCGACAGGCAGCTGACGCGGATCGCAGCAAGCATTCAAGAATTTGGTTTCATCGATCCTATTCTCATCAATCCCGCCGATGAGGTCGTGGCGGGTCATGGTCGTCTGCTCGCCGCGCAACGGCTCGGCATGCGCGAGGTGCCGACGTTACGCATTGAGCATTTGAGCCCAGCGCAGATCCAAGCCTATCGCATCGCCGCTAATCGCTTGGCTGAACTCGCCGGCTGGGATAACGAACTGTTAGCCATCGAATTTGCTGAGCTCGACCAGGCCGAACTCACTTTCGATTTAGAAATGACGGGATTCGATACCGCTGAAATCGATCTCATTTTAGATCCCGCGGAAGCGTCATCCGATCGCCCCGATCCCCTCGACGATCTGAATGCGTATGCCACCGACGCCCCAGCCATCTCCCGGCTCAATGAATTATGGTTGTTGGGCGAGCATCGTTTGCTCTGTGGCGATGCGCTCCAGGCCGCGGCCTACCAAACGCTTCTTGGATCTGAACGTGCGCACGTTGTGTTCGCTGATCCGCCCTACAACGTGCCGATCCAGGGGCATGTGTCCGGGCTCGGTGCGGTAAGGCACCGTGAGTTTGTCATGGCGTCAGGCGAGATGACCGAGTCGGCGTTTATCGCGTTCCTCACCGGTGCGCTGTCTCGCGCGGTCGAAGTCTGCGTGGACGGCGCACTCTTATTTGTCACAATCGACTGGCGTCATAGCTTTGAGCTCATGAGTGCCGCTCGCGCCGTCGGCATAGAACAAAAAAATCTTTGTATCTGGACCAAAACCAATGCGGGCATGGGAAGCTTCTACCGGTCGCAACACGAATTAATTTACGTCTATAAGCACGGCCGCGCCGCGCACACCAATACCTTCGGACTCGGTCAAACCGGCCGCTACCGCACCAATGTCTGGCGCTACCCGGGCGCAAACAGCTTCGGCGTGAAGCGCCTGGAATCGCTCCAGATGCATCCGACCGTCAAGCCGGTGGCGCTTGTCATGGACGCCATCAAAGACAGTTCGCGGCGGCACGAGGTGATTTTAGACCCGTTTGCTGGGAGCGGGACCACGCTCATCGCCGCCGAGAAAACCCGCCGGCGAGGCCATTGCATAGAACTCGATCCGAGATACGTCGATGTCACCGTCCGACGCTGGCAAGCATTGACCGGACGCGCTGCGCTTCATGCCGCATCCGGACAGACGTTCGCGCAGGTCGAGCGTCATCGAACGCACCGTGGTGAAGTTGCGCCAGATCATCGCGACGGCGCCTCTACGTCGCTGTTACCCCCTACAACACGGCGGCGCCGACCGCCTGCCGGCCAGGAGGTAGCACGTCATGACTAGGAAAGAACCTGAGGATGCAACGCATGCGTCGCCGCCCGATGGTCGCGAACCGGATGGCGCGACGTCAATTCACCGCTGGCAAGCATTGACCGGACGTGCCGCGCTTGATGCCGATAGCCGTCAAATGATTGCAAAAGCCGAACGTCGTCGCACGCACCGTCATGAGGGCGAACAACATGAATGACCACTCGAATTCATCGTCACCCCGGCCGCCGCGGCGGCGTCGACCGCCTGCGCGGCAGGTCGAGGGTCAAGAAGCCACACCGCCGCCCTTCGACCGCGCGCCGAGTGAAGGCGACGCGCCTTATCAGGTCGGCTTTGGCAAGCCCCCTCAACACACGCAATTTCAGCCCGGGCAATCTGGGAACCCCAAAGGCCGACCGAAGGGCAGCCGGAGCACCTTGACCCTCGTCGGCGAAGTGCTTGATAGCGCTATCGTGATCCGAGAAGGCGGTAAACAGCGCAAGGGCTCGAAGCTGGAAGCCATGATCATCTCGCTCTATCAACAGGGCATGCAGGGGGACGCGCGGGCTCAAAACAAGTTCTTCGATTTAGCGCTTCAGCGTGACCGCCAATTGGCTGAAGAGGCGCGCGCTCGCGCGCAGACCGAAAACCCTAACGAGCCCTCAGCGGCCAATCTCGCCATTCTACGCGCGCACGAACAAGCATTGCTGCGTCGACACGGCATCCAGACGCCCACCGACACTGCAAAAGAGAGTGGCGACGAGCCCACCGATTTACCGCCAGGAGACCCAACGCCATGACACTGCAAGATGAACTCGCGCACGCTTCGATGCGCTCAGAACTGATTTCATTTGTGCGCCGGTGCTACATGGCGCTCCACAACGACGAACAGATGACTGAAAACTGGCATATCGATGCGATATGTTGGCGACTGCAGCAGGCAGCCGCGGGCACCATCCGCCGCGATATCATCACCGTGCCCCCGCGGCATTTGAAAACGATCTGCACGTCGGTCGCGTTTGCGGCGTGGCTACTGGGTCATACGCCGAGCGTCCGGGTGATGGTGGTCAGTCACTCAGAAAGTCTGGCCGAAAAGCACGCCCGCGATTTCCGGTTGATTGTCGAATCGCGATGGTTTCGAGATCTATTTCCTGCATGCCGTGCCAAGAGCGTGACGTCGATTGAATTTTTGACGACGCAACGAGGCTATCGGTTGGCAAAATCGGCACTAGGCCCCATCACCGGCATTGGCGCGGATTACATTATCGCCGACGACTTAGTGAAGGCCGATGACGTTAACTCTCCAGCGGCGCGAGAGCAGACTAAACGCCTCTTCGATGCGACCTTGATACCGCGCCTCGACCATCCCAGCGAAGGGAGAATCATTGTTCTCCAACAGCGACTGCACGAAGATGACATTGTCGCCCATCTCCTCGGCAAAGGTGGATATTCGCACCTCAATCTGCCCGCCATCGCCGATCAGGACGAGGATATCGCTATCGGTGACGGCCTCGTGCACCATCGCAAGGTGGGCGATCTACTTTTTCCGCAGCGAATTCCTCGTGAAGCACTTGATCGACTCCGAATCGACATGGGTGAGCGGCCTTTCGCTGCACAGCACCTGCAAAACCCCACACCTTCGCAAGGCGCGCTCATTTCATGGGAGTGGTTTAAGACTTACGCTGAAGAGGACGCCCAACATTTTGAATATGTTTTTCAGAGCTGGGATACCGCATCATCGATTAAATCGAGCAGCGACTATTCGGTGTGCACCACGTGGGGCGCGCGGGACGCGAAACTCTATCTGCTCGATATTTTTCGCGCCCGACTGGAATTTCCAGAGCTGAAGAGTCGGGCCATCGCGATGATCAATATTTGGCAACCGAAGCGCGTATTGATTGAATACATGGATAACGGACGGGGCCTCGTGCAACAGTTGCAACGAGAGGGATTGAGACAAGTGATAGCGTTCTCTCCCAAAGGCGATAAAGAATCGCGCTTTGAGGTTCAGACGGCCAAGATCAGAGACGGCATGATCCTGTTACCAGAGCAGCGCCCTTGGCTCCAGCCTCTCCGACACGAGCTCACCGCATTCCCCGAGGGTACTCACGACGATCAGGTCGACAGTATCTCGCAAGCACTTGCATGGTGGGATCACCGGGGCCACGCTGTGCTCAGTCGCGGGAGGAACGAGCAGAGTCGGCAAGCACGTCGCTCGGCGCGACCCGAGAGCGACAGCGCTCGACACCCGCCGCGCAGACGATTTCCATCGGTGGATGACGGTCATGTCTATTCGGGATTCGGAGCACTCAGCGGCGGCTTAATCTAGAACGCCGCACCGTCACCTTGTTCCACCGGGTTCATTCACGCGGTCGCCCAGAGTGCTGGGGCGACCGGCATACGCCGGGAGATCGTGGCTCCATCGAAAAGCTTTAAGAAGCGGGTAGCGGCGGAAGGTCAAGGAAAACCGAATATAGAAAGGGTGGGATCTCGGCGCACAAAGGAAGGCTTGAGTGTCGACGATTGGGTCGGTGATCCAGACCACCGGGGCCAGCGCGCGTTGACGCGCACACTATCCGGCATTGAAACGCATCAAGCACCCTGAAAATAGACCGCGAACTTACGCCATTGCCCGATGCCACCAGACTCCACCTATCGCACTCAACGCACGAGGTAGCCGAAGCCACGCCAAACGCGATCGGCTGTTCTACGCCACGCTCGCGGAATGGGCGCCCTCAACGCTGCGTCACATTCACTCGTCAGCGTAGTGCTTGAGCGCACGGCTCGACGGAAACAAATCACCGACCTCCACCCCCAGGGCTTGCGCGATCTTGATCAGGTTGAGCGCGGCTACATTGCGCTCTCCACGCTCAATGCCACCGTAATAGGCACGATCGAGGCCCGCCAGCGCCGCGAAATTTTCTTGCGAATGCCCACTCGCCTTCCGAAGCCGCCGGATCTGGCCGCCTATCGCTGCGAGTTTCGAAAGTTTTGGCACCTGTGCAAAGTAGAGCTATGCTCCACTTCGAGGCCACGGCTTATAAGGAGCTTTTAATGCTTACCTCCTCGCATGAACGGCATCCGTGTAGTGCACGCGGCACCGACGACCTGTAAGGCCCGCTGTCGCGCCGACCCGTCGGCATGGTGGCGGCGACCTCATCGGCTGCAATGTTAGATGGACGATGCGAGCTGAGCGTAGACCTGAAGTGACGGCCCTCTGCGCGGCGAAGTTGAAGATTAAGTTTAGAAGACCGTCAGTCATCCCATCTTGAAAGAACCATTCCGCCCGATACGACCCGCTCTAACGTCTAACCAGACCGTCACGCGGTCGCCTCCGTGCGGCGGCACGCTGGCGCCACTCAACGGTACGTTAGGTCTCGAATTAACTCACCACAGACATAGGGAGAAACAATGAACGTCAAGTTCGCGGCGATAAGCCTTTTCACTCTAGCGCTCATCGGATGCGCGACGCCCCAGCCGGCCACGCGAGCAAGCATCGAGAAGTCGCGGGTGTATGACGTGCCCTACGACAAGGTGTGGGCCACCATCATTGCCGGTGTGGCGGAGTCGAATTTACCCATCACGACATTAGCCAAAGACAGCGGGCTCATCGCCATTGCCCATGCCCACTACGAGCCCGGATGGGCCGATGAAGGCGTTCGCGGAAGCGTCCTCGGGACCGACGACAAAGTGATGGAGCGCGTTGCGAATTTCAACATCTTTGCCGTGGCAGAGGATGCGGGTAAGACGCGCGTGCAAGTCAACAGTGACCTGCAAATGAATGTTCGGCGAGGCAACGGCTCTGACGCCATCCCGTTCTTCTATGAATGGCAGCCGGCTTTCTCCAATGGCAGTCTAGAGCGACTTATCCTCGATGGCATTGCACGGCGAACTGCGCAGTAGACATGTGGAAAATTGCGGCGCGGAACCAATAAATCGCCGACGTGCTTTTATGTCCCTCTCAGCACGACGTCAATGCTCGACTTACACGCGCTTCCATGGCGTGATAGTCCTCGCTAAGAACGGCCTTGGCCG
>JAYWAC010000319.1:0-8536 GCA_043782755.1 Pseudomonadota bacterium | reverse complement strand
CCGTTACGAAATGGTCACAGCGGCCTTGCAGCGCTGTACTGAGGGAGCAGGGCTTCACGCCGTGTCCCAAGGCCGACTACACTCTGGCTGCGGCCTGGAAGTACCATGTCGAGTCAGGTTTGGGGCCGGTCGAGAGTAGGGTAGGGCATGGCGAGCGAGAATATTTTTGATAAGGTCGTTGCGCTGGTGCGTATGAATTTCCCTGCCTGTGGCGCGTTGTCTGCGGAACTCCGGACCGCCGATATCGCTGGCTGGGATTCGTTCGGCACCATGCAGATGGTGATGGATGTCGAACAGACTTTCGGCATTGAAATTCCGATCACGATGATTCCGCAACTGGATACGCTCGGCAAGATTGTTGACTACGTCGCCGCGCTGACAGGGTCGCGGGGCGCGGCATGAAGTTCAAGCCCACCACGCCCATTCCAATCGAACATCAGCGCGACCTCGAAGAGCGCATCCTCTTATTCAGCGAGAGCATCGAACAGGTGAGCTTCGCCTGTGACGCGCAAGCTATCGCTGAAGTCGAAGTGCATTACGCGGCAGATCGCGCACCCCATGACCTGGACGATTCCATTCGCCGGATTATCGACGACGTACAGGTGAGTTCACGCAAGATTGTTCATAAGACGGTATTCGAGCATGAGGTCCCGGTCGCCTGTTTCGACCCCCAGCCAGGTCTGCTGGAGTCACGCCAGATCGTCGCGACGGCACCCGGTGAGTATGTCTTTCAGGGCGCGTTCCTGCGGCTCATGCAGGCTTTGGACGGACTCGCGGCGCGTCACCTCCGCGCGCTCGGTTGTGTTGAACAGGCCTACCCTTCGTTCTTGAATGCCACGCCGCTCTTTGCGCTCAATTACTATGAAACGATGAGCCAGCACATCTTCTTCCCGGTGTCGCTGAAGGGCTCTTACGACACGATTGCCGGCTTCTGCGAGCGACACAAACGAGCCAACAATCCGCAGCGCAAACTCGCCCTGCAGCCGGGCGAGTTCGATCAACCCCGCGTGATCGCCTCGCCAACCGTCTGCTTCCATTGTTTCAGTGCCCTGTGCGATAGCCAGATTCCGGTCGAAGGCCTGGCCTTCACCGGTATTGCGCGATGTCATCGCGAAGAGCGCTCGGCGCTGCGCGGTTTGGAGCGGCTGCAGAGTTTCACCATGCGCGAAGGCATTTTTGTCGGCAACCAAGAATTCGTGCGCGAGCGTTTCGAGCAATCCATCGCGCTGGTGAAGCGGCTCTACGCCGAAGAACTCGGACTCAAGTTTCGCATCCGCAGCGCAAACGACCCGTTCTTCGGACGGGTCGGAGCCCTGAGTCAGATTTTCCAGTCCGCGATGGACTTAAAGTACGAAGTGCAGGTCTATTTGCCTTATTGCGATCGCTACCTCGCCTGCGGTTCGGTGAACAATCACATGAGCACCATGGCCGATGCCTTCGGCTTCTCCTTCCTGGACGGCGCAAGTCCGTCGCCGGTCTCCATGTGCATAGGCATTGGCTTCGAGCGTCTGGCCCTTGCCTTGATGGCGCAACGCGGACAACTGCCGGAGCCGCTGCTCGCGGCGCTGGGTGAGCGACTGTCGGGCTGTTGATGGCACTTGCGGGCCGGGGCGTGATACGGAGATCGGACGAATGACCGCGCACGGATACCGCATGCACGACCCGTTCGTCACGCCTCGGGGTCTCCGCTTCATGCTGTATTCGGTGCTCGCGCTGCTGCTCGCGCCGGTCGTCCTCGAACTTTCTGGTGTGTTATCCGATTACGATCGCTACAGCGAAGCGCCAGCCGCGTTTTTTGCCTACCACGCCCATGTTATCGCCAACACCAGCGGCGATGTCGATCTGCTGGTGTTGGGTTCATCGACGACCCTGACTGGTAACGATTGTGTCTATCTGGAGGAACTGCTCACGCAGCATCTGGGCCGTCCGGCGGTGGTGACATGTCTAGGCAGCAACTGGCGTTCCGAATTCATTTTTTACGGCATCCTCAGCGATTTCTTCAAACGACACACGGTAAAGCTCGTCGTGCTCGAAGAGCCACGCGAGGCTGTCGCCGATGCCGAGCATAGCTGGACTCACTATTTCTGGAAGCCCATCGAATTCGGTGCGCTGCTGCAGGGTTTGCCAGTGCGCTACCAGTTGGCGCATTACGCGCAGAGCATACTCGGCGTACCGCGTCATCTCTTATCGTTGCTTCGGCATAACGATGGTCGTGGTCCCCAGCGGGAGCTCGCGGCATATATCGCATATCACGGCGCGCCGCCGCGACTACTGGGCTTCAAATCACTCTTGCGTCCCGACACACGACAGCCGTTCCAAAAGGTCGACTACCCGGTGCCGCTGATCCCGGCCGAGCACATGATCTTCCGCGGTGCCGAACATCCGGTGCTCAAGTTCAAGGGCAGACGTTTCACCGACATTCAGGCGCGCGGCATGCAGTTGATGAAAGATCTAACCATTGCTCAGGGCGGTCATTTTGCGCTACTGAATTACTCTCAACCCGAACAGGACAAAGCACCGCTACGAGTTCGCACCTACGATCCGCATGCCATGGGCGGATACATTCCCGTCATTGGCGTCGACCCTGCGGAACTTTATCCAGGCTTTTCCGTAGACAAAATTCGTACCCTGTGGAAAAACGAATCCCATCCCAATTGGAACGGTGCGCGTTACAACACGCGCGCGCTCGCCCCGGCCTTCCTCGATCTCTACGACCATGGTTGAGCGTAGCCAGCTGTTCGCGAAATTGACGTTCATCGTGTTAGCTTTGGTGCTAATCGGCCTGTTTCTGGTTATCCGTCCCGAAGCGCTGCAGGGCACGCTCATTTACGAAGGTTTTTGAGCGAGCGTGCCGACCACCATCGCCTTCTTGGTCTATCTGGCGTCAGCCTGGCTGATCCTGCATGGGCTTCGGCGTCAGCCTGAACGGCGCGCAATCGCCTTTGGGTTGATCAACGTCGTCGCCTTTGCCGCGATGGTGCAGCAGCTCTATGGCATGGCACCGCAAGCGGTGGCGATCTATCTCGCGATCATCGTCTGCCAGTATGGGCTCCTGGTGCAGGCGGAGAAGCGTGGCCGCTTCCTGCCACCAATGCTGTTTCCTGTACTGATCATGCTCGTAGCTAAAGTGCATAGCGGCTGGGCGCTGGTCGGCATCTCCTACCTCGCCTTCCGCTTGAGTTATCTCGCCCTGGAACTGCGCGACAAATCAATCCGGCGACCAGGATTCTGGCTGTACATGGCCTACGCCTGTTTTCCACCCTTGACCGCAGTCGGCCCCATCACGACCATGAAGGTGTTCAGCGCTTCCCTCACGGAACCGGATAGCAAAGCCACGCCGGTTGGCCGCGCTGCGCTGCGCATTATCGTCGGTCTTTTGAAGTTCAAGGTGTTTGCCGCGCTCTACTACACGGTGTCGCCCCAGGTCCTGCTCATGGACAGCTACCGGCACGGCTGGCTCGATTTGGTGACGAGCAGCGCGCTCTACTATGGATATCTGTATTGCAATTTCTCGGGCTACACGGACATCGTTATCGGCATGGCGGGTCTGCTCGGGATCGCGGTCGAAGAGAATTTCGATCGACCTTATCTAGCGCGTAACATCCAGGAATTCTGGCAACGCTGGCACATCACGCTCGCCCGCTATATGCGCGACATGGTGTATTTCCCCATGGTCAAGGCCCTCGGCCGGCGTTATGGCCGCGCCCGTTACAACCACGTGGTGGTGGTAGCGATTCTGGTCACTTTCGTCCTGACCGGTCTGTGGCATGGCTTCGCGCGGAACTTCTTCTACTACGGGCTGCTCCATGCCGCAGGGCTCATCGTGCATTTCCTTTACGGGCTTATGCTCAAGAAACGACTTGGCCCTCGAGTTAATTCTTACAATGACAATCCCTATATTCGTGCCGCGGCGACCGCATTGACCTTCAGCTACCTTTGTTTCACCTTTCAGTTCTTTGCAAACGACATGAAGTCGCTTCACCTCATGATGAAAGTTCTGCACTGACTGTGGGGCACAAAATTCCAGCGGAGTCGATGTCTTCCGTTCGCAGCGCGCCGGCTTTGGTGGTGCACCTATGAGTTACTCACGCAGAAAATTCGGCGCCGTACTGGTCGGCACAGGTCTGGCACTAGGAGTAGCGAGCCGACATCTGCACGCGCACTTCGAATCTCCTCGCTCACGGCTACTCAGCACCCGTGGTGGTGACGCCGTGGTCGGTTACCCCGTGCGGCTGATCGACCGCAAGCCCCGTGCAGCGTGGAGCGCCGCGCCCGGCGACACCATTCATTTCGCTCTGAGCGCTACGAAAGCCGGCGCACAACGCTTGCGCATGCTGTCTCTCGGAGGACGGGAGGTGCACGATTTCGGCGAGGTCTCCATTCCCAGTCAGTCCTTTGCCAGCGACGCACCGTGGCTGAATGGGGCCGGCTACCAACCGACCATCGAGTGGCAGATTCCGGGGGATCTGGCCAGCGGAGTGTACTTCCTGAACGGTGCGCCGGAGTTGTTCGTGATCGTGCGTACGCTGGGCGAGCGTGAACTCACGTCTGCCGCGATATCGGCATTGCCGACTGCGGTCCTGATTCCGACCAATACCATCAATGCCTACAGCGTCACGCTGGGTCGCAGTTGCTATAACCAACCGAAACGCGTGCCGATAGTCAGCTTTCAGCGCCCCATGGAAGCCAGTCGTGCCCAGCAGTGGATAGAGACTGCCAAGTGGCTGGACGCCGAACCGCGGCTGCTCGGCGCCCGCTATATTTCCGACTACGATCTTGAGCATCCGGCAGCGTTGAAGGGCATCAAGATGCTGATCGTCGCTGGTCATTCTGAATACTGGTCGCGCACCGCGCGCGAACGATTCGATGCCTTCGTGCATGACGGCGGAAACGCGCTGATCGCGTCCGGCAATGCAATGTACTGGCAGATCCGCTACGAGCAGGATGGGGAGCGTTTGGTTGCCTACAAGTTTCTTAATCCCGAGTATGGCAAGGATCCGGCAACCGACCCGCTGCTGGTAACGACGGAGTGGTACAAGCCCAGCTTGCACATGCCGACCGTGGACAGCATCGGCGGAGATTTCCTTCACGGCGGATTTGGCAGCCGGCGAAAGGGACTGGGTGTCACGGGTACGGGTCTGCGGGTTGCCGATCCCCGCCATCCACTTTACAGCGGACAGGATCTAGCGCCCTGTGCAGTGCTGGATTTCCGGGGCGTGCGTGAATACGACGGCGCGCCGATCAAGGGTCTGGACGCGACCGGCCTGCCGGTCGCGGATCCGTCCGTGATGAATGCGTACAGACTCGAGATCATTGCCTACGAATGGGGCCAGCGCGGGGGTGCGACGCTGGCGACCGCGCACGTCTATCAGCGCGAACGGGACGGTGGCGTGGTGCTGCATCTAGGTTCACCCGAGGCTACCGATAGAGTGCCTGCTGCGGGTTGCGTGGTCATGCGCGCCGTGGCGCGCGAATTCGCGCGGCGTCTAGTTGCCGGGGAAACGGTTTTCAGCGCACGCCCTCCAGCCGACGTCGTCTACCCCATGCACACGCCGTGGAAAGGTCACATGCCGCGGCTTGATGACCATTGCGGCCCGCCGCCATCGACCGTCGCGGCGCCCAATTCCGCAGCGCCGCTCGCGCAGGACAACTAGCAAGGCAGGCTTACATTCCACGCGCGGCGCGCCATTGATGCCGTCGCTGAACGCGCGTGCGGCCTCGCGCGCGAAGTCCCCATGAAGCAAGGCATTGAGCACGCCGCGAAACGCCGTCGCTGAGATTTCGAACTCGTCTTCCCGGTCCGCCATCGTATGGTCCATGTGACATTCATCACCGCGTTACATCGAGATTGGTTGAAACGGTGGTGGCCTGGCCAAGCCCGTGGCTTTCGGAACCAAGGCCTTCTTATCTGGTTCCATTTGATTTCGGCGCACGGCATTGGAAACGGTCGTGTCCACATCACTGTTGCGCGCGGTCTCAAAGCCTTTACGCGGTTCGGACGTGCGTTCGAGTGTCGGCAATACCGTGCCCGCGTTGAGATCAAATTGGCCAATAACCGACGGTGATCAGCGGGTAATCCCGATGCGGCCACACCTCGGCGAGATCGAAGGGATGAATTGGGTTGTTGGCGCCGACGCGGAATTGAGCCACTTTCGAGTGCTGCGCCGACTTTACTCTGAGCCAGTCCGGCCGGCCTACAATCGGCGTCGTCATTGAAAATCGCGTGTTGAGGCCTGGATCAATGCGACGCCGGCACGGTGGCTTAATTTTCGGCCGACGCCAACATGGGGTTGATGCTAGTAGAAAGATTGGCAATCGGGCGGGTGAAATAAGGTCATAAACCCTAAAATTCGGATCGCTGTTTGCGTACCAGTTGCGTACAGGCTTTCCGGGAGACCGGAGAAAAGCGGTAAGTATTTGATTAAATGGTCGGGGTGACAGGATTCGAACTTGCGACCCCTGCCTCCCGAAAGCGATTTCACACCCTATTGGGTTCAACGAGTTACATCGTAATACAAATTAAAACAGTCACATAGTCTCACGTCGAATCACGTTAAGTCCCACTGGTTTGCGTTCGCGCTGTGGCAAATTTGTGGCAACGAATTTAACGGCGTTAAAGAGATAATAGATACCTTGCTTCGCGCCGCCGGAAGCGATATTTGGCAACCTCGAGCTTTCTCTATGTAGCACTCATGTGCTACGTTTCGAACCTCGCCTTGAGGGACCCATCATGTCCACGACAACTATACGATTGCCGGACGATTTGAAGGCACGTGTCGCCGACGCGGCTGAACGGGCTGGAACAACCGCCCATGGCTTCATCCTAGAGGCCATTAAAGAGAAAGCTGACCAGGTAGAAAGGTTCGCAGACTTTCAAAACGTTGCTGAGGCACGGTTTGCTGAATTGGCCGCGTCCGGAAAGACGGTTCCGTGGGAAAAGATGCGCCACTATCTCCAAGAGCGTGTCGCCGGGAAATCTGCTAAGCGCCCGAGATCCAGAAAGATTTCACACTCTGAATGACGCAAGTCGAGCTCGCACCAGAAGTCCAGGAAGATCTGGATCGAATTCTGGATCATCTCATCGAGCACGACGTAGGGAACGCATCAGAACGGGTGATGGAAATAATCGAGGCGATTGATGTGCTTCAACACAATCCTCACATCGGAAGGCATGCTTCGGAGAATTTCCGGGAATTGGTTATTGGCCGAAGTAGTCGCGGCTATGTCGCCCTGTATACCTACCTGGAGGTGATGGATACGGTTTTCGTCCTTGCAATCAGGAGTCAAAGAGAAGCCGGCTACGCAAGAATGTGATTCCGCTGTAGTGCGCCAAAACTAGGTCGCACGTTAGGCCGCTCGGAGATAGCAATAGTGAAGGAGACCTCCTCGCCGCTCTCGACATTCCACGTCGTAAGCTTTCGCGTCAAGTGGACCATTCAAAAGTAGAGATTCAGGATTGTTGCAAGACCTCTGCGGGGGTAAATCCGCCAAGACCATCGTGGTCTCGTTCCTCGTTGTACTCGATCATCCACGCCCAGCTCAGTTCGCGAACTTCGTTCAGATCCCGGAACACCCAGGTATCGAGGATCTCTTCGCGATACGACCGGTTGAAACGCTCGATGTACGCATTCTGGTTCGGCTTGCCGGGCTCGACATAGTCGATCAGTATTCCGTGGCGCGTAAACAATAGGTGCTTTCCGCGGAGCTGCTCGCGAAGCACCCGATTCTCGGCTTGCAGATAATCAATGACGCCTTGCTGGGCGCGGATCACCCAACCGGCGAATATCAAGATTAGAAACCGGACGTGTAGTACGTTCATCCCAAGATAAGATTTAGGTTACGAGATCAGATGTAGGCCGAGGGGGATAATTTAGACAGCCCGCCAGCTGCGGAAATCCTTTCTTTTATCGCTCGGCGGAATTTTGGCACACTACGAGGTAATCGAATGCCCCAATAGATCATTGAATCGCGAGACCTCGGCCGAATCCAATGTCAGAAAACTGTTCTCAAAGGCTCGCACCAGCAGTCCTTGACCCTCGAACGCGCGGCCGACCCGTTCGCTGACCAGCAGATTGTTTATCTTTATCTTCGAGGGTCATTTTCATCACGAGGTGCTGCTTGCGTGCGGGCTTTAATATTGCGCTGAGTCCAGGCCAAGTTGAATTTCAATCTAAATTTGATATCGTGCAGTAACGCGATTCAATCTTCTTCGTGGCCGCTATTGAGGGCCTCTGCGGGATGAGACCACATGCCGGTACTAAAAGGAGTTGAACTCGCCAGATATGGCTCCGGACCGTTTGCTGCCATGCTGTTGACACCCATGCATGCGACGGTGATTCGGATTGAGCGCACGCCGAAAGGCAATTCAGGCATCGAGATTTTGCCGCGTCGGAATTCGGTTTTTCTGCCCGTAGTGTCCAATAACTCGGCCGATATCTGATTTATACTTTTGGCATGAAAGGAATGCCGCCGGTAATGTCGTTTTTGCTATTGGCAGTGTCCGGATGGGTTCACCGACGACAGTTATTGGTAATCG
>JAYWAC010000318.1:0-22639 GCA_043782755.1 Pseudomonadota bacterium | reverse complement strand
CAGACCGCCATCGATCTCGAGCTGCCGCTGTCCTTTCACATCCTGACCAGCAAGAGCGACGCTTTCGGCGTCGCCAATCGCGGCCCGCGCATCAACATGTTCCTCGCCATCATCCGTGGCTGTCAGGACATCATGGGCATGCTGGTGTTCTCCGGGGTGTTCGAACGTAATCCGGGCTTGAAGGTGGTATGTGTCGAAGCCGACGCTGGCTGGGCGCCGCACTTCATGTATCGCATGGATCACGCCTATCAGCGCCATCGTTACTGGATGAAGTGTGGCGAATTGCAGAAGCTGCCGAGTGAATATTTCAAGGAACACATCTACATGACCTTCCAGGATGACTATGTTGCGTTCCGTACCGCCAACATGGTTAACACCAAGCGCCTGATGTGGGCCAACGACTTTCCACACTCGGATTCGACCTGGCCTCACTCCCAGGCCGTGCTGGCCGAGCAATGTCTGCATCTGACCGAACAGCAGCGCGTCGACATCTGCCGCAACAACGTCATTGAGTTGTACAAGCTGGCGGCCTGATGGCGCTACCCGCCACGATGGCGCGCGCAGAGGCACCGCGCGCCCTGGCACCGTGACGGAGATTGCAGGCTGGGCATGCGCGATTCGATAGAACTGCTGAGCGAGTCGCTCATCGACGAACATCGCGATCTTGCCCTGGAGGTACTCGCGGCCAGCTCACGGCTCGGGCTGCAGCTCGGCTGGCACTATGTGCTGGATCTGATCTGGTTGCTGCGCGAACTGGATCTGCCTGTGGGCTCAACCGTGCTCGATGCCGGCGCCGGCTGGGGGCTCGCGCAGTTCCTGCTCGCCGATCGTGGCCTGCGTGTCGTCAGCGTCGACATGTCACCACGCCAGCCACGCGCGCAGTTTCAACATCTATATAACTTCGAATACATCGGCGACGGAGCGACGATACGCCATCGCTATCTGGAACGCGGGAAGCCAACCCTTAAATCCAGCATGGACGCGGCACTGGCTACGCCGCTAGGTGCGCTGCCTGGCAAGATCCTGCGTCGTTTCGGCTTATCCAGTGGGACTACGCCGCGCGCCACGTCGTCGCGCCCCGGCCAAGCAACCATCACGCTCTACCACGGCGCGCTCGAATCCCTGGGCGAACTCAGCGACGGCAGCGTCGATGCAGTGATCTCGGTCTCCGCACTCGAACACAACGCACCACACGATATCGCGCCGATACTCGCCGAACTGGCACGGGTCACGCGCGCAGGGGCTCCTCTGCTCCTGACGACATCAGCGGGACGCGTGAACGGTGAGTTTCATGCCGCCAGTCACAGCTATCTGCTGAACGAAGCAGGCTTCACGACGACCTATGGCTTGCACGAGCCGCTCAGCAATTTCGCCGAATTCGACGACATCGCGCGCGCCTTAAAGGCGCCGCGCTATCTGGATCGCTGGCTGTCTTATACCTACGACGACCGCCAGGACAATGGCATGCCGGGCAGGGTATGGGCGCCGGCCTACCTGCCGGTCGCGCTGCGCAAGATGCGTCGCTGACGCATTCCAGCAACCATCTTCCGCAGGTGCGAATTCATTCGCACACTCACCGGCGCTCAGGCAAGGTCGAGCTTGAAGCCCTCGTAACCCTTGTCCGCCACCTGCTTGCATTTCTCGGCATAGGCCGGGAAGCCCAGGTAGGGCATGAACACGCGCGGCTTGCCCGGCACATTGGCGCCCAGGTACCAGGAGTTGCAGTTGTTCAACAGCGTGCCACCTGCCACTTCATTGACGTGGCCGACCCAAGCGTCTTCGGCGGCGAGATTGGGCTCGATGCATTTCTGGCCGTGCTCACGCATATACACGATGGCATCGGCGATGAAATCGACGTGCTGCTCGATAGACGTGATCATGCAGGTCAACACCGAGGGGCTGCCCGGCCCGCTGATGGTAAACAGATTCGGAAAACCGGCGGTCTGCAGACCGAGATAAGTACGCGGGCCGGCGTTCCACTTTTCCGTCAAGGGCAGGCCGCCGCGACCGCGAATATCGATGCGCTCCAGCGAGCCGGTCATGGCATCGAAACCGGTCGCGAAGACGAGGACATCAAGCGCATAAGTCTGCCCCCCTTGCTTAAGACCGGAAGCGGTCAGGCGCTCGATGGGCTGCTTGCTAACGTCGACCAGGGTCACGTTGTCGCGATTGAAGGTCTCGAAGTAACCGGTGTCGGCGCAGATGCGTTTGCAGCCGAACACCGTGGTCGGCGTCAGCAAGTCGGCAACCTTGGGATCGCGCACCTTCTCACGAATCTTGTCGCGGACGAATTGCGCGACGACATCGTTGGCGTTCTGGCTGACCAGCATGTCGGCGAACGCACCATAGAAATACAGGCCACCGGTCTGCCAGCGGAATTCGCATTCGGCGCGGATTTCTTCTGGCGTGGCATCGGCCGCCAGACGGTCGTTCATCTTGAGGTCGTAAGCCAGGAACTGGCTCTTACCAAGCGCGCGGAACTCCGCGTAGTTGGCCTTGATGTCGCGCGCCGCCGCCGGGTCAAGTGGACCGTTATGCGCCGGTACCGAATAGTTCGGCGTGCGCTGAAAGACATGCAGATGCCGGGCTTGCGCAGCGATGATCGGAATCGACTGGATGGCCGACGAACCGGTGCCGATCACGCCGACGCGCAGCCCCGTGAAATCGACACCGTCGTGCGGCCACTGACCGGTGTGATAGACCGCGCCCTTGAAGTCTTGCAGGCCGTCGAATTTCGGCATATTGGTCGACGACAGGCAGCCTGTCGCCATCACGCAGAACTGCGCGCTGAAACGTTCCCCGGTGTTGGTCTCGATGCACCAGCGCGAGCTTGCGTCATCGAACTGCGCGTTGTTGACGCGGGTGTTGTACTGGATGTCGGAAGCGAGCTGGTAGCGTTCAATGACGTGGGCCACGTATTGCAGCAGCTCGGGCTGGGCGGCGTAGCGCTCGCTCCATTCCCATTCCTGCTGCAGGCTATCGTCGAACTGATAGGAGTACTGCATGCTCTCGATGTCGCAACGTGCGCCCGGATAACGATTCCAGAACCAGGTGCCGCCGGCGCCGCTGGCGGCTTCAAGCACGCGCGCCGAAAGGCCGATCTGGCGCATGCGATGAAGCATATACAGGCCGGCAAAGCCCGCGCCGACGATGATGGCATCGAATTCTTGGACGGTTTGAACCTTGGACATGAGCGACTGACCTCATTTCTTGATGTAAGCCGGCGCGCGACACTGCGATAGCGATGCCGGACGGCGGAAAAGGCCGGGATTGTAGCGAATCGCAGGCCGGGATTTGAAGCTCCACGCCGGCCAGATTGTCATCAATCGTGGCGCGCCCGCTTGAAGTCGCGCCTAGCTCGCGCGGCCCACCACCGAGGCGGTCGCGATCAACTCGTCGAGCAAGGCCATCGAGGCGCGGCCCGAACAACTGAAGGGGTCGAGGGTGGCCTTGACTGAATACTTCAGTAACAACGACGGATTGACCCGCGCGATGTTGACCTGGCCCATGGTCCAACCACCGAAACGGCGCTCCGGGATCTCCTCATAGGACAGGATGCGCACGTTCTTATGACGATCGTCGCGCACGATGGCATTGAACAACTCGCAGACCTCGTCGCGGCCACCTTCGAGCACCTGCAAAAACAGGTCATCGCTGAAGCACAGGATGCCGGTGATGCCCTTGGTCTGATTGCCGTCCTGGGATTGCGCAAGAATGGTGTCGATGAGGCTGGCGGTCAGCGTTGAGGCGGGACGACTGGCATAGAGCAGACGGACGAGCATGATGGACTCACTTATTCAGATTGATGAGCGAAAGAAATTCGCGACGCAGGTTGGCATCCTTGAGGAAGGAGCCGCGCATCACGCTGTTGACCATCTTGGTCTCGTTGTCCTTCACACCACGCCATTGCATGCACAGGTGGTCAGCCTCCATCACCACCGCCAAGCCATCAGGACTGACCTTGTTCATCAACAGATCGGCCATCTGCGTGATGGCTTCTTCCTGGATCTGCGGGCGCGACATGATCCATTCGGCGAGGCGCGAATATTTCGACAGCCCGATCAGATTGGAATGCTCATTGGGCATGAGACCGATCCACAGGCGGCCGAGGATCGGACACATATGATGGGAGCACGCGCTGCGCACGGTGATCGGCCCGACGATCATGAGTTCGTTCAGGCGTTCGGCGTTGGGGAATTCGGTAACCGGCGGCGCCGGCACGTAACGACCGCGAAACACTTCGGTCAAATACATCTTGGCGACACGGCGCGCGGTGTCCTGGGTGTTGTGATCGCTCTCGGTGTCGATCACCAGACTCTCGAGCACGCCGCGCATCTTGCCCGCCACTTCGTCAAGCAGCGCATCCAGTTCGCCCGGCTCGAGATAGGCCGAGATATTGTCGTTGGCATGGCAGCGCTGGCGCGCGCGCGCCAGGCGCGCACGAATGCGCGCGGACACCGGCTGGCCACTCTGCTCTATCGATGGATTCGCAGTGTCGTTCATGTTGAGCCCTGGGATTTGCTGGACTTAAGCGCTGCGTCGCGGTTCGCGTTGAGACACATGGCGCGGCGGCGAACCGCCTCGCGACGGGGCGCCCAGTCTAGCGGCGCCCGACGCGGATACAACCGGAGGAAGTTTGCGTGAAATTGCCGACCATCAGCGCTGGCGTTGAAAGCACACGCTCGGGTCGGCGCCAGTACCGGCTCAGCTACTGGATTTGCCACCGTCGGCGCGACGCTTGAAGGGCGTCGGCTCGTCAAAGGTTGCATCCTCTTCATCCTCACGGCCGACCAGTCGCGGTGCCACCGACGCGTCGCCGACCAGGCTTGGCATGTTGTCGCGCAGCGCGCGCACGTCGAAGACATGGTTGCCATACAGACCGGTGCCGATGCGGTCGCGCGCGATGTCGGCGATCAGGGTCGCATCGATACGACGCTTGCCATCGGCATAGCCGTAGACCAGCGCCAGTTCACACAGGGTGTTGATGACACGCGGAATGCCGCCGCTGTTCCAATGGATGAGGCGCAGTGCGTTCTTGTGAAACAGCTTGGGATTGCCGTCCACCACTTCGAGACGATGGCTGACGTACTCAGCGGTTTCCTTTTCATCGAGCGGCCCCAGACGAGCGAAGACACCGATACGCTGCGCAAGTTGGCGCAGCTCGTGGCGCTTGAGCAGATCGTGTAATTCAGGCTGACCGACTAGCAGCAATTGCATGACCAGATGTTCGTCGGCGTTGACGTTGGTCAGCAGCCGTATTTCCTCCAGCGATTCGGCGTCGAGGTTCTGCGCTTCGTCGACGATCAAAAGCGTACGCTTGCCGTCCGCGTACTGTGCACATAGGAAGTCGACGAAAGCGTGGTAGAGCTCGGCCTTGTCTTTGTCCTTGCAGGGGATGCTATAGGCCGAACACACCCATTGCATGAGATTGCCAAAGGAACGATGGGTATTGGAGATGAGACCAACGGTCACATCGTCACCGAGCTGGTTGATCAGTTCGCGAATGAGGGTGGTCTTGCCCGAGCCCACTTCGCCGCTCATGGCCGAGACCGTGAGTTGGTTATTGACGGCGTATTCAAGCAGCGACAGCGCGACCTGATGTTGACGGCTGTGGAATAAATAGGCCGGGTCCGGCAGCAGACTGAAGGGCTTGGCCTTCAATCCGTAGAAGGTCTCATACATCGGGCTTATCTTCTTGTATTGAAACGGGCAAGCCTGAGCCTACGCCGATTCAGCGTGACATTCACTAGCGCGCGGCGCGAAGCGGGTCGCACACCGCGACGGTCACGCATCGCTGTCAGGCAGCAGGCTCGCCGGGCGCGGGCGCAGCGGTGACAGTGGGCTGAGTTCGCCTCAGTGGCCGTTGACGACCGGCATGGACTCGGCGGCGGACGGATCCAGACCCTGTCCGCCGGCCAGCTCCTGGTTGAGTTCGCTGTCATCGGCCGGCAGCATTTCGTCTATCTGATCGAGATGGCCGCTCACCACGCCGCCCAGCTCGGCCAGTTCGCGATGCAGCGTCTCGGCGCGCTTCAATTTGTCTTCGATCTGCTGGCGGGCCTGATTGATCTCGGCCTTCTGGCGGGTCAGGCGATTGGCTAGATCGAGCAGTTGCTCGTAGCGTTTACGGATGTCCTGTTCGCGCGCCACGTTGGCCTGCTCGAAGCGCGCCTTGACCATCTTGACCTTGTTGCGCAGCTGCTCCTCGGCCTGGGCCTTAAGCTTCTCGGCATAGCCCTTGAGCTTGGCCTGGGCGCGCGCGCGTTCCTCGCTGCGGATGCCGTCGACATAGCGTCGCAGCTCGGCTTCAAAGGCGCGGGTCATGCCGAGCAAAGGGTCGACCGGCGCGCTGGGTGGGGTGGCTGCGAGCGGTTCTACGAGCGGCGCTACGCTGACCACTACGGGCTCGGGCTCGTCACGATGCAGCACCGGTGTGCGGGTGGATTCCAGGTCAGGCAATTCGAAATCAACTCCCAGGGTGCGATCGCCGACCGCCACTTCGACGGTGTTGCCCGGCGCCGAGGCCACGCCGTTCAGGCCACGATGTTCGTTGCGCAGCGCGCCGACCAGCATGGCGAGCTGCTGGCCCGAGAAGGTCTCGGCATAGGCGCTGGGCGGCGCCGGATTGGCACTGCCGGGTAGCGGCGTGCCGGGTAACTTGGACGGATCGATACGGAACACGCGTGAGGGATGGGTGGCGATGATACCGGCCACCTTGTAACCCGGTTCGTCGAGCGCATGACGGGCCGGGCCGTCGCCGGCATGCAGGTCGCGGATACTGCCATCGGCGGTCTCGATGCGCACCATGCCTTCCAGCAAGTAGTTAACGCGCTCGTCCCGTTCGCCCAAAATGCAGATCGCTTCGCCACTGTCGATGTCCAGCACTTCGCCAGCGACCACCACTGCGCGACGCGCATCCTCGCCCAGGCTCTCGAAGTTGGAAAACAGTCGCAGGCGGCGCGCCACGCCGTTCACGACATCGGTGTCACTGAGCCGGCGATCGCGCTCAGCGCGGGCCGCGTTCAGCGCCTCCTTGATTCTCTCTATCGTCGCATCCATCCCGTTTGAAGAGGGGCACGCCGCGCTGGCTGCCCGAGGGCGAGGCCGTGAACTCGCGCGTCACGGCCTTCATTACTTGAATTAAAGTTCAGTTGGGCGGCGTTTGTCACGTAAGCAATCGTCACATTGCGTGGCACACGCTGCCCGCGTCGCGCTCAACGTGGCGCCATGCGGATCGCGCCGTCGAGGCGTACCGACTCACCGTTGAAATAACCGTTCTCGACCATCGCCAAGACCAGGTGCGCGAATTCCGAGGGCGCACCGAGACGCTTGGGGAACGGCACTGAAGCCGCCAGCGACGCTTTGACATTGTCCGGCGCACCTTGCAGCAGCGGCGTGTTGAAGATGCCGGGCTGAATGGTGTTGACGCGGATACCGTCGTTCATGAGGTCGCGCGCGATGGGCAGGGTCATGCCGATCACACCGGCCTTGGAGGCTGAATAGGAAGCCTGGCCGATCTGGCCATCCTCCGCCGCGACGCTCGAGGTGTTGATGATCACACCGCGCTCGCCGAACTCGTCGAGTGGCTCGAGGGTCATCATGCCGGCCGCCGACTTGGCGATGCAGCGGAAGGTACCGACCAAGTTGATCTGGATGATCTTGTTAAAGGCGTCAATCGGAAAGGACTTGATCGCGCCGGTCTGTTTGTCGCGGCTGGCGGTCTTGATGGCGTTGCCGGTGCCGGCGCAGTTGATGAGGATGCGTTCCTGCCCGAGCGCGGCGCGCGCGGCGGCGAACCCGGCATCGACGTCGGCATCAGCGCAGACATCGACCTTGCAGAACACACCGCCCAGCTCGGCGGCGACAGCCTTACCCTTCTCTTCGTTCAAATCGAAGATCGCGACCTTGACGCCCTTGGCCGCCAGCATGCGAGCGGTGGCTTCGCCGAGACCGGACGACCCGCCGGTGATCACGGCGACGATGGATGAATCGAATTTCATGCGCTTCCCCTTGTAGAAATGCTTGTGCCTTCAAAGCTCGCGCCGCGACGCGCGGCGCCACGGCTCAAACAAAAGTTAACCTATTATGCTTGGCTTGCCGGCCGCCTTCACGCGCCACCGACTTGTTGCTCAACGCGTCGCAGGTGGCGCGCGAGCCAGCCCGCGCCGCAGGCCACGACACCCGCTAGGGCCGCCACCGTGAAAGGCACGGTATAGCTGCCGGTCAGGTCGTGCAGATAGCCGCTCATCCATGGCCCGAAGGCGCTGCCGGCGGAACTGCCAAACAAGCCGACCCCCAGGATCGAGCCGAAATGCCGGCCCTGAAAGCGATCGGCAACCATCGCCGGCATGATGGCGGCGGTCACGGCGTAGCCGATGCCCAGCATCACGGCATAACCGTAGGCGCCCCACTGCGTCGGGCTGACCCCCACCATCAGCAGCGCGCCGACCGAGCCGACTAGCACCGACACACCGCCGATATAAACAAGCTCGCGCTCGATGCGGTCCGACAGCCAGCCACCACCGGTCTTGCCGACGATACTCGCGACACCGACCACGCCCACCACCGAAGCGGCGATCATGGCGCTGATGCCGTGATCAACGAGAAAGGCTACCTGATGCACGTGCAAGGTTTGGGAACACAGACTGCCGCAGAAAAAGGTGCCGACCATGAGCCAAAAGGGCGCGGTGCGAGCGGCCTGCTTAAGCGTGAGTGTTCCACCGACGATGGCCGGGGCGGGGGCGCATAGCGCCGCGTCGGGTAGCACCGGTCGCTTATGCAGCGGCGTCTCGCGCAACAGAAACAATGCGGCCGGCAAGGTGAAGGCGGTGCAGATCATGGCCAACACGCGGAACGCTTCGCGCCAGCCGTGGATTTCAATCAGGTATTCACACAGCGGCACCACCACCAGCATGCCGACGCCGACGCCGGAACTGACGATGCCAAGCGCGAGCCCGAGGCGCCGCTGGAAACGACGTTGGACCTGCACCACCGCTGGAATCCATCCACAGCAAGCCACCGCAATCGCGGTCAGCCCACCGAAACAGACATAGAGATGCCAGGGTTCGTTGATATAACTGTCGAGATAGAGCGTGGCACCGAGCGCGATACTGCCGACCGCCACCACGGCCGGTGGCCGCACCCGATCGCACACCATGCCGAGCAAGGGATTGGCCGCGCCCTGCACCAGCGCAAACAGCGAGAACGCACCACCGAGCACCGAACGACTCCAGCCAAAGTCCTTCAACAAGGCGACCAGAAATACACTGTAGGCATACCAACTGCCGTAGGCGAGCGCGAGCGTCAAGGCGATCAGTGCAAGGCTCACGGCTTGACGCGCGCGCGTGGGATGGGCGGGCTGTGCAGCGCCACCGCCGAGTTCAGTCATGCGCAAACCTGGATTGGGATAAAGACCGGAGTGTCGCTTGAAGGGCCGCGCGCGGACAAGCGGCGCCCGCGTCGCGGGCACCGCCGCCATTCCTATCGGTGGCGTGTCAATCGCCCGCGTGCGTGACTAGACCCGCCCGACCACCTCGTCACCGACACGCTTCACGTAATCGAGAATCTGCGTACGAGTGGCGGTCATCGAGAACAACTCTTTCGGCGAGCTGGTGGGGAACAACAAGATCAAACGCTCGACGCCGGCCTCGGCATAGCGCTTGGCCTTCTCCAGATCGATGTTGCCGAAAGGCGTGACACTGATTTCTATCGTGCCGAGGGCGGCCGGGCGCGCGACTTTCTGCGCCGCCACGCGCAGTCCCTGCATGCAGCCCTTGGTCGCATCGACATCAAGACCGAAGCCATACCAGCCATTGCCATGGCTGACGGTGCGCCGGAACGCGGCTGGCACATGCCCACCAAATACCACCGGCGGACCACCAGTCTGTATCGGATGCGGATAGGCCTTCACACCTTCGAAGTCGACGAACTGGCCGTGATAGGCCGGATTGTCGTCGCTCCAGATCGCGCGCATCGCATCGACGTATTCAAGAGTGCGCGGTCCCTTGTCGTCAAACGGAATGCCGAGCGCATCGAATTCGGCTTTCAAATAGCCGATGCCGACGCCAAAGATCAGCCGCCCCTTGGTGACGACATCGAGACTCGCCATCTCCTTGGCCAGCACCAGCGGATTGCGTTGCGGCAGGATGATAATGCCGGTGCCCATTAACAGCCGTTGGGTCTGGGCGGCAAGAAAGGCGAAGACGATATTCGGGTCGGCCATCGGATAAGTCGGCGGCAACGGCGAAGGCGCGACCTGCGGGTCGGGCAACACCACGTGTTCACCGGCCCAGATCGATTCAAAGCCGGCGGCCTCGGCGGTCTGCGCCACTTCGACGCAAGCGTCGGGATCGCTGAGCGGTCCCATGTTGATACCGAATAATCCAAATTTCATAGTGTGGGTCCTCTGTGTTTTGCTGTACCTGTAGATGGGCGGAGTGTAGCGTGGCTGCTAGCGCGCGGGGATGGGCACGAATGTCAGACTGAAGTCTGACCCACAGGGAAACCAGCGGAAGGTCAGACTTCAGTCTGACATTCCCTCCGGGCCCGCCCGCCCACCTTTCGGGAGGTAGGCCGCACTCCGCCCAACCGCTACCATTCCCGCCATCACCATGGGAGCTTGATGATGGATTGGTATCGCAAACGGTCGCTGGGCGGCATTCTCGACGAGGCGGCGGCGCGCTGGGGCAAACGTGAAGCCTTGGTGTTCGGTGATCGACGTTGGACCTATACCGAACTGAACAATGAAGTCGACAAGGTCGCCAAGGCACTCATGGCCTTGGGCGTGCAGTCCGGCGAACACGTCGCGCTATGGATGACCAATCGCCCCGAATGGATCTTTATCATGTTCGGCGTGGCGCGGGTCGGTGGCTGCCTGGTGCCGCTCAACACCCGCTATCGCACCGATGACGTCGCCTATGCGGTGCGCCAATCGAAGAGCACTACGCTGATCGCTCTCGAACGTTCCGGCCCGATCGATTACCAAGGCATGTTGGCCGAGGGCATGCCGAGCATTGAGCGTCACACCGATGGCTCGCTGATCGTCGCAGGCTATGCCGATCTCAAGCGCCTGGTGGTACTCGGCAATCGCACGCTCGCCCATGCCTGTGACTGGCAGCAGTTCATGGCCGGTGGCACGCGTATCAGCGACACCGAACTCAGCGCGCGCAAGAGCGCAGTCGATCCGGACAGCGCCATGGTGATCTGTTACACCTCCGGCACTACCGGCAGCCCCAAGGGCGTGCTGCATTCTCATCGTCCCATTCGCAACACCCTCGAACGCGCGCAGATGCTCGGCATGACCATGCACGATGTGCACATGAGTTACCTACCGTTATTCCATCTGTATGGCTATGCCGAGATCACCATGGCCGGCGTGCTGGTCGGTGCCAAGCAGATCATGATGGATGTGTTCGATGCTGATCGCGCACTCGATCTCGCCGAGCGGGAAAAGGCCACCGTGTTGCATGGCTTTGAAGCGCACTGGCTCGATCTCTTGAACGCCCAGGCACGCCAACCGCGCAACATCAAGATGCGCATCGGCACCCTGCCCTCGGGTGTCGAGAGCACCTTTCCCATTGCCGAGAAAGTGCAGGATGTATTCGGCCCGACGGTCAGCGGTTTCGGCATGAGCGAGACCTGGGCCTATATATCCTGCGACAACCCCTCGTCGAATCGCGAACAGCGCGTCCATGCCTCGGGCTATCCGATGAATGACTTCGAGTTTCGCGTGGTCGATGTCGAGACCGGCGCCGATCAGCCAGACGACGCAGCGGGCGAATTGCTGGTGCGCGGCTACACCGTCATGGATTGCTATTGGGACAAACCCGAAGCGACCGCCGAGGCCATCGATAGCGATGGCTGGTTCCACACCGGCGACATGGCCAAGAGGCGTGCCGATGGTTACTTGGTGTTCATGGGTCGCTACAAGGACATGTTGAAAGTCGGCGGCGAGAATGTTTCACCGGCGGAGGTCGAAGCCTATTTGCGTGTGATGGATGAAGTGCGTGACGCGGCCGTGGTCGCCTATCCCGATGCGCGTCTCGCCGAAGTGCCCGTCGCCTTCGTGATTAAAGAGCCGGGCAAGGACATCACCGCCGAGGCACTGCTCGAGCGCATGCATGGCCGTATCGCGAGCTTCAAGATCCCGAAGCATGTGATCTTCGTCGATGCCTATCCGATGACCTCGAGCGGCAAGATACGCAAGGTCGAACTGCGGGCCGAGGCGCGCAAGATCCTGGGGTGAGGATGGGCTCGGCACTGCGGTGTCGGGCGCTTTTGTCGATTGTTGACGGGGCACGGGCAAAGGTGGTCGTGCTAGGGTTGCGACGATGAAGATTCGCACACCAAGGACCGGTAACATCGGGCGCGCGGCGCTACTTCTGTTCTTGGCGCTGTGCGTAAGTCCGCTGCCGGCGACGGCCGCGCCAGCACTCGCAACGAGCTTTCTGTCCTCCGGGATCAGCGAGGCCTTGAACGACCTCGGCTACTTCCTTGATTCCCCTCCTCCGACCGACAGCCACAGCGAGGGCCAGGCTGGCGGCGTCAGTTTTCGTCAGTGTTTCCATTGCCTGTGGTCGATCAGTCTGTCCGGTGCCGAAGGCGGCACCGAAACCGGCGCGACGGTGTTCTCGAGCCAGGATAGGAACCTGAATCTCGAGCCCCTTGCCCTGCATGGCGCCACCGGCAGCCATGGCCCGCGTTCGATCAAATTTGAAGTGACCACGCAGCGCATACTTGCAGGCCAGCAGCACAGTTCCAACATCACGGTATTCAGCCTCGAAGTCGGTGCCGCACAGCCCGACTCCGCACTCGAGCCTGGCACCTTCGCCGACGCCAGCGCGGATCCCCAAGCCGTCGCGCCATTGCTCGACGTCTTCCTCGGTGCCGGGAATTGCCACAGCGCCACGCGCAGCTTCGTCGTCGATGAACTGGTCTACGTCGATGCGCAACTCGCCAAGTTCACCGCGCATTTCCAATGTGGCGCACGCTTCGCCGGCGTCGTGCGTTTTGACAACCGGGACTTGTCCGCTACCCAGGCCGTCGACCTGCAGGGCCAGGTATGGGAGGACGAGAACGGTGACGGCGTGCAGGCCGGCGATGGCTTGAATCGTCCGGATGCGGTGAGACCCGACGTATGGCTCGATTTGTTCAGTGCCGGTCTGCGAGTCGGGCGAACCTTGAGCGACAATCAGGGCCGCTTCAGTTTCACGGTACCGACCGGCAGCTATCAGGTCGGCGTCGAGACACCGCATGGTATGCGCGCGACCTTGCGTGACATCGGTGGCGACGAATCGCGTGACAGCGACGTCGATCCCGAGAGCGGACGCAGCGATGTATTGGATACCACCGGTGGCGCTCCCGCCGCTATCACCATCGGACTGACCCGACCCGGTGGTCAAGCGGCACTGCCCTTGTCGAGTGCGGTCGTTCAGCCGCTGCTGGCCGGTGATCGTGTGAGCTATCGGGAAGCGCGCGGCTCGGAACAACTTCTCGCCACCGATACGGTCATGCCCGGTGTCTCGGTCATGAACGGCAGCACCGCGCGTCGCGTGACCGACACCGCCGGTAACCTGCAATACCTCTCCAACGATACGCGCGGCCTGCGGCTGCATCGCGCCGTGATGTTGGTGCCTGATGCGGTCAATATTCCGCCGCTGCGAAACCATGCCGTCATCGACTTTTCTCCGCCGCTGGTGCTGTTCCGGCGCGTGTGAATTTGGGCGCCTTTAAATCGACCGGCAAGGCGACCGTGCGTCGTCTCAAGATCAGCAAGAGCAAGTCCCGGAACGTGACGCTGAACTACGCCATGAGCGGTGAGGTGACGACCGGCTTCAGTGTCGGGCTTGCGCCGGAGATGCTGGCTAATATCGAAACCGCTGCAGGACCATTGTCGGTGTTGAGCATCGCCCGCCGTCTAAGGTTCAGTGGGCAGGTCAACAGTACGGCGGTTTCGCGTCTGACCGTCAGTGACGAAACCTATGCCGCTGGTGTCGGCCTCATCGAGGCCAACGTGTTGGCGGTGCCGCGATCTGCAAGCTTCACCGCTGTGCGACAGGGCTTTGGTGACGACATCGATGGTGATCGTCGTGGCGACCTGCTCACGATCGACGGCGACAGTTTGAATCCACCCGGTCTTGCCCAAGCGGTCCCGGACGATACGAAGACGCTGCAGGTTTTGCATCCGCGCCTCGGCGCCACGACTTCCATCACCCTCGGTCGCGTGCCGGCACATACGGTATTGCATGGCGACTTCGACGCCGACGGCACGATCGATCTACTGACTTACGACGACGACAGCGGCCTGGTCTCTTTGCTCCATCCTGCGGATGACAGTGAGCAAGCGCAGCCGTTGGCTTTTGCAGCGCCCGGGCTGCGCCTATTTGCGAGCGGCGATTTCCATCATGACGGTCATCGCACGCTGCTGTGGCGCGACGCCGACGATGGCTTGACGCAATGGCGACTGGATGGCACCGCGCTGCCAGAAATCTTTCAGCTCACCGACCAGGCCGGCTCTGCGCTACATGCGCCCGCCGCCTGGACACTGGCAGGTGTCGGTGATTTCAACGCTGATGGCGCGAGCGATCTGCTATGGCGTGAAACGAATGGACAGCGCAGTACGCTGTGGCTCATGGACGGCGCGGTGCGTGTCGCGAAAATCGACCTGCCGCAGGTTGATGCGAGGCGCCGCGTGATGGCTGTCAACGACTTCGACGGTGACGGCCATAGCGACGTGCTGTGGTACGACCCCGCGCTCCATCAGATGGAATTATGGCTCTTGAACGGATCCGGCGTCGCGGCGCACAAGCTGTTGGGTCGCCCGCCCGCTGGCGCGACACTGCTGGCAAGCGGCGACTACGACGGCAATGGCAATGCTGATGTGCTGTGGCGCAACGCCGAGCGACTGAGCTTGTGGTTGCTGCGTAAGGGCTCGCTTTACAAATCCGGTGATGCCGGCACCCTCCCTCCGAATAACACGCCACTGCCCTGAGCCTGCCACCGGTACGCGCCACAGCCGTCACCTCAAGGCGTGGCGCACACTGCCCGCGACGCGCATGTCTTCACTGACTCACCAACTGCCCGCGCCGCCAACTACTGATTTGCGCCGCAACATCCCGGACCACGGGAACGACTACCTATTTGGGGAGGCCTCGACATCGCCGCAAGCGTCGCTAATGAAGCGCGGGTGAAATACGTATACTGTCCCAGCCCGAAACAGCAGGAGTAAGCGTGATGTCCTATGACCTCGTAATTCGAAATGGCACCGTAGTCGATGGCACTGGCGCACCGCGCGTCCACGCTGACATAGCGGTCAAGGATGGCAAGATTGTTGAAGTCGGCAAGGTCTCGGGCACCGCCGTCCGCACCATCGATGCCAAAGATTTGATCGTCGCACCAGGCTTCGTCGACCCGCACACGCATTACGACGCTCAGATCTGCTGGGACTCCGTGACTTCACCTTCCTGCTGGCACGGCGTGACGACGGTCATGATGGGCAATTGCGGTGTGGGTCTCGCACCCTGTCGTCCTGAAACGCGCGAAGTCGCGGCCTGGGATCTGGTCAACGTCGAAGCGATTCCCTTCGATGTGTTGAGTAAAGGCGTGACCTGGGACTGGGAAACTTTTCCTGAATACATGGATGCCGCTGCGCGTCGCGGTTCGGGTCTGAACTTAGGTTTCTTGAGCGCGCTCACACCGTTCCGTCATTACGTGCTCGGCGCGGAATCGACCGAACGCGCCGCGACCCAAGACGAAACCAAGAAGATTGCTGGTTTGTTGCGCGAAGCCATGGACGCCGGCTCCTTCGGCTTCACCACCACCAATGCCGGCCAGCACATCGGCTACGAAGGCCGTCCGCTGGCCTGCCGCCTGGCCAGCAATGACGAACTGCGCGCCTATGGCAATGTGCTGCGCGATGTCGGTCATGGCGCGATTGAAGTGGCATTGACCAACGACGTCTCGCGTGTCAGCCCGCAGGAACGCGAAATGCTCGATCTCCTGCTGTCTTCCAGCGGCCGTCCGGTGACTTGGCTCGCGCTTCTGAATCGCGATGACAATCCGAACCAGGTGCAGGAGACCTTGGTTGAGGTCGACGACCTCATCAAGCGAGGTTCCGTACCGCAGGCGACCTGCCGTCCGCTGGTCGGTCAGATCGATCTTTCCAAGCCCTTCCTGTTTGCCAACATGGCCTGCTTCAACCCAGTCTTCAACAAGCCGGTAGAAGAACAGATCGCGGTGTATCGTCAGCCTGAATTCCGCGCGGCCTTCAAGGAATCCTTGAAGAAGGCGCTGATCTTCTCGGCGCGCTGGGAAGTCGCCGTCATTCTCGAAGCAACCGATCCGGCAATGGCCAAGTATGTCGGTCGCAATGTTGCCGAGATTGCCCAGGAGCGCAACGCGCATCCGGCCGATACCTTCATCGATCTCGCCATTGAAGATCAGTTGAAGCTGCAATACACCTACGACTTCTTCAATGCCGACGAAAGCAAGATTCCGGATCTCATCAACGAGCCGCGCATCATGATTGGTTTATCCGACGGTGGTGCGCATGTCGACAGCCTGTGTGACGCCGGCTATTGCACCTATCTGCTTGGCACCTGGGTGCGTGAGCGCGAGGCGATGAGCCTCGAGCGCGCAGTGCAACGCATCACCACCGAGCCGGCCGCGCTGTTCGGCATCAAGAACCGTGGTCGCATCGCGCCCGGTCTGGCCGCCGATTTCGCAATCTTCGATATGGCAACTGTGGGATCGAACAAGCGCGGTGAAATGCGTTACGACCTGCCGGGTGGCGGTCGTCGTCTGGTGGTACCGGCACGCGGTGTCGAATACACCATCGTCAACGGCGCGACGGTGTTCGAGCATGGCAAGGATACCGGCTCGCGTCCGGGTCAAGTGCTGCGCTCTGGTCGTGCTTAAAGCGTAAGGAGACTCCATGCGCGCCCTCGTCTGTCATGCCTGGGGCGCGGTCGAAGACCTCGTCATGGGTGAGCTGCCGGCCCTGGTGCCGGCAGCCGCACAAGTCCTGATCAAGGTGGTCGCCACGGCGGTCAACTTCGCCGACACCATCATGGTCGGCGGCACCTACCAGACCAAACCACCGCTGCCCTTCGCACCCGGCCTCGAAACCGCCGGCACGGTATTGGCCGTAGGCGACAAGGTCACACGCTTCAAGCCCGGTGATCGCGTCATGGCCCTGCTCGCCTACGGCGGTCTCGCCGAACAGGCGTTAGCCGCCGAGAGCGACACCTGGACAATTCCGAGCGGCATGAGCTTCGACGATGCGGCGGCCTTTCCAGTCGCCTATCTGTCGTCTGATGTCGCGTTGCGTTGGATGGGTCGCCTCACGGCCGGTGAAACGCTGTTGGTATTGGGTGCGGCAGGCGGTGTGGGCTTGACTGCGGTCGAGATCGGCAAGGCCATGGGCGCACGCGTCATCGCGGCGGCCAGCACAGCGGAGAAACTGGCGGCGGCCAAGAGTCGTGGCGCCGACGAACTCATCAACTATAGCGAACAGGATCTGACCGCCGCAGTGATGTCGCTGACCGAGGATCGCGGCGCGGACGTGTGTTTCGATCCTGTCGGTGGTGCCTTATTCGACAAGGCCCTCTCGGCATTGGGTTGGGGCGGACGCATCGTGCTGGTCGGCTTCGTTGGCGGCATTCCGCAGATCCCCGCCAATCGACTACTGGTGAAGAATCGCTCCGCCTTGGGTTCCTCGTTGCGTCACTTTCGCTGGAACGCCTATGACAAGTTGACGACCTCGGTCGAGACGCTGTTCCAGTGGTATTCGCAAGGCAAACTCAAGCCGATGATCACACGTGAGTTCACGCTTGATGATGGCGTCGACGCACTCAAGATGCTGACAGGGCGTCAGGCGATGGGCAGGATACTGGTGCGGCCCTAGGGTCTCCGTTGCGTTGAATGTCAGACTGAAGTCTGACCCACAGGGTATGGGAATGCAGAAAGAGCCATTTCGCAGGTTTGTGGGCCACACTTCAGTCTGACATTCATTGCAGGATTTGAAATCAGGGCAATCAATTTTCAGGTGCGATGTACTCGCACCTACACCGCCTCATTCTTGGAAAATAAGCCCGGCAACTCATTCCTCTTCAACTTACCCGTCGTTGTCAACGGCAACACACTCGCCTCGACGAAGCGAAAATGCCGCGGCGTCTTATAGGCCGCGAGCGTCGCGCGACAATGGACCGCGAGATCCGCTTCAGTAACGGTCATACCGCTGCGCGTTACAATCACCGCTGCCAATGCTTCATCCAATCGCGCGTCGGGGATACCGGTGACGAAGGCCAGTTCCACCGCTGGATGCCTTCTCAACACCTCTTCGACTTCCGCCGGCGCGACGTTGATACCACCGGTCTTGACCAATTCCTTCAAGCGTCCGCGGTAGTAGAGATAACCTTCTTCATCGAGCATGCCCAGATCACCAGTGCGGAAATACCCGTCGGCGGTGAAGGCTTCAGCGGTGCGTACCGGATCATTCCAATAACCCGGCAAGACATTGCCTTTCAGCGTGATCTCACCGGCCGTGCCGGGCGGCAGGCTTGCGCCGGACTCAGCGTCGATGATGCGTATCTCGACACCACTCAAAGCTTGGCCGACCGTCAGCAGGCGCTTTTCCAAAGACAGATCGGCGTCGGTAACGGCTGAATTGCCATAGGCTTCGGTCAGACCATAAACATTGCAGATCTTCTCGACACCGAGCGTCGCGACGCGGCGCAGCTGTTCCGGTGTGCCGATGGTTACACCGGTGCGCAGCGAACTTAAGTCGTGGGCTATGCGCTGCGGATGCTCCCACAGGGCAAGCGCCATATTGGGCGTGCCATAGAACACTGTGCAGCGCTCAGCCTCGATCAGACGCAAGGCCTCACCGGCGTCGAAATGATGTTGCAGAACGATGCTCGCGCCATGGGTCATGACCGCGTAGAGCGCATTGACGCAAGCCAAGGACCAGAACAGCGACACCGCCAACCACAGCTTGTCGTCGGCCTCAAGATGCTGGCGCTCACCGATCTCCCACATATTGTCGATGAGACCACGATGCAGGAGCGGCACGCCCTTAGGCAATGCGGTCGAGCCCGAAGTGTAGAGCAGACAGGCGACGTCGTCGGGTTTCACTCGCGCGTAAGCAGCGCTGACAAGGTCGGCGTTGACGCGCTCGCCAGCGGCCATGAAATCGGCATAGGACAGCATGCCCGTCAACGGCTCTTCGGTGCACACCACGGTCGCGAGTGCCGGCAGCCCGTCGGCCTCGGCGCGTGCATCGGCGAGCAGCGCGCGAAAATCGCTGTGGCGGAAGTGTGGCTCGATGGCCAACAACTTCACTTGTGCATGACGCAATTGATAGGCGAGTTCGTAAGCCGTCGCCCAGGTATTCAGGCCGACCGTGATCGCGCCGAGACTCATGACCGCGAAGTCGAGGATCAACCACTCGGCGCGATTACCCATCAAGATGCCGACCCGAGAACCAGCGCTGACACCGGCGGCATGCAAGGCGCACGCGGCACGCTGCACTTCGACGGCAAACGCTGCATAGGACAACCGCTGTCCGGCGGCGACGATGGCGAGACGCGCCGGATCGCGCGCGACCATTTCGGCGAGCAATGCGGGGACGGTACGACTGATGGGCTTGTTCATGGCCGCAGCATAAACCGGAAGACCAACACTGCCGAGTGGCTTGGCAGCCTTGCTGCGCTCATGCCTTAATAGCGCCCCTGGTCGTGAACATGACGCCCACCTTTTTGGGGAATCGCAGCGTGAACGCAATCGTCGATCCGGCCTGGCCCGCCGCCATCCACCGCGTCTTTAAACAACAGGGTGTGCGCCAAGTGGCCTATGTGCCTGATGCTGGACATCGACGTCTGATTGAGCTGTGTCGCAGCGATAGCGAATTGCGCGCTGTAGCGCTCACCACAGAAGAAGAAGGCATGGGGCTGCTGGCCGGTGCATGGCTGGGAGGCGAACGCGGCGCGTTGCTGATGCAATCGAGTGGTGTCGGCAATTGCATCAATGCCATCGCGTCCATCACGCGTGCCTGTCAGTTTCCGCTGTTCATGCTGGTGACCATGCGCGGCGAATGGGGCGAGGCTAATCCCTGGCAAATACCCATGGGCCGCGCCGTGACACCGGTGCTCGAAACCATGGGTACACGGGTGGTGACAGTCAACGAGGCGGACAATGTCGAACCGACGGTCGCCGCCATGCTGGCCATGAGTTACACCACGTCTACCGCGACCGCCGTGTTGTTATCGCAACGCCTGCTCGGCGCCAAGGCGTTCGAATGACCTGTGAACACGGGCTGGATCGTCGCCTCGCGGTCGATGAATTATTGCGCGAGCGCGGCGGACTGCTGGTCGTGAGCGGTCTCGGCGGCACGACCTGGGATGTCGCGGCGAGCGGCGATAACCCGCTCAATTTCTACCTGTGGGGCGGCATGGGCGGCGCCGTGTCCGTCGGTCTCGGCCTCGCGCTCGCACAACCACAACGGCGTGTGTTGGTGGTGACCGGTGACGGTGAGATGTTGATGGGCGTCGGTTCACTCGCGACGGTCGCGGCGCAAGCCCCGGTCAATCTCGCTATCGCGGTGATCGACAACGAACGCTACGGTGAAACCGGCGGCCAGCTCACCCATACCGCACTCACCACCGATCTGTCCGTCATGGCGCGCGGCGCCGGCATCACGCAGACCGACACTCTCCATACACTGGAGAATCTGCGCGCATTTCGCGCACGTCTGCACGATACACCGGGCCCACACTTCGCGGTCATCAAAGTGACCACTGCCAATGCCGGCATGGTCTTGCCGCCGCGTGATGGCGTCTATATCAAGCATCGCTTTCGCGATGCCCTGCTCAAAGGACAAATCTCATGAATTCACGCACACTGCTTTGCGCACTGTTGTGCCTGGTCAGCGCAACAGCCCTGGCCGCCAATGATCTCGCCACTATCCGCGCGCGCGGCCAACTCATCGTCAGCGTCAAGAACGAGGGCGACAAAGCCGTCGAGAAACACCGCGACCCGGCCCACTTCCAGAAGCGCGGCATGGAACTCGCCATCGCACGCGCCATCGCCAAACACATCTTGGGCTCGGCCGACAAATTGAGTCTGAAGATGATGCGCAAACCCGAAAGGTTGCCGGCGATCGCCCATGGTGATGTCGATCTCGGCATCTCGATGCTGCGTGTGACACCCGACAACGCTAAGCAGGTGGACTTCTCGACGCCTTACTATCGCAGCGGTCTGGCAGTGCTCGAGACCAGCGATGGCACGATCGCCGGCAAGCGTGACCTCGCGGGCAAGACCTTCGCGGTGGTGGAACGCAACGATGGCGATGCGGCCGCCATGATCGCCGCAGTGGCAGCAGCAACCGGCGCGACGCCGAAGGTTGTATTGGTCGCGAACTTCACAGAAGGTGCCCAAGCCATCAGCGCGGGCCGCGCTGCGGGTCTGATCAGCGAAGCGGTCAACATCGATGTGTTCCTGGCCCACCAGGTCGGCCCCTACAAGCGCTCGCCCCTGCTGACCGAAGACCGCTATGCGGTGGCGGTCGCAAAGGGCAACATCGAACTGCTGAAAGCAGTCAACGAAGTGCTGGCCGCGCTCGAAGCCTCGGGCGAACTCAAGACCATGGCGAGTGATGCCGAGCTACCGAACAAGAGTGAACGTTCATCCGACCAACCAGCTCGCCATTGAAGAAAGAACGATGCTGCATTGCAGTCCGATTCCGTGGGCCACGCGTGCTTTTCTCGCGGTGAGCGCGGACCAATTTTAGGCGTAGCAGTTCCCAATAAACCGTGTTAGTCTGCTTCGCAACCGCGTGTAATAACGATTACGAATTCTGCTCTTCGAGGTCCTGACCGAGTCCCGCCACCCCATCTAACAACGCTGACATACGCCGCGACCTAGCTCGTATGAACCGTTAGAAGATGACGTCACGCGGTGACCAAGACATTCAGATTCCGCTAGCTTGATCGCATACGCTCAGCCAAGGCATTCGCTGCCGCCTCGCTTCCCTCATTCGTTGTTCGACTTGAATCCGACATTCACTCTGCACTCGACTCGACCCCGCTCGCGGGACCGTGGCCGCGAGCGCAGGTGTTTAACCGAGGCAGCCGCCTCATCAACGCCTGGCATCTATTTATTGGAGTATCCCTGATGCAACAGAACAAACTTTACGTCGGCAACTTTCCGTACTCGGTCGGTGAAAACGATCTGCGCGATTTGTTCCAGACGTATGGCCCGATCGAAGAAGTCCGTCTGATCACCGACCGTGATACTGGCCGTTCGAAAGGCTTCGCGTTCATTACCTTCGCGACCCAGAGCGCGGCGGAAAATGCACTCGAGCAGAATGGCAAAGACATGAAGGGCCGTGCCCTGCGCGTCAACGTTGCGCAGGACAAAGACAAGGTCAAGCGCACCAACGACCGTCCGCGCTGGTAAGCGTTATACCCATCGTGGGCGAGTTCCGTTCGCGGACTACTCGCCGCGCGAGGTGTGATGGCATCGTCGTCGACAGACGGAGATGTGGGCGATCCAGGGATGCATTACCCGAATAGATTGCCATAGGCGGATTCGGCAGCCAGGTTCCCGACCCGTCCCAGGTGACGGGTCGGGACCCTGAGCTACC
>JAYWAC010000317.1:0-8574 GCA_043782755.1 Pseudomonadota bacterium | reverse complement strand
GCGTGACGGCGAGCGTGGCTCGCCGTCACGCGCATCACTCGTCTATTCCGGCAGGGTGTCGCCAGTACCGCCGAATTCCTTCGGCAGATCTTTGAACTTCGGCAGGCCGTCCTTGATGGCGATCATTTTTTCGCCGTAGAACACGTGGATGCCGGGCTCGAACTTCAAGGTCGGCAGCACCGCCGCGAAGACGTCGGCCATGCCCATGCCGGGATGATCGTTCATGACATGGCCGCCGCACTTCGTGCACCACTTGCGGTGGCTGTTGTCGGTCTTGGCGAAGGTGCCGATCAGATCGGCGCCGGCGGTGATTTTCACCACGTCCTTCGGCCACAGCGCGAAGCTGTTGACCGGGCCCGCCGACCAGATGCGGCAGGATTCGCAATGGCAGATGCCCATCGCGGCTGGCGTGCCACTCACTTCAAATTGCACGGCGCCGCAGAAGCAGCTGCCCTTATATGTATCACTCATCGTTGTCTCCCCAGTGTGGGAACGCGGATCGTGCCCGCGTTCATATTGAATCAGATGCCGATGCCAGACCCGCTCACGACGAGCGGCTCTCGAACTCGAAATCCTTGCTCAGGCCACGGCCGGCATCGCATGCTTGCGAATGAAATCGCACACCAGCGCTGCGAAGGCCTCGGGCTGTTCGAGTTCCGCAAGGTGCCCTGCATTGGGGAGGGTCGTCAAGCGGCTGCCGGCAATCGCATCGCGCCATGCCGGGCCATAGGCGGCCGGCACTACGCTGTCGTGCTCCGAGGTCGCGATCAAGGTCGGCGCCTCGATGCGCGGCAGGCGACGTAGGACGCCAGTGTCGGGAATGGGCCAGAGGAATTTGGCGCTGGCACGCAGGTTCAAGAGTTCCTCGACGTGGGCGTCCATCTTGTCGCGCCCTTCGAACAGAAACTGCTTGCGCATGCCGGACTGCGAGAACAGCACTTCCGAGGGCATACCGGGATGCTGGGCGAAGGGATCGGCACCGCCAACCTCATCCAGCCACAGACCGAGCGGGTTGACCAGCACCAGGCTGTCGACGCGCTGCGGGGCAATCGCCGCCAATTCCGCTGCCATCCATGCACCGATGCTGATGCCGACCACGTGGGCGCTCTTCACATTGAGGGCGTTCAAGAGATCGATATTGTGCAAGGTCAGATCGAGTGGACCGCGATCGACATCGACCAGATCATCCTTGGCCGGACCCCAGCCGGGCGCATAGGGGGCGACGACGTCAAAGGATTCACTGAGCTTGGCCAGTGCCGGTTCGAAGCCCATCATGCCGAGCATGTGATGCAGGTAGAGCAGTGGCTGACCGTGACCACGGCGGTAGTAATGGACCGTGCGACGCGTCGGTCCGACCGCAATGGTGGCGAGGTTCATCGTTTCACCTCCGCGACGCGCTTGGGTGCGGGTTCGTTGCTGTGATTCGGAAAAGGCGTGACAGTGCGCGGCTCGGCGCGGTCTTCGAGAGCCATGGGTTTAGGCGACCAATGATCCTCATAGCCCTTCCACTTCGAACGCATCTGCGGAATGATCTTGGTCGCGAACATCTCGGTCGAGTAGCGACACAGATCGTTCGGCATGTCGCCGAAATGCAGCAGGCACACCAGGTGGCCGATCTTCAGCGAGTCGACGACCTTGTCGATCTGCTCGGCGACGCTGTCCGGGCTGCCGGCGACGATATAGCCCTTGTCGATCATCTCGCGCCACGAGAGTGTCGCAGCTTGATTGAGCGCCGAGGATTGCCCCGCCATCTGCGAGACCAGGCCGGCACGGATGGTCGGCTCGGTGCGATAGCCTGGTGCATCGGCAAAGCCCGGATAGACGTGCAGGCAGCGCGAGAAGAAATAACGCGCGTGCTTCTCGTACAGACGTTGCGCTTCAGCATCGGTCTCAGCCACGCAGATCTGCTGAGCAAACGCAGCCTGGTAGGGATTGAACTCCGAGCCGAGTTCTTCCATGCGTTGCCAGAAGCCTTCCATCAATTGCGCGCCACGGATGTAACCGGAGAACGACAGATAGCTGTAGTTGTAGTTGTGTTCGGCGCAGAAGTCCCAGGTCTCGAGCGAACCGCCGCCCGGGATCCAGATCGGCGGCGGGGTCTGCACCGGGCGCGGCCACAGATTTACATAACGTAGCTTGTAGTGCTTGCCGTTCCAGGCGAAGACGTCCGGATCTTTCCACGCGCGCATGACCAGGTCGTGTGCTTCGTGATACTGCTCGCGCAAGGTCGCCGGGTTGACACCGCAGGCGTAGTTGTCGTCCATCGAACTGCCGACCGGAAAGCCCGAAATCAAGCGGCCGCCGGAGATGCAATCGATCATCGCCATCTCTTCGGCGACGCGGGTCGGCGGGTTGTAGAGCGCGAGCGATTGGCCCAGCAGTAGAATCGACGCGCGATGGGTGCGCCGCGCGAGCGTGGCCGCCATCAATTGCGGCGAAGGCATGAGCCCGTAGGCGTTCTGGTGATGCTCGTTGATGCCTAAGCCGTCGTAGCCGACGTCCTCGGCGAATTCGAGCAGGTCGAGATAATCGTTATAGATGCGGTTGGCCTTGCGTGCATCGAACAGCCGCGAGTCGACATCGACCCACACGCTGCGATGTTTCTCCGTGAAATCGTCCGGCAAATACGGCCACGGCATCAGATTGAACCAATGGAATTTCATGCGTTGACTCCTTAGTGTCGCCCTCGGTCGATAAATTGGATTGCTATCCTCGTAGGTGCGAATGAATTCGCACCTACGAGGGCCTTACCGGCCCTCAACGCAACCAGCCCTTCCGCCAGAAATAAATCATCGGCGCCGCCACTGAGGCGGCCATCAACAGTAGCGCAAATGGATAACCCCACGCCTGTTTGGTTTCGGGGATGTTCGGGAAATTCATGCCGTAGATGCTTGCGATCAAGGTCGGAGGTAGCAGGGCGACGCTCGCCACCGAGAAGATCTTGATGATCTTGTTCTGGTTGATGTTGATGAAGCCGACCGTGGCGTCCATCAGAAAGTTGATTTTGTCGAACAGGTAGGCGGTGTGCGAGTCGAGCGAATCGATATCGCGTAGCAGCTGACGTGAAGCTTCGACCTGTTCGGGATTGAGCATGTGACTGCGCAGCAGGAAGCTGACCGCGCGGCGAGTGTCCATGACATTGCGACGAATGCGGCCGTTCAAATCCTCTTCGTTGGCGATATCGGCCAGCACTTTGCCCGCAACTTCGTCGCTGACACCGTTGGTCAAGACGTTTTCGCTGACCGCTTTGAGGTTGTCATAAATACCTTCCAAGGCGTCGGCCGAGTATTCGACGTCGGCGTCGTAGAGACGCAGCAACACGTCCTTGTCGTCACCGATCAGGGCCGGGATGCGCCGTGCGCGCAGACGCAACAGGCGGAACACCGGCAGGTCTTCGTTATGGACCGAGAACAGCACCTGATTGTAGAGAATGAAGGCCACCCGCACGTTGCGTGGCACGTCGTCGTCGTCGATCAGGAAATCGGAGCGGATGTGCAGCTCGCCGTTGTCTTCCTCGTAGAAGCGTGCCGATTCCTCGATGTCCTCGTCGGCCACGTCGTCCGGAATGGTGAGACCAAAGTGGCTGGTGATCCAGGCCTTCTCGGCATCGGTGGGGGCTTCCAGGTCGACCCAGATTGGGACATTGGGTCCGATCTCGAACTGCTCGAGGGGACCTTGCACCAGACCACCTTTCAGGCGGCCATTATCGAGCGCGAACAGATTCAGCATAGGGGCTCCAGGGCCTGCTTGGCAGGCGGCGCTGATTTCGTCATCCGGTGTGAGCTAGGTTCCCGTCCTACTCCGGTCTGACGCCGCGCTTAAGGTTTAAGCGCTCGCGCTGGAGCAGACGGCTAGCGAGGGGGATAGCAGTCCAATGGGGCTCTCCGCTGATTGCGATAGGGCGATTATGTCATCGCGCGCAAAAGACCGGCAAGCCGGCCTGCGCTTCGATCATTGCTTGCGCACATGACGATATAAGCCGCGTAGTGAGACCTGCTTATCAACGAGAGCTGCGCTACAGCGGCTAGCATCGCAGCCAGCAGCATTGCTCACTTCAACAGGGATAAGACCATGAGGGTATTACAAGGGATCGCAGGGCGCGCGCTGGTCGCCGCCATCGTCATGACCGCCGTGAGCAGCGCCGCGCAGGCCGCGCCCGTGGTGTTCGCCGGCCTCGACAACCACGACCTCTCCAATGGCGGTGCGCACCCCAACAGCGACGCGGCACTGGCGGCATTCGCCACGGCCGCCAGCGCCGAGGGCGGACTGGCGGTGCAGAATTTCGACGGTCTGGCACTGGGCGCGGCGCCCGCCGGCTTCGCTATCGGCAGTATCAACGCGACGCTCACTGCGACCGCCACCAGCTATACCAACATCGCCAGCGGCGTCGGCGGCTTTACCACCTATCCGGTCAGTGGCAAACGGTTCCTCGATTCCCTGAGCGATCGCAATACCACCTATTTCAGTGTGAGCTTCGATCACGCCGTCAGCGGCATCGGCTTCCACATCACCGACGCCAGCGACTGGAGCGGCGATCCGCGGCCGACCACCAACCTGGTCATCACACTCAAATACCAGAACGCCAACGTCGACTTGAAGATCTTCGATGGCACCAGCGCGTCCACCATGGTCAATGGCAGCTTCGGCTTCTGGGGCGTGGTCGATACCGCGTCGCCGCTGCTGGGATTCTCCATTACCAACCCGGCCGGCAATCCCGGTGCCGATGCGATTGGCCTCGACAACTTGTCGGTGGCCCTGGTCAAGACGCCGACCACCGTGCCGGTACCCGCCTCGCTGCCGCTGTTATTGTCGGCGGTCGGCGGGATGACCGGCTTGGCGCGCCGTCGCCAGGTGTCGGTGTCCTAGCGAGGAGTCTCACTCCCTCATCGGTCGCCGCGAAGCTCGAGCGTCACCAACGCTGGTAACGCTTGAGCTTCGGTGACCGTCTACCGGCGTGGTCGGCGTGGCAGAATGGGCTAGCTCACGTCCCTGAACTCGGCGGACCATCGCGCCCGTGTACAAAACTCCCCATCGCATCGCCTTGGCCGCCTTTGTCGGGCTGGGTATCGCCCTGCGGATTTCTACTTTCGACCGTGCGCTGTGGATCGACGAAGCCTGGGTCGTCAATTCGGCACAGAGCGCATCGTGGCGAGAGATGTTCTTCTACTCGGCGTGGATCCAGACCACGCCGCCCGGCTTGTTATCCATACTGCGCCTGCTGTTGACCGTCTTTGATTGCGGCATCGAGACACTACGTTGGGTGCCGATCACCGCCAGTGTCATGACGCTGCTGCTGTTCGCGCGCCTCGCTTCCCGCCTGTTCAAGCCGCCAGCGGCCGTGCTGGCCTGCGCCGTGCTGGCCTTTAGTCCAGAAGTGATCTGGTATGGCACCGAGGTCAAGCAATTCAGCTTCGACATGCTGGCCATGCTCATCTATCTGACGCTGGGCAGGGCCTATATCCAGCAGCCGTCGCGCCAGCGTTTGTGGCAGTGGGGCGCGGGCTATGTGCTGTCACTCGCGTTCTCTTACACGGCGATGTTCAGTTTGCCCGCCATCGCGATGATCGCCTGGATGCAGGGGCGCGGCACGCGCGCGGGCCGGCGCGAACTGCTGCCCGTGGTTGCGACGCTGGCGCTGATCACCGCCAGCATCTATCTCTATTTTGTGCGCCCGAATGCCGGCTATCCCAATCTGCGGCAATTCTGGATCGCGGCATTCCCGCTGACCGCGCATCAGCCGCTGCAGTATTTTTTCCGCACGGTGCTCAATCGCCTGTTTCTTTTCACGCAAGTCGATGTACTGGCGCCGCTCCGTGCGTTTATCGCGATAGCCGTGCTGGTCGCAGGCGCCTTGCTCTGTGCTCGCCCGGCACATCATCGACCGATGGCCGGCGCCTGCCTGGCCTTGCTCGTGATCGTGCCGCTCGTGACTACCGGTGTGGCCAACTTCTTAGGGCTCTATCCAGTGGGTGATATCCGCCTGGTGGTTTTCCTCGTGCCCTGCGTATTGATCCTGCTGGTGGCCGTGTTTGCCGAGATGGTCACCCGTTGGTCGATGCTGGCGCCCGTGCAAGCGCAACAGGGCTGTGAATTCTGGAGCGGTCTGGTGGCCGCAATGGCGGTGACTTACATGCTGTGCCTGTCGGCGGGTTTGCCGAACTGGGCGGCAAGGTCGGAGCGTGCTGTGGTGCTGTGGCAGGGCACGATGGACGTGCGCCCGGTGATGTCCTTTCTACATGCAGTCGACAGTCTGCACAGGCCCGTCTATGTACAGGCCTATTTTTCCCAACTCTTCAAACTCTATACGCGAGCCCACCCCTTGGCGGCGCCGGTCAGCTTCGCCCAAAGCGGTTGGCCGTGCTGTATTCCCAATCAGCCCTGGCGAGGCTATGGCATCAACCGCGATGACATCGCGCTGGAAGTCGACCGGCTGGTCGAACAGTTTCGTGGGCAATCCATTTATCTATTGTTGGCGCGCTACCCCAAGCATCTCAGTAACGATGCGGCGCATGTCTATGCTGAACTCCTGGCCGCAAAGCAGTGCCCGGTGACCTGGCGTTGGTCAGATCGCCGTATCGAATTTATCAAGGCGCAGTGCAAGGCGAAGAGCGAAGACACCCGCGTGTCGCTATCGCGCTGACTGACGGCGCATTACGCGCCGTCGGTCAGTGACTGATCGCTCAGGACACGCCGCTGTTCAGCAGGTGATCCAGATACATATTGGAAAGCTTCTCCTGCACTGTGTTCTGACGCAGGCGCGCACGCAGATTGGGGAAATCCACGGCATCGAGCGGCTGATCCTGGTTGTAGCAGGAATAGACGAAACTCTCTTCGCCGGTCACGGGATCGATGTGCTTGCACAGACACTGCGCACACACCCCTTTCATCATGCACTGCATCGGTGAGTTGATTGAACCGATCGCCACATGGCCGGGCTTGAGATAGGGCGCCAACACTTCATGCCGTGCACGCTTAACCGCCGCCATCATGAGGTCGGAACCGATCACGATGATTTCTTCCATGGTGTTGAGTGGCAGCGTCACTTCACCGAGCTTGCCGTCGGCATAGGCGATCATGGACTGCACGACATTACCGACGAAGGAACGATCCTGTGCACGGCGCGGCGTGATGGCAGTGACATCCGGGCCCGGATCGACCGACCACACGACGATGTCGGCGGCCGCTTCGATGTCGTCCAGCTTGAACACGTCTTGCGGTTTCTTGTAGCCGGCGAAGTACAGCACCTTATTACCGGCCGCACGCAGCGCCTTGCCGATGGAGAACAGCACGGCGTTGCCGAGACCACCACCGACCATCAGCACGGTGCTGTTATGCGGAATGTGGGTCGGCGTACCGGTCACACCCATCACCACCAGCGGATCGCCCGGCCGGCAGCGTTGCAGCAGGCGCGACGACGTGCCCATCTCAAGTGCGATGAGCGAGACCAGACCCTGCTCCTTGTCGACCCAGGCACCGGTCAGCGCTAAGCCTTCCGGTGCGAGCACGGTGCCGTCCACTTGCGGTGCGAAGGCTTCTGGATTCTGCACGCGATAGAACTGGCCGGGCTCGAACTTCGAGGCGGCCGCCGGTGCATGCGCCACCACTTCGATGATGGTCGGCGTCAGGCGATTGACTGCGACCACAGTCGCGATGAAGGACTCATCGAGGCGTTGGATAAAGCGGCGTAGATCCACTTCACGGCTCGGCTGATCATCGGCTTCGAGCGCGGCGATGTGATCCTTGAACAGCGCGACGATGTAGGGATAACCGTCCTTGGCGCTGGCCATGGCCTTCACCACGTTGCCGGCATAGACCGGATGGTTGTCGCCATAGAAGGTCACGAAACGACCGTCACGCTCATAGGAAGTGAAGGGCGAGGGCGCGCCGAGTTTCGGAATCAATGAGCCTTCAACCGCCGTCAACTTGCCGTCTAGCGGTTCAAAGCGACGGAAGAATTTGCCGTCAAGGTCGAAGGTGCCAGGGTGTTCCTGTTCGTAGATGATGTTGGGCGAAGTACCCGCCGCTACGAACAAGGCCTTCAAGGGCAGCTCGATATCGTCGTCGCCTTTGCCACGCGAGAAACGCACCGACTTCAGCGCACCGAACTCATCGCTAAACGCTTCTTCCGGATTCATGCCGGTCGCGATATAGATGCCTTCCTGCAGCGCCTCGTTCACTTCCTCGTGGTTTTGACGATAGGCCGGTGAATCGTGAATGCTCTTGCGATAGAACAGCGTGACGCCGCCCCACTGTTTGACCAGCGGTGCGAAGTCCGGCTGTTCGCCGGCCGCAGTCGCGCGCTCACGCTCGGCGCGGATGGCCTGACCGTGGGCGAGGAATTCATCGAGGATGCCGAGTTCTTCGGCATCGTATTTCGCGCGCACTGCGTCGACGCCCAGATCCGCACACAGCGCCTGGTAGCGATGCAGGGTCTTCTCGACCTGGCGCGGGTAATAGGCCATCACCTCAGTCGCGGTATCGACTGCGGTCAGACCGCCGCCGATCACACCGGCCGGCAGACGCACCTGCAGATTGGCCAGTGAACTGTGCTTGGCGGCGCCGGTCAGCTGCAGG
>JAYWAC010000316.1:0-22846 GCA_043782755.1 Pseudomonadota bacterium | reverse complement strand
GGCGCTGCAGGGCATTGGCGTCCACACCACCGGTCAAGACCTTGCCCGAGGATGGCACGACGGTGTTGTAAGCGCGCGCCAGGCGTGTGATCGAATCGAGCAGAATCACGACGTCGCGCTTGTGTTCGACCAGGCGTTTGGCTTTTTCGATCACCATTTCGGCGACCTGCACATGACGGCTGGCCGGTTCGTCGAAGGTGCTGGCGATCACTTCGCCGCGCGTCGAACGCTGCATCTCGGTCACTTCTTCCGGGCGCTCATCGATGAGCAGCACGATCAGATAGCAGTCGGGATGATTGGCTTCGATGGAGTGCGCGATGCCTTGCAGCATCATGGTCTTGCCGGCTTTGGGCGGCGAAATCACCAGACCACGTTGGCCCTTGCCTATCGGCGCGGCGAGATCGATCACGCGTGGCGTGAGATCTTCGGTGCTGCCGTTACCAAGTTCGAGATGCAGACGTTTCTGCGGGAACAGTGGCGTCAGGTTCTCGAAAAGGACTTTGTTCTTGGCGTTTTCCGGCGGCTCGAAATTGATGTCGCTGACTTTCAGCAGCGCGAAATAACGTTCACCTTCCTTGGGCGGACGAATCTTGCCCGAGATGGTGTCGCCGGTACGCAGGTTGAAACGTCGAATCTGACTGGGTGACACATAGATGTCATCCGGTCCAGCCAGATAGGAGCAATCGTTCGAGCGCAGGAAACCGAAACCATCGGACAGAATTTCGAGGACGCCGTCACCGGAGATGTCTTCGCCCTTCTTCGCGTGCGCCTTGAGAATGCTGAAAATGACGTCCTGTTTGCGGGACCGGGCCACGCCCTCGATGCCCATTTCATCCGCAAGATCGACGAGTTCGGAGGCCGGTTTTTGCTTGAGTTCGGTCAGATTCATCGTTTAAGAGTCGCGTGTGGGATTGGATCGCTGGGCGCATGCGCGCGGCGCGATGGGGTGTCAAAAAACTTGATTCAGTGGAGGTCGGATCAGGGCAGGCCGCTGGGATCCGTAATCAGGAAAATAGCACGCTGGAAGGGTGCCGTCTACATTCCGGATTCAAATTCGAAATACCCGCACCACAGCCTCCTGCGCAGGTACCAGTCAATGTCAGACGTTGCTGTCGATGAAGGCCGTCAGTTGCGACTTGGTCAGTGCGCCCACGTGGGTGGCGACGATATTGCCTTCCTTGAACAGCATCAGCGTGGGAATACCACGGATGCCGTATTTCATCGAAGTGGCCTGGTTCTGATCGACATCAAGCTTGGCGATCTTGAGGCGCGCGGAATACTCCGACGAGACCTCTTCGAGAATAGGCGCAATCATCTTGCACGGCCCGCACCACTCGGCCCAGTAATCGACGAGGACCGGTTTGTCGGATTTCAGAACGTCCGAGTCGAAGGAGTCGTCAGTAACGTGGATCATGTGTTCGTTCATTGGTGATGATGGGGTTGGTGTGGAAACGGCCTCATTTTTGAACGATCCTAAGCTCGATTGCAAGCTTGGACGCGGCGCTCCCAGGGTTGTGGTTTAGAGGCTGAAACAGGCTTTCTCGCGCTTCGCGCGCCGACCTTCTAGACGGTCGGGGGTGCGTCGTCATGCATACGGCCGAAATCGCCCAATCTTGAGCGCGGGCGTGGCATTGTTCCGGCCCGGCGATGGTCGCCCGCGTGGGCGCCTGTGGCTACAATGCGCGGCCCGCCACGAGGCGCGTCGAGTGCGGACGGTGAATGGCCAAAACGGCCAACGCAATCACAAAACGAAACGACAAATCGAATTGAGAGCCACGAACGGGGCTTGAGTATGACGACGATGAGGTATCGCGTGAGCAGACTTCTGGTGCTGGCGATGTTGTTCGCCGTGCTGGTCGGATGTGGCCAGAAGGGTGAATTATATCTGCCCGACAAATCCGACAAGAAAAAAGACTTTGTCACTCGCGGAATCGGCCAATCCATGGCGTTGAAGCAGCATGCGTAACTATCGCGACGGGGTTTTGCATGTCGATGGCGTCGATCTGCGACGTATAGTGGCGGCCGTCGGTACCCCTTGCTATGTATATTCGCGTCAACAGATTGAATCCAATTGGCGCGCCTACGATCAGTCCTTCGGTGCGCGTCATCATCACATCCACTACGCCGTCAAGGCCAATGACAATCTGTCCATCATTCGCGTTCTCAAGCGGCTCGGCGCTGGCTTCGACATTGTCTCTGGTGGTGAGCTTGAGCGTGTGCTGGCGGCTGGCGCGAGTGCCGCCGACGTGGTGTTCTCGGGCGTCGGCAAGTCGCGCGGGGAACTCATGCAGGCGGTGTGCGCGGGCGTATCGTGCATCAATATCGAATCGACAGGCGAACTCGAACGCGTGGCGGAAGTGGCAACCGCCCTCAAGTCGCCGGTCAAGCTGGCTCTGCGCGTCAATCCCGACGTCGATCCCAAGACCCATCCTTATATCTCGACCGGCCTCAAGGAAAACAAGTTCGGTGTGCCGCTCGAGGATGCGGCGCCACTGTACCGTCGCATCGCCACCCATGCGTGGCTGCGCGCGGCTGGTATCGCCAGCCATATCGGCTCGCAACTCACCTCCATCGAACCCGTCGTCGACGCGGTAATGCAACTGGTGAGCCTCGCGGAAAGCCTGCGTGCCGAAGGCATCACACTTGAGCACATCGATGTCGGCGGCGGTCTAGGCATCTGTTACCAGGACGAAACGCCTCCACCGATAGCGGCGCTGGTCGCGGCGGTGTGCGAACGCGTGCCTGAGCGCTACGCCGTGATGATGGAACCGGGACGTTCCCTGATCGGCGCAGCTGGTACGCTGTTGACGACCGTTGAGTATCTCAAGCAGACACCGGCCAAGACTTTCGCCATCGTCGACGCGGCGATGAACGATTTGATGCGGCCGGCCCTTTATGATGCATGGCACGGTGTCGTTCCACTGGATGCAGTGACGAGCGGCGACGTCTTGGTGCATTGTGATGTGGTCGGGCCAGTATGCGAGAGTGGTGACTGGCTGGCACGTGCGCGGGATTTGCCGGTTACGCCGGGCAGGGTACTGGCCATCCTCGACACCGGCGCCTACGGTTTCGCTATGACTTCGAACTACAATGCCAGGCCTCGTCCGCCCGAGGTGCTGGTGGATGGCGACGCGTTCACCATCATTCGGGCGCGTGAGTCCCTCACCGAACTCATGGCCAACGAACAGAATCATCTGATTCCTTGATTTGCACCGAATGAAGTCGTGTTCAAAGTGGCTCGCAATAAAATAGTGCGAATCCAGCTAATTCTTAAGCTAGTCTTCGAGTATTCAATAGCTTAGCATTGGCATGTATTGTGCTCGCATTTGGCGCACGGACGGCAGATCGAGCACGTTTGCCTTGAGCGAGCACGCTTTGAGCAGCGAATCTTTTACCTAGTGCCTAACCTTTATTTCTGCAGTGGATGGTTGGAGGAATTACCCCATGTCAGTCGAGAGCATTCTAAAAACGATCAAGGACGAGGAAGTTAAATTCGTCGATATCCGGTTCACGGATACCAAGGGCAAGGAACAGCACCTCACCGTGCCTTCGCGAGAATGCAACGACGAATTCTTCGAAGAAGGCAAGATGTTCGATGGTTCGTCCATCTCAGGTTGGAAGGGCATCAACGAGTCCGACATGATTCTCATGCCGGATGTTTCCACCGCCGTCATGGATCCTTTCTTCGAAGAAAAGACTCTCATCATTCGCTGCGATGTCGTCGAACCCGCGACCGGCGAAGGTTACATCCGCTGCCCGCGTTCGGTCGCCAAGCGCGCCGAAGCGTATCTCAAGGCTTCCGGCGTGGGTGATACCGCATTCTTTGGCCCGGAACCTGAATTCTTCATTTTCGACGACGTCCGTTGGGGCGTGGAAATGAAGGGCTCGCACTTCCATGTCGATTCCGACGAGAGCGCCTGGAACTCCGCCAAGGTTTTCGATGACGGCAACATCGGCCATCGTCCTGGCGTGAAGGGCGGTTATTTCCCGGTCCCACCCATTGATTCTCTGCAGGACATCCGTTCGACCATGTGTCTGGTCCTCGAACAGATGGGCGTGCCGGTAGAAGTGCATCATCACGAAGTGGCGACTGCCGGCCAGTGCGAAATCGGTACCCGCTTTGATACGCTGGTAAAGCGCGCCGATTCCACGCAGATTCTGAAGTACGTCGTGCACAACGTCGCCCACGGCTACGGCAAGACCGCGACCTTCATGCCCAAGCCCCTGGTCGGTGACAACGGCAGCGGTATGCATGTCCACCAGTCCTTGGCGAAGGACGGCAAGAACCTGTTTGCCGGCGACGGCTACGGTGGTCTGTCGGACATCGCGCTGTACTACATCGGTGGCATCATCAAACACGCCAAGGCCATCAACGCCTTCACCAACCCCGGGACCAACAGCTACAAGCGTCTGGTGCCTGGTTTCGAGGCGCCGGTATTCCTGGCCTACTCCTCGCGCAACCGTTCGGCTTCGGTGCGTATTCCATGGGTGTTCAGCCCGAAGGCGCGCCGTATTGAGGTGCGTTTCCCAGATCCGTCGGCGAACCCCTACCTGGGTTTCACGGCCATGATGATGGCGGGCATCGACGGCATCCTGAACAAGATGCATCCGGGCGACGCGATGGACAAGGATCTCTACGACCTGTCCCCGGAAGAGTCGAAGGGCATTCCGACAGTCTGCCATTCGCTGGATCAAGCCCTGGACGCGCTTGATGCCGATCGTGAATTCTTGAAGGCCGGTGGCGTGTTCTCCGACGACGCCATCGACGCTTATATCGAACTCAAGATGCAGGATGTCACGACCCTGCGCATGTCGACCCATCCGGTCGAGTATCAGATGTACTACAGCGTCTAAGCGCTGCCAGCACCTCGCGAGAAGCCTCCTCACGGGGGCTTTTTTGTGCCTGCTGAATTTTCACGACGCGACCTATAGACTGAGGCCGATTCCAAGAGTGTTCCTCGCAATGACGATGACGCGCCTGTCCATGCTGCTGGTGTTCTTGTTCGCCTTCATCTCAGCGCAGGCCGAGGTCTATCGCTGGAAGGATGCCCAGGGGAACGTGATCTTCTCGGACACGCCTCACGATGGTGCAGAGATCATTCAACTCGGACCGACCACGGTCGTGCCGGGCGAGCCGCTCGATAAGAACGCCAATCAGCAGCCCCCCGCCGCCGCGAATGCGGAGCACGCTACTTCCTACCAAAGCATTGCCGTGGTTGCGCCCCGTGACGATGAAACGCTGCGCGACCAACAGGCAATCGGCGTCGATGTGGTCACTGAACCCGAACTCATGTCCAGGCTTGGGCACCGCGTGCAGCTCTATATGGATGGCGCAAAATACGGTGAGCCGTCCGACATCCCGCATTTTTCCCTGCCCGCTGTTGACCGTGGCAGTCATCAACTTGCCGCCGCCGTGGTAGATACCAGCGGTAACGAGTTGATCCGCTCGACCGCAATCGTGTTTCACCTGCACAAGACCACGGTGGCCGACCCCCGAACGGGCAAGTCCCGTACCCCTTCCCTGCCCACACCTCCCAAAGCCAAGTAATTGGTCCGATTTTTGCCCTTGTTTACCTGAGGGCGCCTGCCGGGTCCTCCGCAGGTGCGGATGTGCGCTTGTATGCGGAAATTCAGCCTACAAGACGGCTGCTGGTCGGCCATCTCGCCTGATAACAGGCTGGAGCTGAAACGCTGGCACCAATATAGTGCAAACTGTTTGCTTGATTATGATGCCTTGTACCGTTCCCGACTTTGATCTCATCGAAGCCCTGGCGACCGCCGTCATCATGGTTGACGACCGTCTGCGTCTGGTGCGGGTCAACGCTGCGGCACAGTCGTTGATCGCGACCAGCGAAACCCGCCTGCGCGACCTTTCACTGCCCGACGTGCTGCCGGGTGCTGATGAACTGATTGCAGCGGCCCGCCGCGCGCTACTCGAAGGCCGCTCGTTTACGGAACGCGATCTCGATCTGCGCCTCGCGCGAGTCAACCCCACCACCGTCGATTGCACCATCACGCCGCTGTGGCGCAGCGGTCGCGACCCCTCGCTGGTGTTGATCGAGATGACCAATGTCGAACGGCATCAGCGCATCCAGCTCGAGGGCAATATGTTGATGCGTAACCAGGTCTCCAGCGTGTTGCTGCAGGGCCTGGCGCATGAGATCAAGAATCCGCTCGGCGGCATACGTGGTGCCGCGCAATTGCTGGAGCGCGAACTCGAAGATCAGAAGCTCGCCGAATACACTCAGATCATCATTGGTGAAGCAGATCGCCTGCGAACCTTGGTTGAGCGCATGCTCGGCCCGCGCGGCGAATCCAACAAGCAAACTTTGAACATCCACGACGTGCTTGAGCACGTGCGCCAGGTCGTTTCCGTTGAACGTGGCGGCGCAGTCGAGATCTTGCGCGACTACGACCCCAGCCTGCCCGAGATCATCGCCGACCGCGATCAACTGGTGCAGGCTTTCCTTAACCTGGTGCGGAACGCTGTACAGGCCATCGAAGGACAGGGTGGCACGGTGAGCTTGTGCACTCGAGTGCAACGTAAATTTACCATCGGCAATACCCTGCATCGTCTCGTGATCCGCACACAGGTGACAGACGACGGCCCTGGCGTCGACCCGTCGTTGGCTACCAGTATTTTCTTTCCACTCGTATCGGGTCGTGCCGATGGCTCAGGGCTTGGCCTACCCATCGCGCAGTCATTGGTGCATCGCCAGGGTGGCTTGATCGGTTTCGAAAGCGAGCCGGGACACACTGAATTTTCCGTATGGTTGCCTGTGGGAGAACAGCAATGAATCGACAGCACGAAGTGTGGATCGTCGACGACGACCGCGCTATCCGCTGGGTGCTTGAGCGCGCGCTGGAGAAAGAGCATGTGGCCACGCGCAGCTTTGAAAACGCCGACAAGGTGCTCGCGCGCCTGGAGAAGTTCGAGCCCGATGTGATCATCACCGATATCCGCATGCCCGGTACCGATGGTCTGGCGCTGTTGCAGGCGGTACAGGCCGCCCATCCACATTTGCCGGTGATCATCATGACCGCCTATGCCGATCTTGAGCGCGCGGTGGCGGCGTTTCGCGGTGGCGCGTTTGAATATATGCCTAAGCCTTTCGACGTCGACGATGTGATCAACATCGTGCGTCGCGCCTTGCGCAAATCCGCGTCAGGCGTGGCGCCGGAAGCCGAGCCGGTAGACAACACGCCGGTACCAGAAATCATCGGCTCGTCGGCGCCCATGCAGGAAGTGTTTCGCGCCATCGGTCGCCTGTCGAATTCCAATATGACGGTGTTGCTGACCGGCGAGTCGGGTACCGGCAAGGAACTGGTGGCGCGCGCGCTGCATCGTCACAGCCCGCGCGCCAACAAGCCTTTCATCGCGCTGAATACTGCTGCCATTCCGCGCGACCTGTTGGAGTCGGAATTATTCGGCCATGAGAAAGGCGCGTTCACCGGCGCCGCCGTGCAGCGCATTGGCCGCTTCGAGCAAGCCAATGGCGGCACTTTGTTCCTGGATGAGATCGGCGATATGCCGGCCGAGTTGCAGACTCGTCTGCTACGTGTGCTGGCGGATGGCGAGTTCTATCGCGTCGGCGGTCATGAACCGGTGCGGGTCGATGTGCGCGTGATCGCGGCCACCCATCAGCATCTCGAACAGAGCGTGCGTGCCGGCCATTTCCGCGAGGACTTGTTTCATCGTCTGAACGTGATTCGTCTGCAGTTGCCGCCCTTGCGCGCGCGCGCCGACGATCTGGAAGCGCTGTCCGACCACTTCTTGCGCGCAACTGCCGTCGAATTGCAGGTCGAGCCGAAGAAGTTGCTGCCGCGCGCGTTGGAAGTGATGCGTCGCTTCGCTTGGCCGGGCAATGTGCGTCAGCTTGAGAACGTCTGTCGGCGGGTGATGATCATGGCGCCTTCGCGCGAGATAGACATTGAGGATCTGCCGGCTGAATTGCTGGTCGACAGCGAAATACAGGCTACCGCAGGGCCTGCGGATTGGGAGACGGCCTTGCGGCAGTGGGCAGAATTGCGCACGCGCAATGCTGGCGAGATACCGATATTGGCGGAAGCGGTGCCGCGCTTCGAGACCACCATGATCGAAGTCGCCCTGAAGGCGACGCGCGGTCGCCGTCAGGAAGCAGCCAAGCTCTTGGGTTGGGGCCGCAATACGCTCACGCGCAAGATCAAGGAGCTCGATCTCGACGTCTGAGCGCGACGGTCATTCGGCCAACCAGGTGGCAACGGCCTCGGCGAAGTAGGTGAGTACGCCGTCGGCACCGGCGCGCTTGAAGGCCTGCATGGACTCGAGCACCACCGCGCGCTCGTCCAGCCAGCCGGCCTGGCCCGCTGCTTTCAACATCGCGTATTCGCCACTGACCTGATAGACGAAGGTCGGGCGGCCGAACTCGGCCTTCACACGTTGCACGATGTCGAGATAGGGCATGCCTGGCTTGACCATCACCATGTCCGCGCCCTCGGCCAGATCAAGCGCGACTTCGTGCAGTGCCTCGGTGCTGTTGCCAGCATCCATCTGATAGGTCTTCTTGCTGCCCCGACCAAGCTTGGCGCCGGAGCCGACCGCGTCGCGGAACGGGCCATAGAAAGCCGAGGCGTATTTCGCCGAGTAGGCGAGAATTTTAACGTTGTAGAAGCCTTCGCTTTCGAGCGCGGTGCGGATCGCGCCGATGCGGCCATCCATCATGTCCGAGGGCGCAATAACATCGACACCGGCGCGCGCCTGGGACAGTGCCTGACGCACCAGGATGTCGACCGAGGCATCGTTCAGAATCTCGCCATCATCGTTCATCACGCCGTCGTGGCCATGGGTGGTGAAGGGATCGAGGGCGACATCCGTTACCACGCCGAGATCCGGCAGAGCGTCCTTCATGCGACGGATAGCGCGCTGGGTGATGGCATCGGGATTGTAGGCCTCGCGACCATCGGCGCTCTTGCGTGTATCTGGCGTGACCGGGAACAAGGCCACCGCTGGTATACCGAGCGCATGCAGACGACGCGCCCGCTCGATGGCGAGATCGATGCTGAGCCGCTCGACACCTGGCATGCTCGCTATCTGCTCGCGTTGATTCTCACCCTCGAGGATGAACATCGGGCAGATAAGGTCGTCGACCGAGACTTGTGTCTCGCGTACCAGCCGTCGGATGAACTCATCGCTACGCAGACGCCGCATGCGGCTAGCGGGGAATCGTGAGTCGCTCGATTGTCGCATCGCTTGCTGTTCCAGATCTGGGGTAGGGGAATAATAAGGTGCTTGGCAAGGCTGGCGTCAACCGCAGAGCCGCTTACATGCGATGCGTAGTAAGCCTCAGCCGCTCGGCGTGCGCGCCAGAGTGGCGCAGGTCTGCTCGATCCAGGTTTCCGCTTCCACGGTAATCGCCTTCGCGCTCTTGCCGATGGTCACGATGGGTGGGCCGATCACGACGTCGATGGTGCCGGGATACTTGGTCAGCGCATTGCGTGCCCAGAACACGCCGGCGTTGTGCGCGACCGGCACGACGACGCTCTCGGCCGCCAGCGCGAGCGCCGCGCCGGTCTGGGTGTAGCGCCCTTTCTCGCCGGGCGGGATGCGCGTGCCCTCGGGAAACAACAGCACCCACCACCCTTCCTTGATGCGTTCGGCACCGCGTTCCAGCACAGTGCGTAAGGCCTTGGCGCCAGCCTTGCGATCGATGGCGATGGGGTTGAGGCTCGCCAGTCCCCAACCGAAGAAAGGCACCCTCAACAGCTCCTTCTTCAAGACTTGGGACTGACGCGGAAAGATCAACTGCAGGGTGATGGTCTCCCAGGCCGACTGGTGCTTGCACAGGATGACCCCTGGCGTGGCGGGAATATTTTCGCGACCGGTCACGCGCCAACCGAGGCCGCAGGCGACTTTAAGCCAGGCGATGGTCAGCATCGACCAGCGCGTGATCACGGCGTAACGCCAGTGACGTGGCAAGGGCAGAATGGCAATGCCGATGAAACTGAACAGCACCGTCAAGGGCAGCAGTCCGATGTAGAAAACGATGGAGCGAAACTTAGGCATGGTCACACCAGCGCGGCGATGGCCGCCGGCAGAGTATCGTAGATTTCGACCGCGCCGCAGGTCGCGAGCTCGTCGGGATTGAGCGGGTCGAGGCCGGTGCGAACCAAGATGGGCCGCGCACCGACGCTCAGCGCGGCACGTGCATCGCTGACGCGATCACCGATGAAAGGCGTGCGCGTGAGATCGATGCCGAGGCGTTCGCGCAACGCTAACAACAGACCCGCGCGCGGCTTGCGACACTGACAGTTGTCCTGCGCACTGTGGGGACAGAAGAAGAAGGCTTCGACGCGGCCGCCAAAGCGCGCCAATTCATCGCACAGGCGTTGATGTATCGCGTTCAGTTCGCGGATGTCGAACAGCCCGCGCGCCAGACCCGATTGATTGCTGATCACAACCACACGAAAGCCGGCACGTTGCGCGCGGGCCATCGCCTCCAGCGCACCAGGCAGGGCGCGCCAGTGCTTGGGTGAGCGGATGAAATCGCGCGAATCCTGATTGATGACGCCGTCACGATCGAGCAGCAGCGTGCGCATGACCTCAAGCGTCGTGCAGGCGCGCGATATCGGCGACCCGCGTAAACAAGGCATGCAGCCTGGCTAGCAGGGCGAGACGATTGGCGCGTAGCGCGGTGTCGTCGCACATCACCATCACGCTGTCGAAGAAAGCGTCTACCGGTACACGCAGGCCCGCCAGCAATTCCATGTAGCGCGTGTATTCACGCGCGCTGAAGAGTTGTTCGGCCTGGGTTGCGAGCGCGGCATAGCGCGTCGCCAGTTCGCGCTCGGCGGCGTCGACCAGCAGCGCGTCGTCAATCTTGTCGGCCGGCGCCTGGTCGAGTTTCTTCAGAATATTGGCGATGCGCTTGTTGGCGGCGGCCAAGGCCTGGGCTGCCGGCAGCGCACGAAAGCCAGTCACTGCCACGAGACGACGCGCGACTTCGGCCGGAGACGACGGATCATTGGCAAACACCGCCGCGCACACGTCGTTGGGCGTGCCACGTTCCAGATAGTAGCTACGCAGACGTTCGCGGACGAAGGCATAGACCTGCTCGGCGGTATCGGGCGCGAGCTTGATGCCGGCATAGGTGGCGAGCGAGAAGGCTATGGCTTCGCGCAGGTCGAGCGCGATGTCGGCCTCGATCACGATACGCAACGCTCCGATAGCAGCGCGGCGCAAGGCAAAGGGATCGCGATCGCCGCTAGGCGCCGAGCCGATGCCGAAGATGCCGACCAGGGAATCGAGCTTGTCGGCCAATGCCACGCAGCGACCGACCGCAGACTCGGGAATTGCGTCGCCGGAAAAGCGCGGCTGATAGAATTCGCCGACAGCGCGACTCACTTCCACAGCTTCACCGTCGGCGGCGGCGTAGTAGCGGCCCATGGTGCCCTGTAGCTCTGGGAATTCACCGACCAGATCCGATAACAGATCGCAGCGCGACAATTCTGCCGCGCGACTGGCGAGGGCCGAGTCGGTGCCGCAAGCGGTGGCGAGCGTCGCGGCCAGGCTCATGATGCGGCGCGTCTTATCGCCGAGTGAGCCGAGGCGCTTCTCGTACATCATGCTGTCGAGACCCGACAGGCGACTGTCGAGACGCTTGGCGCGGTCGGCGCGATAGAAAAAACTGGCGTCCGCCAGACGCGGACGAATCACCCGTTCGTTGCCGGCGCGGATCGCGTCTGGCGCCTGGCTTTCGAGATTGGCCAGCGTGATGAAGCGATTGCGCAGACTGCCCTCGGCATCCTGCACAGGGAAGTATTTCTGATGACCCTGCATGCTCGCGATCAGCACTTCCCTCGGCAGTTCGAGGAAGTGTTGATCGAAGCTGCCGCAGATCGGCACCGGCCATTCGACCAGCGCGGTGACTTCGTCGAGCAATGCCTCGTCGATGAGCGCGCTGCCGCTCTCGGTAGTGGCGGTCATTTCAATTAGTTCGCGCACCCGTGCGCGGCGCGCAGCGAAAGACGCGATCACGTGGCCCGGCTTGGCAAGACTGGCTTCGTAGTCGTCAGCATGGGCGAGGGTGATGGGCTCGCCGTGCATGAAGCGATGACCGTGCGTGATGCGATCGGCCTTCAAGCCCAGCACTTCACCGCTAATGACATCGGCACCGTAGAGCATCACCAGCCAGTGGGCAGGACGTACGAACTCGGCGGTGTGGGCACCCCAGCGCATGCGCTTCGGGATCGACAGGCCGGCCAGCGCGATATTCACCATCTCGGGCAGTAGGTCGAACAACCGTCGGCCAGCGACACACTGTTCGAAGCTCAGCCATTCGCCGTCATCGGTCTTCAGGCGGCCGAGGGCGGTGACATCCACGCCGCAGGAGCGGGCAAAACCTTGTGCAGCTTTGGTTGGTGCACCACTGGCATCGAAGGCGGCGTTGACGGCCGGACCACGACGGGTCTCGACGCGTTCGGGCTGTGCAGCGGCAATCTTCTCAACGCGCAGCGCCAGGCGACGCGGCGTTGCAAAGCTCTCTAAAGTTTCGAATTCGAAGCCGGCGGTGCGCAGCAGTTTACCCAAGCCTGCGCTGAACGCTTCGGACAGAGTCAACAAGGCTTTCGGTGGCAGTTCTTCAGTGCCGAGTTCGACCAGCAGGTTGTCGTAGCGACTCATGCCGGCAGACCCTTCCGCTCAGCGCTCGACAGCAACGGAAAGCCCAGTGCCTCACGCGCGGCGTAATAGGTTTCCGCCACGGTGCGGGCCAGGGTGCGCACGCGCAAGATGTAGCGCTGACGCTCGGTGACCGACAGCGCGCGGCGTGCGTCGAGCAGATTGAAGGTGTGGGATGCTTTCAGCATTTGCTCGTAGGCCGGCAAGGGCAGCTTGATTTCAATCATGCGGGTCGCGGCGGCTTCGCACTGATCAAACCAAGCGAACAACGCGCCCGTGTCGGCGTGCTCGAAGTTATAGGCCGACATCTCCACTTCGTTCTGGTGGTAGACGTCGCCATAGGTCACACGTCCGTTGGTCGATTCGGTCCACAGCAGGTCATAGACGGAATTGACGCCCTGCAGATACATGGCAATGCGTTCGAGACCATAGGTGATCTCACCCGACACCGGCCGGCAGTCGAGGCCACCGACCTGTTGGAAATAGGTGAACTGGGTGATTTCCATGCCGTTCAGCCACACTTCCCAGCCGAGTCCCCAGGCGCCCAGTGTCGGCGATTCCCAGTTGTCCTCGACGAAGCGCACGTCGTGACTTTCAGATCGATGCCGAGCGTGCGCAGCGATTCCAGATAGAGTTCCTGAATGTCATCGGGTGAGGGTTTCAGCAGCACCTGGAATTGGAAGTAGTGCTGTAGTCGGTTGGGATTGTCGCCGTAACGCCCGTCGGTCGGGCGACGTGAAGGCTGCACATAGGCGGCGCGCCAGGGCTCGGGGCCGATGGCGCGCAGGAAGGTCGCCGGGTGGAAGGTGCCGGCCCCCATTTCCATGTCGTAGGGCTGGGCGATCACACAGCCATGGCCGCTCCAATAGCGCTGCAGTTCAAAGATCAGTGCCTGGAAACTGAGCGGCGAGGAGCTTGCCTGGGTCATGGGCGGTGGTCGCAGTCGCGGGTCACTGTAGGGGGCGGCAGTATAGCCGCTGGGTGCTGGCTTGAGTACGGCGTGGCCGGGCTACCCGCAGTGCATAGCAGGCTAAAGCTTCGAGCGTGCAGGCCGACATTTTGCCCAACCGAGGAACAATGTCATGGCCCACGCTGAACTGCACATCGCCGCGACCGCTGGCTGGCGCGCCCTGCTCACCCACGCCCAACTGGTAGCGGGTGTGCGTCTGAGTCCGTCCATCGAGGAACACCTGGTCAGCCTGTTGTTCCGCCATGTCGGCACCGGGCTCACGACTAACGACCTGGAAAACGGCTTCATCGATCGTATCGATCGCATCCTGCATGCCGATACGTCCGACCCGGCGGTGGTCGGTGACCAATGTCTGTTGTTCGCTGGCCTGTTTCCAGAACACGCGATTGCCAAGGGCGTACCGGTATCCTACTTCGTCGAAGTGGGGCGCCATGCCTATCGGGAATACGCCTCCAAGCACAAATCGGAAATCCACGGCACGTTGGCCGATGAATTCGTGCGTGCGATGGATACCCTGCAGACCTTGCGCGTGTTACAGAGCGGCGAGCCCTGCATCGATGGTTTCAATGCCTACAATCTGTGGCATGAACTCGGCAGTGCCCATGGTTGGCGCATGCTGCGCTCCATGACGAGCGCCTTGCCGGCGTCCGGCGGTATGAGTCAGCACGTTCACTGATCGCCACCGACGGCTAGGGCATCGCGCCCGGCAGTGTGCTTTCCGTCTTCGCCTCGTCCTTGACCGGCGCCTGCACCAGATCGTCCAAGCGTTTGCTCAGCATGCGCATCTTGTAGTCCGGCAATTCGTAGACCCAGCCCGCCGTGCGCGCCTTGAGTCGTGACGCTTCCTGTGCGACGGTGTCCTTGGGCGCAGCCACGGCTGGCTTGGTGGTCTCCGTGCCCGGCACTGGCGGCGGTTCAGTCGCTTCGAGTGTGGCCGTCGCGTCCTTATCGGCATCGGCCTCCACCAGACTCGCGTCATAGTCGAAATCGAAACGCGCGTAGGTCTTGCCGTCTGCTTCGAATTCATCGATGTGCGCGACCAGGCCATCAAAAGTCTGTACCGTCGAGCGGCGTACCGGCTTAGCGTCAGCAAAGCGCGCAGCGGCGGCGACGCCGTTGAAGCGCAGGTCCAGCAGCAGCGCGCCGAGACTTGAGACCAGCGACTTCGAGCGTGCCACTTTGCCCTTAGGCAGATTCTGCAGTTCGAAAAAATTGTCTCTCGGTTTGTTCTTTACGATCGCCAGCAGCGGCCCGTCGCTCGGCACGATCTCAACGCGGCGCACGCGCGCGGTGTCGACATCGGCGATGCGTGCATCCAGCCAGCTGATGGGATCTGCGGTAGCGTCGACCTTGCCGTTCACCAACCACGACTGCGCTTCGCCAGCGCGGCGCACATAGCGCTGGCTCTGTTGTCCGTTCGCGCGGACATGACCAAGGATGACGGCGAGGATTTTGTTGTCCTGAGTACCGTAGAGTTCCACTCGCAAGCTGTCGGAGTCGTCACCTGCATCGGCCACGCCGATACGCGCGTAGCTGTCGGACAGACTGGTTTTGGCCTCGACGATCTGCAGTTCAGCAAGCCCGAGCAGCAAACGTTTGACGGCAGCGGGATCGGCCGGAAAGTTGTCGCGGTTGGCAATCGTCCACTTGTCAGCGTCGCGCTTCAGTGTGGTCTGGGTCTTGGCCGAAAGCAGTTCGACGCGCGCGACGTCATTCAGCTTATCGAGCAGGCCAGCATACAGGGCGGTGCGCGTGACTTCGGTCTGCGGCGCTTTGTCGGTGCTTATCTTCCAGGCTGCGCCACCCAGCGCCACCGCCAGCAGCAAGGCACTCAGCAATTTGTTGTTCATGGTCTGCGCTCCCCTGGCCGACTTAAGCGCTGCGACGGGTACGACCGCTGATCAGACTGACGCCGATGGCCAGCAATGCGATCAGCAGCGGCACCAAGGCCGTGTTCAAGAATTTGAGGCGCGTACCCAGGCCCTCGATATTGGCATCGAGTTCGTGCTGCACGGCGCGCAATTCCTTGCGCGTCTTGACCTGTTCCTGGCGAAAGGTCTCAAGCTCGGTCTTCTGTTCGGGTGTCAGCATCAATTCCTTGCCGCTGTGCTCGCCTTGCAGATTGGCAAGCTTCTTCTCGGTCTCGGTGAGTTTGTCCTGCAGTGCCTTCTGGCGATCGCGAAACTGCGACTCGGCTTCGCGCTGAATGCGCTGCACGACCTTGAATGGACGGGTGTACTGGCCGCGGCTGCGCAAACTGATCAAGTCGTCATTGCCACCGAGGTTGTCGATGGAATTGATCAGGAAGTCGCCGTTGTTGCCGAAAGGTTCGGGCTGACGCATATCGCCAAAGCTGTTGAAACGTACCCAGAAGCGATCGGCCAGCAGATCGGTGTCGGCAACCACGATGAGGTTGATGCCGGCCTTGGAGTGGGCAAGGAATTCCGCATCGGGCGGTGCGTTCTTCTGTTCTTCAGTATGCGGACGGCCATCGGGGAAAGCGGTCTCGGCGTCGCCCGAGAGGCGCATCGCAATGACGTGGTGCTTGCCGTCAGACTTGAAGTTCTCCAGCAGGCCGGCCGGGTTGCGTACAAAGATGATCGAGTCGCGATCGATGAGGCCCGCAGTAGTTTGGGTTTGCAGCAGTGGCACGACCTTAAGCTTGGAACCCGGCAGGGTTTCCAGCGAACCAGCGGTGCCGACATTGACCGAGTTCAACTCGTTGGTAATGAAATCGTCGTGGTTCAATGACGCGCCCTGCAACTGTAGCCACGGCAGGTATTCCACTTCTTGCGGACCGCGCTGGGTGCGGAAGGTCACGCGTACCGCGACGGTCGGGTCACCCACCACTTTCTCATCGTTAAGTTTGATGCCCCATTTCGCGAATAACGGCTCGAGATTGGAATCGAGTTTGGGCGGCACGCCGGGACGTTCCGGATCGGGTTGGGCCTGATCCTGCTCGGCCAAGGGGTCGACAAAGATCATCGCCTTGCCACCTTTCAGCACGAACTGATCGATGGCATACAGCGTTGGCGCCGGCAGACTCTTGGGATGGACCACGATCAAGGTATCGATGTTTTTGTCGATGGTGGTGGTGTCGGGCGTCATCTGCTTGATGTCGTAGAGTTCCTTTAACAACACGAAGCTGGTCCAGTCCTCGGCGTGCTGACGGCCGGTCATGGGGTCGGGCGGCGGGGCCAGCACCGGCAGGGTCGAGAGCACACCGATCACGCGCTTCTTGGGGTGGGCGAGGGCGTAGACCATCTTGGTCAATTCGTATTCCAGCGCGTCTTCGCGCTCGGGACTGAGCAGTGGCAGCAGTTGTATGTCGTCGGTGGCATTGGTCGCGACCACACCGAGATAGCCCTGTTCACCACTCGCGGACAGCGGCATCGGCCGCACGCCATAGGACACCGCCTCGTCTTCCGCTTCAGAGAAGGGTTCAGGATCGATGACCAGCAGTTTGACCTTGCCATTACCGGCCGCCGCATATTCTTCGAGCATGTCGCGCACGCGCTTGCCGTAATTGAGCAACTGCGGAACGTTGGCAAATTCCTTAGCCGAGTAATACAGCCGCACCGTCACCGGCTCGACGAGTTGGCCGAGGATATTTTTGCTGCCGCCGGACAGCGTGTACAGTTTGTTCTCGGTCAAATCCAGCCGCAGCGAAGTCAGGCCCTGATTGGCGATGATGTTGACCGTCAGGAACAAAGCCAACGCGATGACGAGACCCGTGCCAGTGACCAGCTTTCTGTTCATTGCGTCAGTTGCTCTTGTTGATTTCGATGGCGAGCACGTTGGCATACAGCCAGAACGCGATCAGGGTGGCGAAGAACACCAAGTCGCGCACGTCGATCACGCCTTTCACTATCGAATTGAAGTGGGTCAGGAAGCTAAAGGAACTGACCACATCGACAATCGCCTGCGGTGCCCAGGCACTGAACATGTCGATCACCATCGGGAAGCCGCTCAGGTTGAAGGCAAAGCAGATCACGAAACTGACGACGAAGGCGATAACCTGGTTCTTGGTCAGGGCCGAGATGCAGGCGCCGATGGCGAGAAAGCCGCCGGCCATCAACAGGCTGCCGAGATAGCCAGCCAGAATCACGGTGTTGTCCGGGTCACCGAGATAATTGACCGTGATCCACAGCGGCAATGTGCCGAGCAGGGCGACGGCGGTGAACGCCCAGGCCGCGAGGAATTTGCCGACCACGGCGGCTGAGAGTGGCACCGGCAAGGTGAGCAACAATTCCAGCGTACCGGCCTTGCGTTCCTCTGACCACAGACGCATCGAGATGGCCGGGATCAGAAACATGTACAGCCAAGGATGAAACTGAAAGAAGGGTTCGAGATCGGCCTGGCCGCGCTCGTAGAAGCCCCCCATGTAGAAAGTGGCGACGCCGGCCAGCACCAGGAAGATGACGATGAACACATAGGCGACCGGGGTCGCGAAATAGGCGCGCAGTTCGCGCTTGAAGATGGTGGTCAAGCCGTTCATGTGCGATGCACCTCGCCGCTCTCGTTAGCTGCGGTGGTCAGTGTGCGGAACACTTCGTCGAGATGGCCGTGTTCGACAAAGAAGCCGTTGATCTGGCAGCCGGCGTCGGCCAGACGTCGCTGCAGATCGTCAATCGGCAAGGGCTTATCGCCGCCGCTGACGGTGATGCGCGCATCGCTGCCGAGCAGGTGCTCTTCAATCTGATGAGCGCTGGCGAGACTCGCGATGACAGCATGAGCCTGCTCACGCGCTGCCGCCGCGACGATGATGGTCACGGCGTTGTGATAGCGCGAACGCTGCGCGAGTTCGAGCGGCGTACCGCTGAAGATCAAACGTCCTTGATTGATGATGATGGCCCGCGTGCACACCGCATCCACTTCTTCGAGGATGTGAGTGGAAATGACGATGGCCTTGTGCGGCGCCATTTCCTTGATGAGTTCGCGCACTTCGTGTTTCTGATTTGGATCGAGACCGTCGGTCGGCTCGTCCATCACCAGAATCTCGGGGTCGTGCAGAATGGCCTGGGCCAGACCGACGCGGCGCTTGAAGCCCTTGGAGAGGGTTTCGATGCGTTGATGCATGACTTTCTCGAGATGAATTTTGCTGATCACTTCCTCGATCCTCTCGCGGCGACGGGCGGCCGGAATGCGGCGGATGTCGGCGATGAAATCGAGGAAGGTGGTGGGCGTCATCTCGCCGTAGGCCGGTGCGCCCTCGGGCACGTAGCCGAGTTTCGCCTTGGCGGCGAGCGGCGCTTGTTCGATATCGAAGCCGGCGATCGAGACGTGGCCGGCGCTCGGCGCGAGGAAGCCGGTGATCATCTTCATGGTGGTCGATTTGCCGGCGCCGTTGGGGCCTAGAAACCCCAATACCTCGCCGCGTGTAACGCTGAGCGAGATGTCACTCACCGCTTGCAGGGTGCCGAAGTTCTTGCTCAAACCTTTGACTTCAATCAAGGTTTCCATGCCATGGGCCTCTTGTGTGTACGGGCAGCCGGGACATGGCGGACTGCCTCGATAGGCCCCATCGGTCTATCGCAGGTGATGTCCTGTCCCGGACTTCTTCGAGGTGCGTTCGACTGCGCGGATGCAGGACCGCGCCCTCGTCGTGATCGTCTACGCCCCTCTCGGTGGGCGCGAGAGTGTTCCACACGCCCTGCAAATGCGTCAACAAAAGGGCCAGACCCACGAGTCACGTCGAAGTTTCATCGCCCCCGCCGCGATGATGCTCACCTGATCAATCCGCACGGCACCAGCGAGCGCGCTTCAAATGCACCGAGCGCGGCAGTATCCTCACCGCCTTCCCTCGCGAGCCGCGCGTCATGCAATATCCCGAGTCCTACGACGTCATCGTGGTGGGTGGCGGTCACGCCGGCACCGAAGCAGCGCTTGCTTCGGCGCGTATGGGTGCTCGCACGCTACTCCTGACTCAGAGCATCGAAACCCTCGGGCAGATGTCCTGCAATCCCGCCATCGGCGGCATAGGCAAGGGACACTTGGTCAAGGAAATCGATGCGATGGGCGGATTCATGGCCCACGGTGCCGATGCCTGCGGTATCCACTTCCGCATTCTCAATGCCAGCAAGGGCCCGGCGGTGCGTGCCACGCGCGCCCAGATCGATCGTGCCTTGTACAGGGTCAGTGCGCGCATCGCGCTCGAGAATCAGCCCAATCTCACACTATTTCAGCAGGCCGTTGACGACCTCATGGTCGAGGGCGAGCGGGTGACGGGCGTGGTCACGCAGATGGGTCTGGCCTTCCGCGCACCGGTGGTGGTGTTGACGGTCGGCACTTTTCTGGCCGGACTCGTACACATCGGCGACGCCAATTACAACGCCGGTCGCGCCGGCGAGCCGCCGGCCATGCGTCTCGCCGCGCGACTGCGTGAATTGCCGCTGCGCGTTGGGCGTCTCAAGACCGGCACGCCGCCCCGCATCGACGGACGCAGCATCGATTTCAGTGTGCTCGACACGCAAGCAGGCGACGACCCTTGTCCGGTGTTTTCCTTTCTGGGCCGGGTTGAAGAACATCCGCGCCAGGTGCCCTGTCACATTACCTATACCAGCGAACGCACGCACGAAGTGATACGCGCGGGCTTGTCGCGCTCACCTTTGTTCAATGGCGCGATCGAGGGCGTGGGGCCGCGTTATTGCCCATCCATCGAAGATAAGGTGGTGCGCTTCGCAGACAAGAACGCGCATCAGATCTTCGTCGAGCCGGAAGGCCTGACCAGCAACGAAATCTATCCTAATGGGCTGTCCACCAGCCTGCCCTTTGATCTCCAGTTCGACTTCATCCGCTCCATCAAGGGCTTTGAACGGGCGGTCATCACGCGCCCTGGCTACGCCATCGAATACGACTTTTTCGACCCGCGTGACATCGCGCCGTGGCTGGAGACCAAGCAGATTGCCGGACTGTTCTTCGCCGGCCAGATCAATGGCACGACGGGCTACGAAGAGGCCGCCGCGCAAGGTTTGCTGGCCGGCATCAATGCCGCGCGCCGGGCGCGAGAGCTGGCACCTTGGTATCCGCGCCGCGACGAGGCTTATCTCGGTGTGATGGTCGATGATCTCGTCACGCGCGGAACGGCCGAGCCCTATCGCATGTTCACCAGCCGCGCCGAATATCGGCTCATGCTGCGCGAGGACAATGCGGATCTGCGCCTGACGTCGATAGCGCGCGAACTCGGTTTGGTCGACGACGCGCGCTGGGCGCGCTTCGAGGCCAAGCGCGAAGGGGTCGAAAAGGAACAGGCGCGGCTCGACAGCACTTGGCTGTCACCCGATCGTCTGCCGGCTGACATAGCCACGGCGGTGCTGGGCCAGCCATTACGCAAGGATCAGCGTCTGTCGGACTTACTACGTCGCCCGGAACTCGATTACGCCACGCTCATGCAGCTGCCAGGTGTCGGGCCGGGTGTCGCCGATGCCGAAGTCATCTCGCAGATTGAGATCAGCGCTCATTACTGCGGTTATATCGATCGGCAGCAGGCCGAGGTCGTGCGCCACCGTGAACAGGAAGATGCCGTGATTCCGACGAGCACGGATTACGCCCTAGTGCGCGGACTTTCGAGCGAAGTGCGCCAGAAGCTCACGAGCCACCGCCCGGTCACGGTCGGTCAGGCGGCGCGCATCGCCGGCATCACACCTGCGGCGATTTCGCTGTTGCTGGTGCATCTCAAGAAGAGCGGGCCGCGCCAGTCGCGCTCGGCCTGAGCGGGTGTCCAGCGATAACCCTGTGCGTGCACTGCTCGGGCAGGCGGCGCAAGGCTATGGCTTGTCGCTGTCCGACCCGCAGCTCGACCAGTTAGAGCGCTATATCGCGATGGTGATGAGCTGGGGGCGGGTCGCCAATCTGACCGCTGCCACCAGCGCACTGGCCTTTGCCCGCGAACAGCTGGTCGACAGTCTGGCGGTGGTGCCCCACATCGGACCGGGCCGACTGCTGGATGTCGGCAGTGGCAATGGCTTGCCCGGCATCGTGCTCGCCATCGTGCTGCCGGACCTGACGGTCACGGCGCTCGAACCGCGCGCCAAGCGCGCCCGCTTCCTGACCCAGGTGCGTATTGAACTCGCGCTCGCCAATGTCGAGGTGGTCTGCGCGCGGGTCGAGGACCATCACCCCGCGCAGGGCTACGACACGCTCATCGCGCGCGCCTTTGCGGCGCTGCCGGAGTTCGTCACCGCGACCCGTGCCCTGCGTGGCCCCGGCACTCGGCTGCTGGCGATGAAGGGCCAGATCGATGCGGTTGAACTCCAAGCCTGCGACCTGCCGGCAGCGGCGCTCAAGACCATCGCGCTCGCTGTGCCGGGTTACGCGGACCGACATCTAGTCGTGATCGAAGCGGCCACCGCAGCTTCGGCGGCCAGTGCCTTTGTGCCATAATCCGCGCCGGTCTCGCCCAGACCGCACCATGCATCTTCCATCCTCTGCCAGCGGTATGCCGTAGCGATGTCACGCGTTCTCGCCATTGCCAACCAGAAAGGCGGTGTCGGCAAGACCACCACCAGCATCAACCTGGCGGCCTCGCTGGCGGCCTTCAAGCGCCCGACCTTGCTCATCGATCTCGATCCGCAAGGCAATGCGACCATGGGCAGTGGCATCGACAAGCGTCTGTTGTACCGCTCGAGCTACGACGTCTTGATGGGCGATAGCAGTGTCGAGGATGCGCTGGTCACCAATGCCACGGCCGGTTATCACCTGCTGCCGGGCAATGGTGATTTGACCGGTGCCGAAGTCGGCCTTTTGGAAGAACTGGGGCGTGAGATGCGCCTGCGCCAAGCGCTCGAGAGTCTGCGCGAACGCTATGATTACATCATCATCGACTGCCCGCCGTCCCTCAACATGCTGACCGTTAACGCGCTGGTCGCGGCTGACGCGGTCGTGATCCCGACCCAGTGCGAGTATTTCGCGCTGGAAGGCCTATCGGCCCTGCTCGAAACGATCGAAAAGATTCGCCGTTTTCTCAATCCCGGACTCAAGGTAGAAGGTCTGTTGCGCACCATGTTCGATCCGCGTAACAACCTCGCCAACGACGTCTCCCGGCAGCTGCTCGAGCATTTCGGCGACCAGGTCTATCGCACCATCATTCCACGCAACGTGCGCCTGGCCGAGGCGCCCAGCCACGGTCTGCCGGCGTTGATTTACGACAAATCCTCGAGCGGCGCGACGGCTTATCTGGCCTTGGCCGGCGAGATGCTGCGCCGTGAAGAGGCGAGCGCGGC
>JAYWAC010000315.1:0-22848 GCA_043782755.1 Pseudomonadota bacterium | reverse complement strand
TGCCAGAAGCCCGGCATCAGCCACGGATGGGGATAGGAACTCAAACCCTTGCCATCCACTTCCTGACGGAAGTTGTTCAGTTGTTCTTCGGACAATAGGCCGAGCAGGAAGGCGCGTGCATAGATACCCGGCGCCGAGTGGCCCTGGAAGAACACCAGGTCACCGCCGTGCGTCGGCGAAGGTGCATGCCAGAAATGGTTGTAGCCGATTTCGTAGAGCGTGGCCGCACTTGCGTAGCTCGCGATGTGGCCGCCCAGTTCGCTGTTCTTGCGATTGGCCTTGACCACCATCGCCATCGCATTCCAGCGATTGATGGAGCGTATCTTCCATTCCAGATCCGGGTCACCGGGCGTGTATTGCTCGCGATGCGGCGGAATGGTGTTGATGTAGGCGGTCTTGGCCGAGTAGGGCAGGTTGACGCCGGAGCGTCGCGCCTGGTCGATCAAGCGTTCGAGCAGATAGTGACTGCGTTCGACGCCTTCGATGTCGATCACGCCATCGAGGGCGTCGAGCCACTCCTGGGTTTCCTGCGCGTCGTCGTCCGGTAGTGCTGCCATGATGATCTCGAATCCCCACGTGCCGTCGCGCCGTTTGCGCCTTCGCTAGTAGCGCTAGTGTAATGTAAGCACGCGTCGCCGGTCATGGTTGCGCACTCCTGGCTGTAGCGGCCCCACTCGAGGTGGGCTTCACGTATGGCAAAATCGATGCTCAGCAGCCAGCGGCACGCGCCGAGCAAGGCGCAGATCGAACGCGCTGATGCCTGGCTGCTGGTGACGTCCGAGGATCTGCGCAGCCCGCTTTGGCAATCACTGCCCCATGGCGAATTGATCAAGACCCGTATCCGCCGTCGCGGCGCGAGCGGTAGCGGCGCGCTGCTGGTCACCGATCTGCCCTGCGCACGCGCCACCCGCGTCGTGCAACTCGCGCAGAAACGCGGCATGGCGGCCTTCGATAGACTCTGTGCGGCGCGCCGCGCAGCGAGCGAAGTCGTGCTATGCAAGGCCTTGGATGTCGTGGTCAGTGCGGTCGGCTTCAGTGAAGCTGAGCAGGGCGCGGTGCTGGAAGCCGTGCTCGCGGCCCTGCTCGCGCAGCTCGCCCAATTGCCTTCGCGTAAACGTGAAACACCGCCCGCACCACGGCTGCGTCGCATCCGTATATGCGGTGTACCGCTCGGCTGGCAGGCGCATCGCAGCGAGGCCGAGGCCGAGGGCAACGCCCTGGCGCGCGCACTGTCGGTGCTGCCCGCCAACGAACTTAACCCCGGTGCTTACCGCGAACGCGTCAAGCGCATGGCCGAGCAACACGGCTGGCGATACGAGTTTCTCGATCACGCCGCGCTCGCTAGGCGCAAGGCCGGCGCCTTCCTGGCGGTGGTGGCCGGCAGCGCCGAAGCGGATGCCGGCATCCTCCATCTACGCTACCAGCCGCGTGCGCGCGGTCGTTCACTCGTGGCGCTGGTCGGCAAGGGCATTTGTTTCGATACTGGTGGTGTCAATCTGAAATCAGCCAAGCATATGTTCGGCATGCACGAAGACATGCAGGGCAGCGCGGTGGCGCTCGGCACCTTGCTCGCGCTGACGCGTCTGCAAGTGGATTTCCCCATCGACTGTTGGCTGGCGCTGGCGCAGAACCACATCGGACCGCGCGCCTACAAGCCCAATGATGTGGTCTATGCGATGGACGGCACCAGCATAGAAATCGTGCACACCGATGCCGAAGGTCGCATGGTGTTGGCCGATACCTTGACACTCGCGAGTCTGGGCAAGCCGGCCTTGATCATCGACTACGCAACCTTGACCGGTGCGTGCATCGACGCACTCGGCAAGCACTACAGCGGTGTGTTCACCAATCGTGACGACCTGCACGGCGTGTTGATCGAAGCCGGCCGCGCCAGCGGCGAGCGGGTGTGGCCCTTTCCGCAGGACGACGACTACGATCGCATGCTGGACTCCAGCATCGCCGATATCCGCCAGTGTTCTGCCGACAACGAGGCCGATCATATTCTCGCGGCGCGTTTCCTGCGGCGCTTCGTCAAGAATGAGGTGCCGTGGGTGCATCTCGACTTGAGCGCTTGCAACGTGAAGGGCGGACTCGCACACATTCCGACCGATACGACGGGCTTCGGCGTGCGCTATAGCTTGAACTTGTTGTTGGAGCAGGGTGTGCTGGAGAAGCTTGCCTGACGCCATCTGCTTGCCACGCTAAACCGCCGGCTAGCGGTGGGTTTTCTCACATCGCTTTCAGTACGCGCCTCCTATAGTCCAGATCCTTTCATTCTCAGTCAGGTCTCAAGGAGTCCGTCATGAGTGCGAGTTCTGCCCATGGAAACGTCAATCGAGGTTTGCTTGCCGCCGCCGCTCCTGGCGTGGGCTATGGTCGTTTTGGACGGATGTTCGACACGATGGGGCCGGTATTCTCGGCCTATGCGTTGGAGGCTATCGCGACGGCGATGATCAAGGCCGACGCCGGCCAACCCATTACCGTTGCAGAGGAAGAAGACGAAAATCCGGTCACACCCGCCGGCTATACCTACTTTGGTCAGTTCGTCGATCACGACATGACCTTTGACCCGACGCCGCTCGGTCAGCAGATTATCGACGCCACGGGTATGGTCGATTTTCGCACCCCGGCATTGGATCTCGATTGCGTCTATGGTCGTGGGCCGGACGACCAGCCCTATCTCTACACCGGCACAGGCAGAAATAAATGAAGGCGTTGAACTGCGCACCGGTACCGCGCTTACCAGCCCGCAGTCGGAGTTCGCAACCCGCACAGACGTGCTGCGCCTATCGGTACAGAGAAGGACGATCGGCGCATTCCGACATTCAACGCGAGTCGCAACCCGCGTTCGAATTTGAATGGATTCGGCGCGCCGATGCCGGATGACTGGGGTATAGACTGGGCATTCTTCCTCGCCGACATACCGACCCGCGCATCGACCCCAGGACCCGATAAGTTGCGGATTCCGCAGCCGTCCTACGGACTCGATGCGCTGCCGGTCGACCTGCTCGCCGCACTACCCGAGTTTGCGAACGCGACGCCTTCGCTGATGGCCAACCTTGCCTATCGCAATCTTATCCGCGGAAACACCCTGCAATTGCCGACCGGCGAGCAGGTCGCGACGATCCTAGGTGTGCCCGCGCTCGGCGCAAACGTATTGTGGTCAGCCGGCGCGCGGACCGTGGCTGCGCCGCCGAAGGAACTCAAGGAGTTCGCGGACAAGCGCGACGCCTTGTACAAGAAGTACACAGTCGATCTCAATGGACGTACGCCGCTGTGGTACTACATCCTGCGCGAAGCGGAGCATTACGGTGTCGAACGTTCAAGCAAAGATGGCGCGCTCGGCTTCGGCGGCCAACATCTTGGGCCGGTCGGGAGTTATATCGTGGCAGAAACCTTCATCGGAATTATGCTACGTGACACAGGATCGTTTCTGAACGCGGAAACGAAGTTTGCGCCGGTGCTGCCCTGCGCCCAGGCTGACAAGTTCACTTTGTCGGACTTGGTGCGCTACGCTCTGGCGTGATGGCAGGACAATGCTGAGATGAGCTGAATGCGGGCGGTCGGTGAGCGCCGCCCGCGTTGGATTACTGCGATGCGTGGTGCCAGCGGGACGAGTGGCAGCGCAAAACTTTGCGCCTGCCTCACACCTGTTTCAACATCGTCTCGGCATCGCTCACTTCAAACTTGCCCGGCGCTTCGAGATTGAACTGGGTGACCTTGCCGTTCTTGACCAGCATCGAGACGCGCTGCATGCGCACACCCATGCCACGGGCGATGAGATCCAATTCCAAGCCCATGGCTTTGGCGAACAGCGCGCTACCATCGCCGAGCATGCGCAGCTTGCCGACGGTCTTCTGCTCGCGACCCCAGGCGCCCATCACGAAGGCGTCGTTGACCGACAGGCACCAGATTTCGTCGACACCCTTGGCCTTCAGTGCGTCCGCGTTGGCGATATAACCCGGCAGATGTTTGGCCGAGCAAGTCGGAGTGAAAGCGCCTGGCAGGCCGAAGATGGCGATGGTGCGGTCGGCGGCGGCGGTCTTCACGTCTACAGGTTGCGGGCCGATGGCGCAGGCCTCTGATTCGATTTCGTTGAATTCGTAGAGCGTGCCGGCGGGCAGTTCGTCACCGATTTTGATCATGTTTTGTTCCTCATTGTTGGTTCGAGCGTTGGCGCTATCAATGTGCGAATGAATTGGGCATGGGTCTGAAGCTGGTCACCTGCTGAGCGGGGAGTTGAGATGCTCTGCAGACTTTCTATTGTGAGTCAGACTTCAGTCTGACACTCATGTACTGCCGAGGCTATCAAAGCTGAGCGAATGTCAGACTGAAGTCTGACCCACAAGGTCAAGCTCGGGGAGCGAGACTGCACGAAGACACCAATGCATCGGCTGTAGCTCTGAATCGGCTCATCTATAAATCACCGCGCCACCGGATTCACGCGCCCAGATTGCGCACCATGTCGCGCGAAATCACCAGACGCTGGATCTGCGATGTGCCTTCATAGATCTGCAATAGCTTGGCATCGCGCATCAATTTCTCGACCACGAAATCCTGGGTATAGCCATAGCCGCCAAAGATCTGCACGGCGTCGATGGTGCACTTCATCGCCGCGTCACCGCCAAAGGCTTTCGCGCAGGCGCTATGGCTGCCGCGTAGATTGCCGCGATCGACTTCGCTGGCTGCGTTCAGACACAGCAGACGCGTGGCGAGATAGCTGATTTCCATGTCGGCGAGCATCGCCGCCACCATCTGGTGATTGACGATGGCTTCGCCAAAGGCCTTGCGTTCCGTCGCATAACGCAAGGCTTCGTCGCGTGCACGGCGGATGACGCCGGCGGCGCCGGCGGCGATCCAGGGACGCGAGCGATCGAAAGTCGCCATCGCGAGCTTGAAGCCATGTTCGGGACCGGCCAGCAGATTCTCGGCCGGCACTTCCACATCCTCGAACACTACGTCGCCGGTATGGGACGCGCGTTGGCCGAGCTTGTGGATCATCGATTCCCAGCGCAGGCCCGGTGTGCCGGCGTCGACCACAAAGATAGCGATGCCGCGATGACCGCTCGTGCCCTGTTCGCGCGCGAACACCGTATACCAGTCGGCGACATCGGCATTGGTGATCCAGCGCTTGCGGCCGTTCAGAATGTATTTGTCGCCCTTCTTCACGAAGCGCGTGCTCATTGCGGCCACATCGGAGCCAGCGTCGGGCTCGGAACAGGCATAGGCTGCATAGCCGTGTTTCTCAATCAGACCGCCCAGGTATTTGTCGCGCAGCGCGTGGTTGTCCGCCAGCATCAAGGGCAGACCAGCGAGGCTGTTGGCGATCGCCGAAGTGGCGATGCCGAGACAGCCATAGTTCAGTTCCTCGATCACAAGGGTGTGGTCATGGCAGGACAAACCGGCGCCGCCGACCTCGGCAGGGAACTCACCGTTCAAAAGGCCCTGTTCCCACATGGCCTCGATGATGGCGTGGGGAAATTCGGCGCTGCGGTCCAGCGCCATGTCGAGGCGCGGCGCGATGATCTGCTCGCGCACGAAACGTCGTGCGGCCTCGACCATCATGGATTGTTCGTCATTAAGCACGGTCATGGCTGTCTCCCCAAGGATTCTGAATACGATGGTTTACTGACAGGGCGTCGCACGCTCGCACTTCACGCCGTTCTCGTAGAGGAACTTGATGAAGTCACCGCCCGGCACGAATCTCTCGGTCAAGGTTGGGGTCTGCGCACCGCGATCAATTTCGGCGAGAAAACATTCGCGGCTCTCGCCGACGTCTTTGCACACGAAATGCAGCGGCCGCACCACATCGGAATTGGTCAGCAGGATGTAACCGTCATCGACCTTTTGCCAGGACTGGCCAAAGCGCATGTTGGCGCAATCGCAGGCGAGATAACGGTCGGCGAACTCCATCAGCTTGCCGACCGTGAGATTGGGCACGTTCGGGTCGGGCCGCGGGTTGACCAGCTTGGCAGCCATCAGATCGCGCGGCGTGGCGGACAAGTCCTTGGGTTTCTCTTCCTCGTGACGCAAGGATGGCAGCTTGGGCAGCGAGACCTTGGGCATCGATAGGTGGCTGCAGGCGCTCAAGGCCCCGGCCAGTACGACCAGACCGAGCAGACGGGCGGCGCGCTGCGCCAGGGTTTGTTGAGTATCTTTCACATTCAAGCCTTTCGCATGTCCTTGAGGAACTCATGGCGTTCCTGTTCAAAAGCAATGCGCGCGATGATCACATCGAGAATCTTATGCACGCGCTGTTCGAGTTTGCGGCCGGGACCATAGTCGGCCGGCGCATAGAAATCGATGCGGTTGGCGTCGACCAGTTCGCGACAGACCTTGACGGCGTCCTGGCTGCGCGGCTTGTGTACCGCCACCGCGAAGCCACCGTAATTCTTCACCACCGTCATGCACGGCACATCGGTCAGACCGTCGCCGACATAGAGCATGTGCTGAAAGGGAATGGGTCGCGCCGCTTCCGGCATGTATTCGTTGATGGTTTCGAGACTGTCCTCGCGACCCTTGTTGATGCGGAACAGATACTGGGTCTTGGCGGTGTCGTTGATCACCACCGTCGGGAAACGCGCCGCCTCGTGATGATCGAAGTAGTACTGCGAGGCATAGATGCGCGCGAAGTGATGCTTGATGCTGATGCCTTCTAGGATCTCCGAGAGACCGGCCGAGACGATGTAGTGACGGGTCTGCACGCTGCCGCCGGTCTTGTCATGTACATAGGCGTTGACACGATCGAACCACGAATCGACACCCGGGTAGTATTCAATGCCGGCGGCGAGTTTGCGTAGCGCTTCGCGACTCAAATGCGCCTTGTTGGCTTCGATTTTCTCGACCAGCAGCCGCATGTAAGTGAGGATGGCATCGCCGCCGGTACGACGGACCTCGGCATTGACTTCGGTCCAGAATTCCGCGCCGCTGATGCCGAGTTGCGGCAGCACGGTGTATTCCTGCATGGGCTGCGGCGTCAGCGTGCCATCGAAGTCATAGACGATGGCGAGGGTATTGCGGTGATAGCTTGCTTTGCGTGCCATGATCTCAGTCTCCGCTACTCACATTATCGCCCAGCAGATCCTGATAGATGGCGAGCATCTCGTCGCTGAAGCAGGCGAACACCACGCGCTCAATGTCGTCATTGGTGGCCAGCGCCGCTTTGACCTCGCGCACCGCGATACCGGCGGCGGGACGCGGCGGATAGCCGTACACGCCGCAACTGATGGCCGGCAAGGCGAGGCTGCGCAGACCACGCTCGCGGGCGATGGCGAAGCAGGCTTGATAGCAACGGGCGAGCAAGGCCGCTTCGCCGAGCTTGCCACCGGACCACACCGGTCCAACGGTGTGAATGACAAAACCCGCCGGCAATCGATAACCGCGCGTGATGCGCGCACTGCCGGTAGGGCAACCACCGAGCGTGCGACATTCAGTCAGCAACTCGGGTCCTGCGGCGCGGTGAATAGCACCATCGACGCCACCGCCACCCAGCAGCGTTTCATTGGCGGCGTTGACGATGGCATCGCAGGCTAGCTGCGTGATATCCGCTCGTTCAGCGCGCATGCGCGTCGAACTCATGGTGTGCCCGGCGTGCTGGCTTCGATGTCCTTCACGGCTTGCGAGAGGTGTTGTGAGGCGCGCGCCTTGGCCAGCGTTTCGAACACAGGCACATGAAAATCGGGATGGGCTTTACGCAACGCGCCATAGGCATCGAGCGCGGCATCCATGCCCGCCACGTCATCGTTGTCGCCACTCTGCTTCGATGCCAGCTGGGCGGCCATGTTGCCACCGAGGAAGGCGGCATAGAGCGTGGCCTTGTAGCTGTTATCCATAGGCTGAAACATCCAGGCCAGCAAATCGTTGTTCAACACGATATGCACCTGGCCGCTGTCGCGGATGAAATCGAGAAAGGGCTGCGTCTTGTCGAGGCGCGTGAGTGGCTCGGCGCGGAATACGTTCCAGGCTGCGAGCGCCTCGTCCGAAGTCGGCACCTTAGGCGCGACGAGGGTCGTCGCGGCGGCGGGCGCGCCCGATTCGGTCTGTGCCGCAGCGCCGCTCAGCATGGCGAGCAGACCGAACATCACCCATGTCGTTTCAATCGTCGCTTTCATGGCTAGTGCGCCCCCAGCGCATCGAATAGCGTCAACACCACGCGTGCCGCGCGTGCCGTGCCAGGAATGACGTAATGAGCGAGCGCCGCAGTCTCGGCGTTCGGCTGGTGCAGATCCGGCACCATGATGGTCAGCATGTGGGCGGACGATGCCGCGCGTACGCCCACCGAGGAATCCTCCAGGGCGACGCAGCGCGCAGGTTCAATGCCGATGCCCGCTGCCGCACGCAGAAAAATTTCCGGCGCCGGTTTGCCGGCCGTGACTTCGTTGCCAGCCACCAGCACGTCTATGAACGTGCCGAGACCGGCCAACTCCAGCGAGCGTAAGGCTTGATCCCTTTGCGTCGAGGTCGCGACGCCGAAGGGTATGTCGCGCTCGCGTAAGCCGGTCAGTAATTCCGGCATGCCCGGTTGCGGCGGCATGCCATGGCGTTCGGTATGTTCTATCCAGATACGGCGGAATTCCTCACGGAAGGCGCGCATCGGAAATGCGGGGCCCATGCTCTCGGCCACCGCCGCTTCCACCGCACGCGGCGGCAGACCCATCCACATGCCATAGGTTTCGTCCGACAGGTGATGACCGAGATCGCGTGCCGCTTGCTGGGCGGCGCGGCGAAACAAGGGCTCAGAATCGATCAGGATGCCGTCCATGTCGAATACGACGCCGGCATAGGCGCGTTGGGTCATGCGTGACTGGCCTCAAGCAGCGCATCGATCAATTCCGCCGGGTCACGCATCACGATCAGTTGATCGAGTTCGGCGTGGGTGATGAAGCCTTCGTCGGCGGCGTGGTTCAGCGAGGCCAACCAGCTGTCGAAATAGCCGGCCACGTTCAACAGGCCGATGGGCTGTCGCAGTTGGCGCAATTGTCGCCAGGCGATCACTTCCAGCACTTCGTCGAAGGTGCCGATGCCGCCGGGCAGCGCGACGAAGGCATCGGCGCGCTCGATCATGATGGCCTTGCGTTCGAACAGATCGTCCACCACCACGCATTCCGTGAGGCCGCTGTGACAAACCTCGCGGTCGCGCAGGAAGTCCGGAATGACACCGATCACCTGGCCGCCAAGATCGAGCGCGCCATCGGCCAGCGCACCCATCAAGCCGACGTTACCACCACCATAGACGAGGACGATTTCGCGCGCTGCGAGTTCGCGGCCGAAGCCGTCGGCAGCGGCCATGTATTCCTCGCGCGCACCGGGTCGTGAAGCGCAAAATACTGCAATCGAGAACATCGGTTTATCTACCTGCTCGCCAGGCTGCTTATTGGGCGCGTCATTTGACCATCCACACTGTCACGCCGCCCTTCACTTCCCAACCGCCACCCTGGCGCAAGGTGAGATGAAACAAATGACCGGCGCCACACTCGGCGCCGCACTCGTGTTCGATGTAAACCAGGGCGTGACTCAGGGTGTCATCGAAGCCGGCGTGGGAGATGCGCAGAATGCCCGGCGCGCCGGGATAGCGTTTGAAAAAATGTTCCCAGCCGGTGCCTGGCACCACGCCGTCGAATAATTCCTTGCGGGTTTTTGCATCCAGCATCTGGTAACTGACGTTGAGGGTGAGGGTGGCGTCGATGGTGTCGATGCGTGCATTGCGCCGTTGCCAGTCGTCAAACGCCGATTTCGGCACTTCCAGTTGTTTGACAATGCCGTCGACGGCGGCTGGGTCGCGGCCGAGTCGCGCCGGGTCGCCGCTGGTCTGTTCGGCCAGCACCACCATCTTGGCATTGGCATCGAGACCGTGGTTGATGAGCGTTGACCATACGCCCAGTTCGCGTTCGCTATAGCTGTTGGCCGCCTGCGCGGTGGGCGCGAGCGGTGGCAGCAACAGCATGAGGAGAGCGACGAGGAGGCTACGCATGGGGCGATTCTACCGCGCTATGGCCGGCGGCGAGATGCCGCGATAGGCGGCGATAAAAGTCGCGATGCCTTCAATGACGGTGGACATGAATGCGCGATGATTGAGCAGCGCCCTCAAAGTTGGGCATGATCGCAGCCCCGCGCGGCGGGATCAACGACAGCCGATAAGGACGAGTTTGAAAAACCATACGCTACTGGCACTGCTGCTGTTGGGGCTGAGTACGCAGGCGGCGCAGGCGGTCGATGGCAGCGCCGACGATTGGGCCGATATCGTCCAGCTCGAACTTGCCCATGGTCAGCCCATGCCGCTGTTGTCGGTCTATTACGACCAACTCAATCGCGAATCCGCTTACGACATCCAGCACGCATTCGTCATCCACGAGATGCGCAAGAAGCGCAGCATCGGTGGCTACAAGGCCGGCTTTACCAACCCCGCGATACGCGCCAAATTTCATTACGCCGACCCGATATCGGGCGTGCTGTTTGCGGATGGCGCCTGCAAGGACGGCGCCGAGATCGATGCTCGACTGTTCAAGCAGCCGATGCTGGAAGTGGAAATCGGCTATGTGCTGCGCTCGCCCATCACGCGCAAGCTGCATTCGGTTGCGGATCTGAAGTCCTATATCAGCCATGCCCTGCCGGCGGTCGAGATTCCCGATCTCAACTACACCAATGTCGGCGGCTTGAATGCCTACGACATCATTGCGACCAATGTCTCCGCCAGTCATTACGTGGTGGGCGCGCCCTTCGCGTTGAAGGACCTTGCCGAAGTGAACGGCATCAAGATGGCGCTGTATCGCGACGAACAGGTGATCGATACGGGCTCGGCCAGCGATGTCCTCGGCGATCAGCTCGAAGCGCTGCTGTGGCTGGTCAACGATGCCTATGCCCACGGTTGGCAGTTGCAGGCCGGCCAGCTGTTGATCACCGGCACCCTGGGCAAGATGAACCCCGGCGTAGCGGGCAGCTATCGCGCTGACTATGGCCTGGGGCGGACCTTGAGCTTCGTCATCAAACTCCCAACCGCCACCCCTCAGGCCCAGCCCCAGTAATCGGCCAGCGCCAGGATCGCGCAGCCGCTGGCCAGACCGACGCCGCTGAAGGGCAGGTTCCAGCGCAAGAAATGGGTGCTGGGGATGCCGAAGCGCCCCTGCATGGCGAGCGTGGTGCCGGACACCGGCGAGGTACCGAGGGTGATGGACCAGGCCATCAACACCACCGCCGCCAACACATCGGGTGCGCGCAGATGAGCAGGAAACAGACTAGCGAGCGTGGCGACGCTGATCACTGGGTGGATGCCGCACAGGGTCACCACCACCAGCAGACAGAGCAGCGGAATCGCCGCCAGTGCGTCGGGCGGATCCACTATCCGCGGCATGGGATGGGCGGTGGCAAACGCACCGACACCGGTCGCGAGCAGCGTCGCGCCGATGAACAAGGCGAATTCACCGCCCATGCGCGGTAGCTCGCGATCGATGTGATGCCACAGCAGGCGGCGGGTCTCGGCCCACGGCTTAGTTACGCGCAGTAGCGCCACGCAGCCGAGCGCCGCAATCACGATGATGGTCAGGATCGCCCAGCCGGTAGGCAGGCTGTAGAGCCCCAGCACCAGTGCGCTCAAAGTCAGCGGCGCCGCCAGCGCCTCGCGATGCAGAGGAAAGCCGATGAACTCATCGACGCGCGTATCCCGCCGCAGGTCCCAGGCGGAGAAGGCCAGCAAGGAGGCCGCCAGTAGCAGATTGATCTTGACCACTTGCACCACCGTCACGGCGGGCACGTAGTGCAGCACCACCGCCATCGAAGCGAACAAGGGTGACCAGCAGGCCGCAGCAACGAAGGCGCGGCTCACGACCTTGGCTTGCAAGGGTGTCAGCGAGCCGTCCTGGCTTATGCGCTGACCGACTACGAAGGCCGCCGAGATATTGATGATGGCGCCGAATAAGTGCACGGCCAGCAAAGTCTGCAAGATCGCGCCCGGTCCGCGCGGCAGGCGTTCGCCGGCATGGGCACCGCTGCGCGCCACCAAGCGCAGGAAGGACACCGTCGCAAGCATGGCGAGGATGGCCTGGTTGCCTTCGATGAGTTGCGGCCACCAGCTGAAGTCGCCACGCGACAGGGCGCTAGCGAGACCCGCCATGCCGACCACGCCCATGATGGTGACCTGAATCTTCTGAAAGCGGGATATGGAGCGGGCCAGCACGACCGCTATCCACCACACGCACAATCCGGCCGGCCAGGCCGGGATGCGTCCGCCACTCACGCCGTGCAGGGTCGACAGCGCGATCATGAGGCACACGGCCAGCCCGACACTGCGGCCGTGCAGCGGCGCCGCAAGACTCACGCGCTAGCCTTCATCGCATGGTTGCGGACCGACGGGCCATCAATGCAGACCCATGTCGCGCACGACCGTGGCGGCGATTTCCTCAATCGAAACGGTGGTGGTGTCGATATGCTGGATGTTCTCGGTGCGGAACATCGCTTCGGCCATCGAGATCTCGGCGCGGCAGCGCACCAGACTTGAGTAGTCGCCGTGGGGTCGGCGTTCGCGACGGATGCGGCTCAGCTGCTCAGGCGAGATAGTGAGGCCATAGAGTTTGTCGCGGCAGGGTTGCAGGATCTTGGGCAGCTTGATGGAGTCGAAATCGTCGTCGGTCAGCGGATAGTTGGCGGTCTTGAGCGAATAGTGCATGGCCAGATAGAGACAGGTCGGCGTCTTGCCGCTGCGTGACACGCCGAGCAGCACCAAGTCGGCTTCCTTCAGATCGCGCGGTGACAGGCCGTCGTCGTGGCTCAAGGTGAAGTTTAGCGCCTGCATGCGTTTGTCATAGGCATGGGCATCGAATACACCATGCATGCGGCCAGCAGTATGAGATGACTGGCAGCCGAGCGCGGTCTCCAGCGGAGCGATGAAGGTGCCGAACAAGTCGAAGAAGTGCGGGCTGCTGGTGGCGATTATCTTTTGGATGGTGGGGTCGGTGAGCGTGCTGAATACCACCGGCGCGACCTGGTCTTCCGAGGTTGCGCGCAGGATGGTTGCGACCGCCGCGTGGGCCGCCAGCTCATTGCTGACGAAGGGGATATTGGTGCGTTTGAAATCGATGTCCGGGAACTGCGTGAGCAGGCTTGCTCCTAAGGTTTCGGCCGTGATGCCGGTCCGGTCAGAGACAAAAAATGCGCGACGGTTCATAGGTTTCGGCAAGGCCAGTGTGTCGGTTACAATCCGTCGCCCCGCCGGCGGCGAGGGTGGCGCCTGCGCGAGCAGTCGAGTATCGAGTTAAATCAATCGAAGCAGCAATGAACGATTATATCGTCTCTCTCAAGGACGTCGGCATGCACGACGTCGACAAGGTTGGTGGCAAGAATGCCTCATTGGGCGAAATGATTCGCCATCTCGATGCAGCCGGCGTCCGTGTGCCGGGCGGCTTCGCGACCACCGCGCAGGCCTTCCGTGATTTTCTTGCTCACGAGGGACTGGACCAGCGTATTGCGCAACGTTTGGCTTCCTTGGATATCGACGACGTGCCGGCGCTGACCAGAGCCGGGCGCGAGATCCGCGCGTGGATCATCGAGACGCCGCTGCCGGCGCGTCTTAAGACTGCCATCGAACACGCCTTCAGCGAAATGACCGCCACCGCCGGTGGTCAGTTCTCGGTCGCGGTGCGCTCGTCGGCCACTGCCGAGGATCTGCCGGAGGCATCCTTCGCCGGTCAACAAGAGACCTTCCTGAATGTGGTCGGGTTGGATCAGATCACGCTGAAGATCCGCGAAGTGTTCGCCTCACTTTTCAACGATCGCGCGATCTCCTATCGCGTCCATCAGGGTTACGATCATCACGCGGTGGCCTTGTCGGCCGGCATCCAGCGCATGGTGCGCAGTGACATTGGCGCGAGCGGCGTGATGTTCACGCTCGATACCGAGTCCGGTTTCCGCGATGTGGTGTTCATTACCTCCAGCTACGGCCTCGGCGAGATGGTGGTGCAGGGTGCGGTCAATCCTGACGAATTCTATGTCTATAAGCCGTCGCTGGCCGCCGCTCAGCGCAGCATCCTGCGCCGCAATCTCGGCAGCAAGCATCTGCAGATGGTCTATGCGCCAGCCGGCGGCAAGCAAGGCCATAGCGTCATCACCGAGGAAGTGAGTGAGGATCGCCGTCACCGTTTCTCGATCAGTGACGAAGAGATCGAGCAGCTCGGTCGCATCGCGATGTCCATCGAAGCCCACTACGGCCGTCCGATGGATATCGAATGGGCGCGCGACGGTAACGACGGCCAGCTCTACATCGTGCAGGCGCGTCCCGAGACCGTACAGAGTCGTAATGGTCAGGTCATCGAACGTTTCGAATTGAAGGAAGAGGGCGAAGTGCTGGCCGAAGGCCGTTCTATCGGCCAGAAGATAGGTTCAGGCCGCGCGCGTGTGATCGCGAGCGTTGAGCAGATGGATAGCCTGCAGCCCGGCGACGTCTTGATCACTGACATGACCGACCCCGACTGGGAACCGGTCATGAAGCGCGCGGCCGCGATCGTCACTAATCGCGGTGGGCGGACCTGTCACGCTGCGATCATCGCCCGTGAACTGGGCGTGCCGGCCATCGTTGGTTGTGGCGACGCCACCCTGCGCATCGCCGATGGCGAGGTTGTGACGGTGTCCTGCGCGGGTGGTGATACTGGCTTCGTGTATCGCGGCGCACTGCCGTTCACGCGCGACGAAATCGCGCTGAACGCGATGCCGGAGATCAAGGTCAAGATCATGATGAACGTCGGTAATCCCGACCGCGCGTTCGCCTTCGCCAGCCTGCCCCATCGCGGTGTGGGTCTGGCGCGTCTTGAGTTCATCATCAACCGCATGATCGGTATCCATCCGCGTGCGCTGCTCGAATTCGACACGCTGCCAGCAGATCTGAAGGCGACCATCGCACCTCTTATCGCGGCCTATCCGAGTCCGCGTGAGTATTTCGTCGCGCGCTTGATCGAAGGCATCGCGACTATCGCTGCGGCCTTCGCGCCGCAGCCGGTGATCGTGCGTCTGTCGGACTTCAAGTCCAATGAATACGCCAATCTCATCGGCGGCCACCGCTACGAACCCCACGAAGAGAACCCGATGCTGGGCTTCCGTGGCGCGTCGCGCTATGTGGCCGCTTCCTTCAAGCCCTGCTTCGAGATGGAATGCGAGGCGCTGCGCTATGTGCGCGAGAAAATGGGCCTGACTAATGTCGAGGTCATGGTGCCCTTCGTGCGCACCGTGAGCGAGGCGGCGTCAGTGATCGAGTTGCTGGCGGCTAATGGGCTGCGTCGCGGTCTGCATGGGCTGCGCGTAATCATGATGTGCGAGCTGCCGTCCAATGCCCTGCTGGCGGACGAATTCCTGGCGTATTTCGACGGCTTCTCCATCGGCTCGAACGATCTGACCCAACTGACCTTAGGGCTCGATCGCGACTCCGGCCTGGTGGCCGAGAGCTTCGACGAGCGTAACGATGCGGTCAAGATGCTCATGAAGCGCGCCATCGACGCCTGTCGCAAGGCTGACAAGTACATCGGTATCTGCGGCCAGGGGCCGTCGGATCACGAAGACCTTGCCGAGTGGCTGCTTGATCAGGGTATCGAGAGTATGTCGCTCAACCCCGATACGGTGGTGCGCACCTGGCTGGACTTGGCCAGGCGTTAGGCGGCGTGTCGAGTTCAAGCGCCTAGCAGCTTGAGCTGATCTTCCAGCACGGTGCGTTCCTGCGTACTGAGATCGTTATCCGACAAACGCGACTCGACCAGCGAGCGCGGAATCAAGCCGCGAATCATGAGTCGGCGTTTCTCTTCCGGCAGCACCTCCTCGCGAAAGAAGATGTCGCCGATCGGAATCAATCGGCTCTCGACGATCAACGACACTTCACCGAGCAGCGCGCGAAAGCCGTTATAGGGGCGTCCCAGGCGTTCCTCGGCAAAGTCGATCTGGGCGACGCCGTCGTTGTAGATCGCACGCATCTCCTTCTTGTAGCGCTCAATCACCACCGCATTGACGGTGGCCTCGATGCGATCTTCGATATTCTGCAGGCGTTTGTTGAGCAGGTGCTGGATCACTTCCAGTAACGGCCGCGAACGCGGCACATGCAGATAGATGGCCAGCAGATCCTTGACGCCGATCTGCTGGTAGATGTCGTTGGTGAAGGCCAGATTGCGTTCGTGAGCCAACGCGTCATAGCTCTCGAAGCCGAGCACCGCAAGCACGTCGGATAAATCTTGAATGCGCGCGTTAAAGCCCAGCGCGCAGATCAGCTGCGGATAGGTCAGCCCCAGGCTCTTGGCAATCTGGCGGCTGCGGGCCACGCCACCGCCTGGCCTTTCCGGCTGGCTGGCGGCGGACTTGTACAGCGTCTTCAGCAGCTCCTCACTGGGTGCGATAAGAAGTTCCTCGAACTGGCTCATCGAAGTGGCGGCGGCTCGCTGTGGTCTTAAGGTCTCGGGGGCGTGACGATAGTAACTCAGTTCGAAACGGCGTGCGCATCGGCGTCCGGCCGTGCTTCCTTAGCGGCGTCATGCAGGGCTTGCTGTAGGGAACTGTAGCGACGTATCCAGGGCGTATTGGCGCGCAGCGCGGCGGGCAGGGCGACGCTCGCGCGCTCGGCGCTGATGCGATCGGAATAGACGCCGACGATCGCGCTGTAGGGCTGACGTGAGGCAGGGCGTTCGCTTACGCAGGCGGCGTCGCCGTCGTGCAATTCATGACGCAGCCAGCCCTTGAGCACTTCGGCGTTGGGTCCGCTCGCTACCTGTACGGTATAGGCCGAGGCAGACTGGGCCATGACCCAGTCGCGATCGCGCAGCGTCACCGCAGCAGACGCAGTGGCTGCCGCCGAGGCCAATGTTGACGTTTGTGGCAAGGCAGCCAGCGCGCTGGCTGCGGGCGCGAAGCTCGCTGCGGCAGCTGCATACCAGCGACGCGCAGCGGTCTGATCTTCGGCCTTGCTGGATGCATGGGCGTACAACACGGCGAGATTGAACTGCGCGGGCGCATAGCCTTGTGTCGCCGCGCAATCCAACCAGCGACGTGCGGCGGCCTGATCGCGGTCGGCAAGGCGCGTGCCCAGCGCAAAGCAAGCCAGCACATGCCGCTCGCGTGCGGCAGCTTCGAATTCGGTATTGGCGGCGTCGGTCTGGCTAGTATCGCGTGCGAACAGCAGGCCGAGGTTGTAGTGCGCGTCGCTGATCCCGCCTGCCGCCGCCTGTTGCCACCAGGATTGCGCGCCACGGAGATCGGCAACGCGATAGGCGAGTACGCCGAGTACATAGGCAGCGTGGCCGTTGCCGCTTTGCGCCGCTTGGGTAAGGAGCGCGCGTGCGGCAGCCACATCACCGGCGATTTCTCCGGCGGCGATCAGTTCTGCCTGAGTTACTCCTGCCGCGTTGTCACCGCGCGCGACAGCGGCGGCCAATCCGTCGCGCGCTTCTGATGACACTTGTGCGTTGATTTGCATGACCGTGGTGAACAGCGTCACCGCCACCAGACAGTGCATCAACTTCATGTCAGGAGGTCGGCTCTAGCGATGCCATCGGCGTCGGCGTCGTAGGCCACCACCGTCTCGACAGTGTCGGAGAGCGGACCGGCATTGAGTTGAAACAGGATCTTCTGCATTCGACGCTCCGCGTTGACCCGCCGCGACGAGCACCGTAACGTGCGTGTCTGCGCGCGGCAAGAGTCGTCGCGCGTCAGCTTTCGATACGCATCGAGAAATCGATGGCGCGTACGTTCTTGGTCAAGGCGCCGATGGACACGAAATCGGCACCGACCGTACCGAGGCTCGCGAGCGCATCGATTTCCACACCGCCCGAGATCTCGACCAGCGCGCGCCCGGCGACGCGGGCCGTGGCGGCGCGCATCGCTGTCAGATCGAAATTGTCGAGCATGATCATTTCGACGCCGATGGCGAGCGCCTCGTCGAGTTCCTGCATGTTCTCCACTTCGACTTCGATGCGTAGCGCCGGGTGAGACGCACGTAGCGCAGCGACCGCTGCGGTAATCGAACCGGCTGCGGCGATGTGGTTTTCCTTGATGAGGATAGCGTCGAACAGGCCCATGCGATGGTTTACACCACCGCCGACGCGTACCGCGTATTTTTGCGCGCTGCGTAGACCGGGCACGGTCTTGCGCGTATCGAGGATGCGGGTGCGGGTTTCAGCCAGTGCAGTGGCGTAATGTTGCGTGACGGTTGCGGTGCTGGACAAGGTCTGCAGGAAATTGAGCGCAGTGCGCTCGCCGGTCACGATCGCGCGCGCCGGGCCGTGCAGCCGACACACCACGTCGTTGGGCGCGAGGGTCGCGCCTTCGGCGAACTGCCAGGTCACCGCCACGGCCGGGTCTAGTTGACGGAATACGCTGTCGAACCACGGCGCGCCCGCCAACACCGCCGCTTCGCGACATACCACGCGCGCGCTGCATACACGCGCAGCGGGGAGCAGTGTGGCGGTGACGTCGCCGCTGCCGACATCCTCCGCCAGGGCGACGCCTACCGTGGCATCGATATCGACAGGAAGTTCGAGAAGGAGTGGAGCGCTGGACATGTTCTACGTGATCCAATGGCAGGCGATCGCGCGGCGCGCTTGCGGCCGGAGCGCGTCGCGGCTCGCGCGTGATCAGCGGTGAATATTGTGACGTCGGATGCTAACCTAGGCGCCACCGCTACCTAGAACGGCAGGCCATCGCCGGCGCGTCGACTGGCGGGTATCTTACAAGGATCCATCGTGAACACCGCAATTCGACTGCCCATCGTATGCGAAGCCGTGGCCGCGACACGCGCCGTCCCGAGCCTGTGGGATGACGTCGCGCGTGGACTGTTCGGCACGCCACGCCATCTGCCCGCCAAATATTTCTACGACGAGCGCGGCTCGCAACTGTTCGATCAGATCTGCAACGTGCCTGAGTATTACCCGACCCGCACCGAGAACGCGTTGCTGGCCGAGGTGGCAGGCGACATCATCGCGCGGACCCGGCCCGCCAGCATCATCGAACTGGGCAGCGGCATGTCGCGCAAGACCCATCACCTACTCGATGCTTGCGCGAGCCTCGATTGCTACGCGGACTACGTGCCCTTCGATGTCTGCGACGACGTATTGCTGGTCAGCGGCGCGCGCTTGATGCGGCAGTTTCCGTGGTTGTCGGTACAACCTCTGGTCGGCGACTATAGCGCAGGGCTCGCCAATCTCCCGCGTCGTGCCGAGCGCAATCTGGTCGCGTTTCTGGGTGGCACCATCGGCAATTTCACGCCGGCTGAAAGTCATGACTTCCTGAGCGAGCTGCGGGCCTTGATGGGGCCGCAGGATCGTTTGCTGCTCGGCGCTGATCGGGTCAAGCGGCCCGAGGTGTTGCACGCCGCCTATAACGACTTCGCCGGCGTCACCGCAGAATTCAATCGCAATGTGCTGCGCGTGATCAATCGCGAACTGGGCGCTGATTTCGATCCAACGCGTTACAGCCATTACGCGTTCTTCAATCCGATCGAAGCGCAGATTGAAATGCATTTGGTGGCGATGACCGCCCAGCGTGTGCGTTTCGCCGCGACCGACGCGGTGTTGGAGCTGGTCGAGGGCGATACCATTCAAACCGAGATCAGCCGCAAGTTCACTCGCGCCTCGTTGGCGACCATGGTGTGTGGTGCGGGTTTCGAGATCGAACGCCACTATGAGTCGCGCGCGCCGGCTTTCTCGCTGGTACTCGCGCGACCGGTGTGAGCAGGGCCAGCGCCGAAGTGCCGGCGCCGGGGCGCGGATGGTTGCGCGAGGCGCAAGCCGTGCCGTCGCCCAACTTCGACGCACGGCCGGAAGGTTCAGACATCGACCTGCTAGTCATCCACGCCATCAGCTTGCCACCCGGCCAATTCGGCAGCCCTTACATCGCACAGCTCTTCACCAATCGTCTCCAAGCGGAGGCCCATCCCTATTTCGTCGGTCTCCATGGACTGCGCGTATCAGCGCATTTCCTCATCACCCGTGAAGGGCGCTTGTTGCAGTTCGTCGATATCTTTGCGCGTGCCTGGCATGCCGGTGTATCGATGTGGGAGGGACGCACGCGTTGTAATGATTTCTCGGTCGGCGTGGAACTTGAGGGCTGTGACGAACTGCCGTTTGAGGACGCGCAGTATGCACGGCTGACGACACTGGCCGAGCAATTGTTTCAACATCTACCGGCCTTGAACGCCACGCGTCTGGTTGGCCATAGCGACATCGCGCCGAAGCGCAAGACCGATCCCGGTCCGCATTTCGATTGGGCGCGCGCGCGCGCGGCGCTGTCGCGATGAATTTCCTACTGGCGCTCTGTGCGATCGTCATTGAGTTCACGCTTGACGGCGTGGTCAGTCTGCGCACGCCCCACTGGAGCGGCACCTGGGCGACGCGTTTGGCTTCGATATGTGCGAGCCGCAGTTTTTATCGCGGCTGGCTGGGCGCATTGCTGCTGCTCGGTCTGCCGGTGCTGGCGGTGGAACTGGGCTCGGACTGGCTGATGGGTTGGTCTCACCCGCTCTATTACCTGGCCAGCCTTGGTGTGCTGGTGTGGATGTTAGGGCCGACCGATTTGAATCGTGAGATCGAAGAGTATCGACGTTCCCTGTATCTGACCGGTGATGAACGCGCGGCAGCGACGCCGGCTTTCACGACGACGACCGCCGGTATCGATTTCGGGCCGCCTTCGGGTGACGAGCAATTCGATGCCTGTCGCGCTGAACTGGCGGCGCTGGCCTTGTCGGCAGAGCGCGCCTGGTTTGCACCTTTGTTCTGGTTTTTTGTGTGCGGGCCGGCGGGTGCGGTGGCCTATCGTCTGGCCGTGAGCCTTGAACGCGCACCCCAGGTTGAAGCCAGCATCGCCGTCGCGCTGAGCTGCTTACACGAGGCGTTGGCCTTTATCCCCGCACGTATCACCGCCATCAATCTGGGCATCGCGGGTACTTTGTTGCCGGTGCTCGAAGGCGCGCCTGCAGCGGGCGTGTTTCGTTGGGGGGCAAGTGCGGCGCTGGTGGCACGTTCGGCCTTGGCAGCAACCGATTATGGCCGCGTGCACGATGGCAGCGGCGACGACCCGCATCTCTATCGACTCAATCAGATGCGCGCCCTGGTACGGCGTGCACTCAACGTGTGGATGGCCTTGCTGGCGATTCTGGCGGTGACCTGAGTCGCCGCTTTAGCGCGGCCGACCTCAAGCCGGTAGCGTCGGCGCGCAGAGATATTCGCTGACGCGCATGGCGCGTTGTCCCTCGGCATCACACACCAAGACCGCATCCTGTTCGTACCAATCACCGAGCACGATGCGGCGTCGCGCGCCGTGTTCATAGTGGTGGAACGCAGGCCTATGGGTATGGCCGTGGATCAGCAACTTCGTTTGGTGACGGGCCATGACGTTTGTCACGGTCGATTCTTCGACATCCATGATCGCATCGTCCTTACGTTGCATCGACGCGACGGTGCCGCTACGGGTGCGCTGGGCGATGCGCTGGCGCCAGGCGAGCGGCGTGGCAAGAAAGACGTGGCGGGTGAGGGGATGGCGCACCACGCGGCGGAAGCGCTGATATTTGATGTCGCGTGTACAGAGCAGATCGCCGTGGGTGAGCAGCGTCGGCGTGCCGTAGAGATCGATAACCGTGTAGTCATCGAGCAGGCGCGCGCTGGTGGCGCTGACAAAGCGCGCGCCGTAGAGAAAATCACGATTGCCGTAGCCGACGTAGAGTTCCACACCGGTAGCGCTCAGTGCGGCGAGAGCGGTGATAACCTGGGCGTTGGGCGCCGTGTCGTCGTCATCGCCTAGCCACACTTCGAACAAGTCACCGAGGATGTACAAGGCCCGCGGGTGCTGGCGCGCAACGCAGGCAATGAACTCGAGAAATAGCGCGAGCTGCGCCGGACGCGTGGTGGCGAGATGCAGATCCGAGATGAACAGGGTCGTCATCGCGCCCGGTGCAAGGTAGCGCTCAGGCGCTGACGACTTCCGCGCTCAGGATTTCGACCGGTTCGGCTGGCACGTCCTGATGGGAACCATGGGACTTGGTCTTCACGCCCTTGATAGCGTTGACGGTGTCGATGCCGTCGGTCACACGACCAAACACGCAATAGCCCCAGCCGCTAGGCGTCGGGCTCGAATGATTGAGGAAGTCGTTGTCCTTGATGTTGATGAAGAACTGCGACGACGCCGAATGCGGGTCGTTAGTGCGCGCCATGGCGATGGTGCCATGGTCGTTCTTGAGGCCGTTGTTGGCTTCGTTCTTGATCATCGCCTGGGTCGGCTTCTGTTGCATGTTACTGTCCATGCCGCCGCCCTGGATCATGAAACCATTGATGACGCGGTGAAAGATGGTGCCGGCGTAATGACCGCTTTCGACATAGGCGATGAAGTTCTTGGTCGTTTCCGGTGCCGCCACGGCATCGATTTCGAGCGTGATGTCGCCCATGGTGGTGGTGAGTTTGACAACTGGCATGCGGGTCTCCGGCGCTGGGCGCGGTCATGAAGATCGAAAATATGTGCCGCGCCGCGAAGGCGATGGCGTCGCACGCGCCCGCTAGCGCCGGCGCACAGGGCGCCCATGGTGCCGGGAGCACAGCGCCCGCGCAAGCGCACTCCGGTTTCGTGTCTCGCGAAATAAAAGCCTGTTTCGAGAGGCCTTAAGCCCGACGAAATACGCGCCCGCGCATTGACCCGGTGGGGAGCCGTGCGTATCATCGCCCCTCCCGTCGGGCAGGCATGGCTTTACGACGCCGGGGCATAGCGCAGTCTGGTAGCGCACCTGCTTTGGGAGCAGGGGGTCGGGGGTTCGAATCCCTCTGCCCCGACCATGTCGACCGAACGAAAGCGCGCAGGAGCGCCGCGTTACGGAAACCAGAGGTCGGACTGGATGATTGTGCTCAGGGCTCC
>JAYWAC010000314.1:0-22901 GCA_043782755.1 Pseudomonadota bacterium | reverse complement strand
GGCCTTGGCCGCAGCGACGGCCTTGTTCACGTCCTGGGCATTGCCCAGCATGATTTGACCGACAACCTGCTCGGTGGCGGGATTGATGACGTCTAAGGGTTGCGCGGCGCTCGGCTCGACCCATGCACCATTGATGTAGAACTTCAGACAACTCTGCATTACTGACTCCTTGGATGTGAACGGCTGAAAGCCGTGTGAGTGCCGCCAATCTGCGCGGGGTGACGGACTTGATCCAGCTGCACGAAGAAACATATTTCGTCCAGCGCTGGGCCCGATAACATCGCAAACAACCCGGCGATGGTTGTTTCCGGGTGCATGACTTGGCGGGCGAGCAGTATGCGATCCGAATCCGACAGAAACAACGACAGACCGGAAACCCAAACGCTGATGGCGGCAGTCATCCGCCTCATGGCGCAGTGTGCCTCGAGCAGCGACGAGGCCCAAATCCGCGTGCTGCTAAGCCTGTTACAGGACTTGCGTGACCATCCCGAGCTGCCACGTCAGCCGGTGGTACTGGCCAGTCTGGTCACCGCCCACGCGATCTGGGTCGAACAACTCGCGCTGGCCGGCGAGGCGGCGGCACGTCGAGTGAATCGCCGCGCTGGCGAGGGCAGCCCGTCTCTACACTGACCGACCCCGCCGTTTAGCGACGCGCGATTACCCGCCGCGTAATCGATCTCCACGCGTCCACTCCCTAAGTTGCCTCCACTGCCTGTCGCAGTTTCGGAGCAAAACTCATGGATCAAGCAACCCGTACGCATGCCACGGTCGAAAATTATTTCGACATGTGGAACGAAACCAATAGCGCCGCGCGTCGTGCGCTAATCGAAAATGTGTGGACTGTCGACGCACAGTCCATCGACCCGCTGGCCGATGCGCGCGGCTGGAATGCCATCGAACAGCATGTCATGAACCTACGCGCGCAGTTTCCAGACCATCGTGTGACCCGCACCGGCGCAGTTGATCAGCATCATGACCGCCTGCGTTTCCCGTGGGCCTTGAGCGATGCGCAGGGCGGCACCGTCTTGACGGGCATCGATTGCGTGCGCCTCGGCGACGATGGCCGTTTCGCCGAGCTGGTGGGTTTTTTTGACGCCGCTGATTGAGCGTAATGTTGGTGGCCGTCGGCGCTGAACAACATCAGCGCTGACGGCATCGCAGCTCAAGCGGTCGAGGGGCTCCAAGCCGCAATCGCGTCTAGCCATTGTCTCGGCCAGTGCCAACAGGCGACACTGCTGGGCGATTCAACCTCAGGCGATTCGGCATGCAGACCGGTTTCAGCGCCCAGCAACTGACCGATCCGAGGCTGGTCGAGGCCGAGCGCATTATCAAGAGCTGCGTGCGCCACGGCTTTTGTCCACAGACCTGTCCGACCTATGTCCTGCTCGGCGACGAGAACGACTCGCCGCGCGGACGCATCGATCTGATGCGCGCCATGCTGGAACAGGGTGATCGGCCCGACGCTAAGACCGTCGGTCATCTGGACCGTTGTCTCTCTTGCCTGGCCTGTGAGACTACCTGTGCGGCGCGGGTCGACTACCGCCATCTACTCGAACGCGCGCGCATCCATATCGAAGAAAATTTTCGACGGCCGTGGCGCGAACGGCTGTGGCGCGCCCTGGTGGCCGGCGTGTTGCCCCATCCAACGCGACTCCGCTTTGCCTTGCGCCTCGGTCGCCTGGCGCGCCCCTTCGCTAATCTGTTGCCACGGCCGGTGACCGAACTGCTGAAATTATTGCCGGCTGCCGTGCCGTCGGTGGGCACGCCAGATGCCGCACCCGCAGCGCGAGGCGGGCGACGACGTCGCGTCGCGCTCGTCATGGGATGTGTGCAACAAGTCATGGGCGCGCATATCAATGACGCCACGCGACGCGTGCTTGAGCGTCACGGCTGTGAAGTGGTGAGCATAGGCGGCGATGCCTGTTGTGGAGCCTTGAGCTTGCATATGGGGCGCCAGATCGATGGCCTGGCGCGGGCGCGCGCACTGTTGACGCGCTTGACGGATGAAATCGACGGTGCCGGTCTCGATACGATCGTGGTGAGCATCTCGGGATGCGGCAGCACGCTGAAAGACTATGCCCATCTGTTCGCGAGCGATCCGCGCTGGCGCGACGCGGCGGCGCAGGCGGCGGCCATGACGCGTGACGTGAGCGAATTGTTGATGGAAATTGGGCTGGATAGCCGCAGCGATATGCCGGCTCTGCCCATCGCTTATCACGACGCCTGTTCGTTACAGCACGGCCAGCGCGTGATCGAACCGCCGCGTCGATTGTTGAAACAAGCAGGCTTTGATGTGCGTGAAGTTCCTGAGCGGCATTTCTGCTGTGGCTCGGCCGGTAGCTACAATCTGCTGCAAGCAGAAATTGCGAACCAGCTCGGCGCGCGCAAGGCCGCTGCCATCGCTGCTACCGGTGTGCGCGCGGTCGCAGCCGGCAATCTCGGCTGTATGGTGCAACTTGCGCATCACAGCGGCCTGCCGCTGGTGCACACCGTCGAACTGCTCGACTGGGCGAGCGGCGGGCCGCTGCCGGCGGCACTCGCTGGCCTTGACCTCGCCGCTTATCCGCCGCGCGCAGCGGCGACAGTCGGCGCGGTCATGGCCGACCGTGACGAAATCAACTACTGGGTCTACGAGACTTAGGCAGGCGCGGCAAGGAGCGAATGATGGAGCAGAATCCTCGGCTGGGCGTGTTTCTCGCCGAACTCCGCGCCGCGCTTGGCGAAGACGCAGTGAACATCAGTGCCGAGACCCTTGAACGCTACGGCGAGAACAAGCTGCCTAGCGGTGATCGCCGGCCCGCCGCAGTGCTCATGCCGAACTCGGTCGAGGAGGTCGAGACCATCGTCGCGGCTGCCAATCGGCACCGCGTCGTGCTCTATCCCATCTCGACCGGCCAGAACCAGGGCATGGGATTACGCAGCGCCGTGCATGCCGGCCAGGTGGTGGTCGATCTCGGGCGCCGCATGAACCGCATCCTTGAACTCGACGAGTCGCTTGCCTATGCGGTCGTCGAGCCGGGCGTCACCTATCAGCAGCTCTATGACGAACTCGGCGTGCGCGGCCATAAGCTCATGCTCGACACCACGTCCGGCCCACCGCAGGGTGGCGTGCTCGGCAATACCATGGATAGCGGTGCCGGCTACACGCCGTATTTCGATCATCTGTACATGAGTTGCGGCATGGAAGTGGTACTCGGTAATGGCCAGCGCTTGCGCACTGGCGATGGCGCCTTGCCCGGCGCCAAGGCCTGGCATGTTTCCAAGTATTCCATCGGCCCCAAGCTCGATGGTCTGTTTGTGCAATCCAATTTCGGTATCACCACACGCCTCGGCGTGTGGCTCATGCCTCGCCCACCCTGCATTCGCGGTTTCTTCTTCAGCTTTCCCGATGACGATGACCTCGAAGAAATCGTCGAGCTGTGCCGGCCGCTGAAGCTTGCCAACATGGTGCCAACCTTGTTCAAGATCACCAATGACGTCTACGCCTTTGGCACTGAATGTACGCATCCCGAATATGCGCTGCACGGTGGCACGCGTACGCTGTCGGACGACGCGCGTGGCGCTCTGCAGCGTCACCATGGCACCGGCGCGTGGTTGGTATCGGGCGCTTTTTATGGCGCCAGCGAAGCTGCGCTCGCGCCTTTCATCGAACGAGTCAAGGCGCACTTCCTGCGCTCGGGCAAGGCCAGCTACATCGATCACGACAGCGCCGAAGCCAAGCCGATGCTGCGCATTCATCTCGACTCCTTTCGCGGTGTCCCGACTGTCGATGAATTGAAGCTGCTCGGCTGGCGGCCCGGCGGCGGCTTGATCTGGTTTCTGCCTGGCACGCCCATGGTCGGCAGCATTGCCAACCAGCACCAGCGTCTCGCGCGTCGCATCTATACCGAGCACGGTTTCGAGTACATCTGCGAATATGTGGCCGGCGCACGTTTTGCGCGTGGACTGCACGTCCTCGTTTATAACCGCGAGGACGAGGCCGAGAGTGCACGCGCCGATGCTTGCTATCGCGCCTTGGCGGCGGCCTTCGCCGCCGCCGGCTACTCGGTGGGACGCGCGGCTACCGCTTACCACGGTTTGCACATGGCGCAGCTCGATCCGACCTTCACCGCCGTCGTCAATGCACTGAAGACGAGTTTCGATCCGAACGGCGTAATAGCGGCCGGCAAATACCAGTAGCCGCGTGCAGACATTCCACTTTCATTGGCAGCAGTGAGGCAACGACGATGGCCATCTCCCAGCGCAACATCGAGATCGAGTCCCAAGATGACAGTCGACTGCGCTGTTACGTGGCCATCCCCGATGGTGGAACAGGGCCGGGACTCCTGTTGTTGCACGATGCACAGAGTATTGATGATCACGTGAAACATCTCGCCAACCTCTACGCCGAAGAAGGCTGGGTGGTGGCCGCAGCCGAGTGCTGCGCAGGGAACGCGCAGGCTATCGATAGCGAGACCGCCTTGTGCCACGCCGCCTCGGCCTTAAGCGCGCTGCGTGCTTTGCCGTCCACCGCCGGCGATTGCGGCGTGCTTGGCTACGGCGCGGGCGGGCGTCTCGCCTTGCTGCTTGCCGCGCGCGATCTCAACATCAAGTGCACGATTGCCTATGAGCCGCAATTGCGGCCGGCCGACGCAGACAGCCTGGCGAATTTGCGCAGTCCGGCCTTGGTGCATCTCGCCACGCCGGCCGACGCCGCAGGGGGAGCGAACCTCGCCGCCCTTCAGCGCCATGCCACCATTGAAGTGCGCCATTACGCCGCCGCGCCCGGTTTCGATAATGCCAATCTGACGAGCTACGACCGTTCCGCCCATTGGCTGGCGAAATCTCGCACGCTCGCCGTACTGCGTCGGTGTCTCGGGCCAATCCATGATCTCGCCGCCCTCTGGGAGGCACATCTGTTTTCGGAATTTGCCGACCGCAATGTCGATGTTTCGATGGCGACCATGGTCGATGAACCCTATGTGTTCGTTGTCCCCACCGTGACCGGTGGCACCGGCAAGAGAGATCTCCATCGCTGGTATAGCGATCATTTTCATTTTCAGAACCCCGAAGACACCACCATCATCCCCATCTCGCGCACTGTCGGTACCGATAGATTGGTCGATGAATTTATCTTCTGCTTCACCCATGACCGCGTGATGGACTGGATTTTGCCGGGCGTCGCGCCGACCGGACGCTATGTCGAAGTGCCGATGACGGCCGTGGTCAATTTTCGCGGTACTAAGCTCTATCACGAACACATTGCATGGGATCAAGCCACGGTGCTGGTGCAGACCGGCTTGCTCGACCCGACGGGTCTGCCGGTGACCGGCATCGAACAATCCAAGGCCATGCAGGACGAAGCGCTGCCGCGCAATCGTCTGATCGCGGGCTGGTGAGGCTGCGTCAGCGCCAGGTGATGCCACTCGGTGACGCCGTCAGGCACGCGAGATTATGGGTCTTCTGTCCGCCGACGCGCGCCGCTGCTCTGCCGCGCGCACGCGATTCATTCACCCTCCTTGGGGGCGGACGACGCATGTCGCGCTGTCGCCGGGCCGAGCGGCAGTTACACTGAGGGAGTCCCTTCGCACCCATGAGGAGAAAACCATGCTCGAACTCATGCGTCTTAGCGTCGCCGAACAGGCGCGCTTGATCCGCCACGGTGAAGTGTCGCCGGCGGAAATGGTCGAGGCGGCGATCGCTGCCATTGAGAAAACCAACCCACAGGTCAATGCGGTGGTGTTGCCGATGTATGACATCGCACGACAGGCGGTCAAGGACCTGAAGGGCGATGAGCCCTATGGCGGCGTACCCCTGCTACTGAAGGACATGTGTGCCGAATACGCTGGCGCACCGCTGACCGAAGGCTCGCGGTTTCTACGCGGCTATATCTCACCGCGTGACAGCGAACTGGTGGCGCGTTATCGCCGCGCCGGCTTCATCGTGGTCGGCAAAACCAATGCGCCGGAATTCGCTTCCAAGCCCACCACCGAACCCGAACTCTACGGCGCGACGCGCAATCCCTGGGATCTGACCCGCTCGCCGGGCGGCTCGTCCGGCGGCGCGGGCGCGGCCGTGGCGTCCGGCATGGTGGCGGTCGCCCATGCCAACGACGGTGGCGGTTCAACCCGCCTGCCTGCGTCGGTCTGCGGTCTGGTCGGTCTGAAGGCCACCCGTGGGCGCAATCCTCTCGGCCCTGACTACGGTGACATGGGCGGTGCCGGACTGTTGTCGGAACACGTGGTCACGCGCAGCGTGCTGGATAACGCGCTGATGTTGGATGTCACTGCCGGCGCCGATCTCGGCGCGCCTTATTTTCCACCGCCCCCCCTGCGTTCCTTTGCCTCGGAGGTGGGTGTTGACCCGGGCCGGCTGCGCATTGCCTTCAGCGCCCAACCCATCACGCCGACACCGGTACATGCCGATTGCCAGCGCGCGGTGCGCGACATCGCTGCGTTGTGCGCAAGCCTCGGTCACCATGTCGAGGAGGCCAAGCCCGAGGTCAACGGCGAGCACTTCAATGATTTCTTCACCACCATCTGGCTCGCCATGGTGGCGTGGATGATCCGCGACTGGAGTGTGCGTCTCGGCCGCACGCCGACGCCGGCGCAATTCGAGAAACATACCTGGAAGATGTTCGAGATCGACGGCGAGACGCGGCCCTCGGACTTCCTGAAGGCGCTGCACGACATGCAGCGCTTTGCGCGCGAGATAGCGCCGTTCTTCTCGACCTACGACGTGTGGCTGACGCCGACCGTGCCGGAACCGCCGGTGCCGCTCGGCTATTTCGACTTCGATCGCAAGGCGCCCCACCAGGCCACCGAACGCATGGAACGCTTTCCGCGTTTCACCGCGATCGCCAATGTCACCGGCCAGCCGGCCATCTCCCTGCCGCTGTGCTGGAACGATGCGGGCCTGCCGATAGGCATACAGTTGACGGGACGCTATGCCGACGAGGCAACGCTGTTCCGTCTCAGTGCGCAACTCGAAAGTGCGCGGCCGTGGGCGGCGCGGAGGCCAAAGCTGGACTGAAGCTCGCTGATGTCCGCTGCTTCCCTACGGCGTGGCGGACTTACCAGGGATGGAGCTGCACCGGCAGCGAAGCATAGCCGTGAATGATGTTGGAACAGATCCGCGTCGGTTTGCCCACCACTTCCACGCTGCGGAAGCGCTTCATGATCTCTTCCCACGCGACCTGCAACTGCAACTCACCGAGGCGATAGCCGACACAATGATGGGTGCCGAAGCCAAACGATAAATGACGACGCGGATTGGCGCGATCGAGGATGAAATCCTCCGGCTGTTCGATTTCATCGTCGTCGCGATTGCCCGAGATATACCACATCGCAATGCGATCGCCGGCCCTGATATCGGCATCGCCTAAACGGAAATCCTGCACAGCAGTGCGCGCCATGTGCGAGATGGGTGTCTGCCAGCGGATGATCTCCGGCACCATGCTGTTGATGAGCGTGGTGTCGGCGCGCAGCTTGTCGTATTGCGCAGGATAGCGGTTCAGCGCAAGCACACCGCCGGTCAGGGAATTGCGCGTGGTGTCGTTGCCGCCGACGATGAGATTGATGAGATTGCCGAGGAATTCACCGGCACTGAGATGCTTGGTGCCTTCGGCATGCACCATCAAGGATAAGAGATCGGTGCGCGGTTCGCCCTGCAGACGTTCCTGCCAGAGTCCGGCGAAAGTCGTGAAGCAGTCCTCCAGTTCCTGACGGCGTGACTCCCAGCTGTCGACGATACCGAAGCCCGGCTCACTGACCGCGACATCGGACCAGCGCGTCAACAAGCGACGCTTGTCCCACGGAAAGTCGAACAGCATGGCCAGCACCTGGGTGGTCATCTCAATCGATAAACGCTCGACCCAGTCGAAAGTCTCGCCTACTGGTAATTCGTCGAGGATACGTCCGCAAATGACGCGGATCTGTTGCTCCATCTCGCGCACGCTGGCACGCGCCACTATCGGCGCGATGGCTTTGCGCTGCGCCGTGTGGATGGGCGGATCGGTGGACTGAAACATGCGTGCGTCGACGCCGTGACTGCGGAACATGGTGTCGTAGCCGAGGATGTGCCCGCCCAGTTCGTAATTCGAAGATACCCGTTCGTCGTCGGCGTTGACTTCGACAATGTCCTTGTAGCGGGTGATTGACCAGAACGGACCGTAGTTGCTGTCCGCACAGTAGTGCACCGGCGCCTCTTTGCGCAGACGTGCGAAATAGGCACCAATCACATCGTCCTGATAAAGACGCGGATTGCTGACGTCGATACGATCGAGGGGGACGGCGTAAGGATCCACGGTGCTATTGCCGGTCACGGGGCTACCTCGTCAAGGTCAATGGGGGCGGCCAATATAAATCTCTGGTGGCGGTGGGGAAACCGCCGCCTCGCTAAAGCTGCGATGGGCAGTGAGCCGCGTTCAGCGCGGACGCTGCGCGCCACGCACCAAGCGTCCTGGCAACGCACCGGTCGATTCGCCGTCGCGGAAGGTCACCTGACCGCGCAATAGGGTGGTGTGATAACCGCTCGCGCGCTGAATCAAGCGCTGACCGGCAGCCGGCAGGTCATAGACCATTTGTGGCGAGGGCAGGGCGAGACCTGCCAGATCGATAAGATTCAAATCAGCGCGCATGCCGGCCTTGATCATGCCGCGATCGTGAAAGCCGTAGAGTGCTGCGGTATCGCGAGTCTGCATGCGCACCGCTTGTTCGAGGGCGATGCGCGGACCACGTGTACGGTCACGCACGAAATGCTGTAACAGATAAGTCGGTGCACTGGCGTCGCAGATCATGCCGCAATGGGCGCCGCCGTCGCTGATGCCGAGGATGGTGTTGGGATGTAGCATCATCTCGCGCGCGACGTCGTAGTTGCCGGCGTGGTAATTGAACAGCGGTGAATAGAGAAAGGCCTTGCCGTTTTCTTCGAGCAGATAATCGTAGGCCGCTTCCTCCACCGACACGCCGCGCCGAGCGGCAAGTGCGACCACACTGCGCTCGGCTGTCGGTTCATATTCCGGCGGGTTGCCGAGCATGAACACGCGATCGTAATCGCGGATGCTGGAATGCATGGCCTTGCCTTCCATGAACAACAGGCGCAGCAGTCGCGACGGACGCGGTCCGGCTTCAGCGAGAATGCGCGCGCGCACTTGCGGCTTCTGCATTTCCGCCACGCGTGCAGCGAGCGGCAGATCGGCGATGGCGCGGTAACTTGCGCGACCCGTAAAGGGGTGCGTGCCTTCCAGGCACAGCAACACCCCCGGCGGACGTATCGCAACCTGGGGATAGATGCCCTCGCGACGCGCGGCATGGGCCAGTAGGCGCTGCCATTGCAGCGGGTCGTCGTCGTTCTGAATGCAGGCGAAGGTGACCTTGCAAGCAGCCTTGTCGAGGATGTGATCCATCCACGCGAGTTCATCGTTCTCCGGCGCGAGATCGGAAGCCACTTCAAATACCGCGCCGCCGGCCGCACCCATCGCATCGGCAATCGTGGTGAGTTCCAGCGCATCGGCGCTGGTGCCCGGCACCAATTGTCCATCGATGGAGCGATGCAGCACCGTGCGCGAGGTCGAGAAGCCGACCGCACCGGCGCGGATCGCTTCGCCCACCAGTGCCGCCATCGCCGCACGATCGTCGGCGTTGGCAGCGACATCGGTCGCGCCGCGCTCACCCATCACATAGGCGCGCACCGCGCCATGGGGCACCTGCGCGGCGATGTCGAGCGCGCGTGCCTTGGTTTCTAGTGCATCGAGATATTCAGGAAAGGATTCCCAACGCCAATCGATGCCCTCGGCCAGTGCGCTGCCCGGAATGTCTTCCACGCCTTCCATGAGACCGATAAGCCAGTCGCGCTTGCTCGGATGAGCGGGCGCGAAGCCGACACCGCAATTGCCCATCACGGTGGTGGTCACGCCGTGCCAGCACGACGGTGTGAGCAAGGCGTCCCAGGTTGCCTGACCGTCGTAATGGGTATGCACATCGACCCAGCCCGGCGCGAGCATGAGACCATCGGCATTGATCTCTTGACGTGCGGCGCTTTGTTTACCACCGACTGCGGCGATGGTGTCGCCCGAGATGGCGACGTCGCCGTGGTGTGCGGGCTCGCCCGTGCCGTCGACGATGAGGGCGTTGCGTATGACGATGTCGTGCATGGTGGTGTGTCCTGTGGGCCTAGGTTGGCGATGCGATGAGAGTATGGGTCAGCCGTCGTGCAGCGCGCGATAGGCGGCATCGCCAACGCGCGCCACAGTCTCGCGACCGAGGTTGTCGGCGGCGAGGGTTGCGGCGAGCAGGCGGTCGGCGTCGACGACAAAGGGTTCGTTGGCAAGAAAGGGCAGGATGGTGGTGCCTGCCATGACTGCCGCCAGATCGGCGCTATGACTGGCGTCGAGTGAGAGATGGCCGAGATGACAGGGCAGGCCGACAGCGCACAGGAATTCAGCGATGCGCGTCGCTTCGTCATTGCGCTGTTCCAGGACCATCTGCGTCATGAGGCCGAGGGCGACCATTTCACCGTGCAGATAATTGGCGTGCAGGCGCGGTAAGACAGTCAGACCTTGCGCTACCGCGTGGGCCGCCGCTAGTCCACCGCTTTCAAAGCCGACACCGCTCAACAAGGTGTTGGCCTCGACGACATGATTGAGTGCGTCGGTCACTTCGCGATGTCGCACCGCTGCCGCCGCTGCGACACCGTGCTCGAACAAGATCTTCGCACACAGTTCACCCAAGGCCACAGCGGCCAAGGTCGGTCGCGCGGCGAGCAGATTGCGGGCAGCGGGATTTTCGAAACAGGTGCGCGCTTCATACCAGGTCGCCATCGCGTCGCCCATGCCGGCGACCAGATAGCGCAGCGGTGCCTCGGCGACGATGCGTGTATCGACCACCACCAAAATGGGATTCGCGGGAAAGAACTCCAGAGATTCGGTCACGCCTTCCGGCGTATAGATCACCGACACCGCCGAGCACGGTGCGTCGTTGGAGGCCAGTGAGGGGCAACTCACCATCGCCACGCCTAGCCGATAGGCAATGCACTTGCCGGCGTCGATGCATTTGCCGCCACCGACCGCAATCAAGCAATCGACCGTGGCGCCGGCCGCTTGTACCGCACTGACCGCGTTCGCCACCTCGGCTTGCGAACATTCACCGCCGAAGATCACGAAGAGACAGGCAATGCCCGCCGCCTTCAATCCTTGCTCGATGCGCGCACCATCGCGTTGACGACCACCAGCGCTGATCAGCACAGCGGCGTGGCGGCTGTGAGTGATCGAGAGATAACGACCGAGATCGGCGAGTACACCGTCACCTTGGATGTAACGCGAGGGGGCGGCGAGGACTTGCGGGGGGTGCGATGCTCGCCGCCGAAGACGGCGTCGGGGAGGAAGGGCGCGGGGTGGTGGTGCATCGTCGGTTAGTCTCGTCGGCGGCAACTCAGAGCGGCGCGCATTGTGGGTCCGACTTCAGTCGGACCCACAATAGTCAGATGTCCGAATGAGCGTGGTCGCGCCGCACACGCCCGCTATGCATCATTCTTCATTCTTCTCGATCGATGCGCCCGACAGGCGGAGCGGCGCCACCTACGGCACGTCAATGATGTCACCCGGCGGCCCTTCGTGGTGAGGCTGGGGCGTATGTGCCGGCTGCAGCGGTTGGCCGTTGAGCGGCACGGTGCGGGTCAGGAACTCGATCACCGCGTTGCCAAAGACGTCGTTGCGATCGCCTGCCACCATGTGGCCGGCGTCGGTGATGTTGACGTATTCGCTGTGGGTGCAGAGGCTTAGAAAATTCTGCGCACCTTCTTCCGACAACACGTCGGACAGGCCACCGCGCACCAGCAAGGTCGGCGCTTGCAAGGCGCGCGCGCAGGCCGATAGACGTTCGAAGCGCTTGTCCATCTCGCGGCGCAGTTGCATGAAACGCGGATCCCAATGCCAGCGGAATTTGCCGTTCGGCGCGCGGCGCAGATTCTTGGCCAGACCGGCGAGATCCTTGGGCGGTTTGCGATGGGGTTGATAGGCGCCGATAGCGGCCGCCACTTCTTCGAGGGAGTCGAAGCCTTCCGGTTTGAAGTTCATGAAAGCGCCGATTTTCTGCACGCCTTCCTGCTCGATTTGCGGCGCGATGTCGACCAGCACCAGTGCGGTGGCATCGACGCGATCTTCACCGATGGCAACCAGGCTGGTGCCACCACCCATGGAAGCACCGACCAGCACCGGGCGTTTGCCGCCGAGTGCTTTGATGACGCAACACAGGTCCTCGACCATGATGTCCTGACCATAGACGCCGTCCGCCGCCCAGTCCGAATCACCGTGGCCGCGTGCATCGAAGGCAATCGCGTGATAGCCGGCCGCGCCTAGCGCTTCGCCGGCCGACTTCCAGGCATGACGGGTCTGGCCGCCGCCGTGTTGCAGCAGGATCAGCGGGCCATCAGTGGCGCCCCAACTGTCGCCGGCGAGGCTCACACCGCCGACACCTGGCCAGCGATGCATGGGATCCGGCGTACCGGGTAAACGTTCTCCAGCGCTCATGATTCGAGACGGACTTCCGTGATGGGGACGGCTTCATTGTCGGCTCTGGCCGGGATTCGTCAAGTACGCTTTCGCGTAAGCTTTACGGCCCGCAATGACGCTGCGCCGCCAGGCGTAAAGAGCCGTGCTAACCTGTCGGCAGCTTCGTCGAGCGTCCGCTCGACACCAGTCTCATCCAAGGAGCACGCCTGTGATCGTCGAACAGATCTGGACCGGCAACGCCTACCGTAATTTCAACTACCTGATTGCCTGTGGTGAGACCGGCGAAGCGCTGGCCATCGATCCGCTCGATCATGAGAAGTGTCTGGCGGTGGCGAAGGCGCGCGGTTGGCGTGTCACCCAGGTCTTGAACACCCACGAGCATCATGATCACACCGGTGGCAACGCGGCGATGGTCGCGGCCACCGGTGCCAAGGTGTTGGCCCATGCCAATGCCCGTGACAGCATCGCGGGACTCGATCGGGGTTTGCGCGCAGGCGATGTCATCCAGGTCGGCACGACCGTTGAACTCGAAGCGCTCGATACGCCGGGGCATACGATGTGCCATGTCTGCCTGCTGTCGCACACCGACACGCCGGCGCTGTTCTGCGGTGACACCTTGTTCAACGCCGGCGCCGGCAACTGCCATCATGGCGGTCATCCTGCCCAGCTCTACGACACCTTCGCCAATCAACTCACCAAGCTGCCGGACATTACCCTGGTCTATCCCGGCCATGACTACATCGCCAACAACCTCGGCTTCACTTTGAACCGTGAGCCCGACAATGCCCGCGCTAGCGCGGTGCTGAAGTCGGTTGCGGATCAGGACTTGAACGCGCCGCTGGTCTCGACTCTGGCGCTGGAGAAGGAGATCAACACCTTTTTCCGCCTGCGCAGCCCGTCGGTCATCGCGGCCTTGCGCGAGGCCTTTCCGGATCTGCCGGCGGCGGTCGACGCCAAGACCGTGTTTCTGAAGCTTCGAGAGTTGCGCAATTCCTGGTAGGTGAGTCACCGAACCGCATCCGATGCCCTTTTCATCTTTCAATTGTGGGTCTGACTTCAGTCTGACATTCCATTCAAGAGCCTGAAGCGGAGATGCATCTTTGAATGTCAGACTGATGTCTGACCCACAAAGGAAGACCGAAGAAGGCGCGAGTATCGGCGAAACCCTCTCAAGCCAGCCCCGCCGCCAGCACCCAAGCCACTGCGCCGAAATACAGCAGCACCGCTGCCAGCATGCGCTGACGCAGACGCACGCCCAGACGTTCCAGATGGCGGTCATCAAAGGCGCGCCAGGCGTTGGACATCTCGAAGCGCAATTGCAGCAGCCAGGCCAGCGGGTCGAGGGCACAATGGCGGCGGCGGTCGGCATGCACGCCATAGACATGGTGATAGGCCGCCGGGTGGCGACGGCGCAGATGGGCGCGGAAATCCTGTTTGGCGAGGTGACCGAGGGCCACCAGGCAGGCCCAGGGTATGAACAGCAGAACCAGATGTGAGTCACTCAGGGTCATGGCCAGTGGGTCATCTTGGGGGCGACGGCTGTCATGCGTCGCCGGATTGACAGCATCCTAGGTCCGCCACCGGCCGGACGCCATCGCGAAAATGTAAAACATGGTCGGCACGGACGTCACTGCTCACGACTGGGCAAACCGCCCGCTCCTCACGCACCGATCACGCGCGTTTCGTGACTATTGCGCCGAAGCGCCTATAATTCGCGGCCTCCCCGGCTTGACCGCCGTCGCACGCAGCTTCTTAAGGTACCCCCTGTGTCCTCGAACTCCTCTGACGAAACCACCGAAACCACCGAATCAACCCCTATTAGTTTTGCCGACCTTGGACTGTCCGAGCCCGTGCTCGCCGCCCTGTCCGACGTTGGTTACGAAACCCCGACCGCCATCCAGGCGGCGACCATTCCGCATTTCATGGCGGGCCGCGATCTGATCGGCCAGGCCCAGACCGGCACCGGCAAGACCGCCGCCTTTGCGCTGCCGCTCTTGACCCGCATCGACCTCGAGCGCCCGGTGCCACAGGTGCTGGTGCTGGCGCCGACCCGCGAACTGGCCATCCAGGTTGCCGAGGCATTTCATTCCTATGCCGCGCACCTGCCCGGTTTCCATGTGCTGCCGATCTACGGTGGCCAGGACTACGGCGTGCAGCTGCGCGGCTTGCGTCGCGGTGTGCACGTGGTGGTCGGCACGCCGGGCCGCGTGATGGATCACATGCGCCGTGGCACGCTCGATCTGCGTGCCTTGTCCTGCCTGGTGCTGGACGAAGCCGATGAAATGCTGCGCATGGGCTTCATCGACGACGTCGAATGGGTATTGGAACAGACCCCGCCGGAACGCCAGGTGGCTTTGTTTTCAGCGACCATGCCGCCGCCGATACGCAAGATTGCCGAACGCTACCTGCGCGATCCCGAGCAGATCAGCATCCGCCTCAGCACCACCACCGCCGCGACCATCCGTCAGCGCTACTGGGTGGTGAGCGGACTGCACAAGCTTGACGCGCTGACGCGCATTCTCGAAACCGAAAACTACGAAGGCGTGTTGATCTTCGTGCGTACCAAGCTTGCGACTGCCGAGCTCGCCGAGCGCCTCGATGCACGCGGTTATTCCTGTGCGGCGATCAGCGGTGATGTGCCGCAGAAAATACGCGAGAAGACCATCGAGCAGTTGAAGGACGGCAAGCTCGACATTCTGGTCGCGACCGACGTCGCGGCGCGTGGTCTCGATGTGGAACGTATCAGCCACGTCATCAACTTCGATATTCCCAACGATTCCGAAGTCTATGTGCATCGCATCGGTCGCACCGGTCGCGCCGGTCGTCATGGTGACGCCATCCTGTTCGTTGCACCGCGCGAACAGCACATGCTGCGTGTGATCGAACGCGCCACCCGTCAGCCCATCGAGCGTATGGATCTGCCCAGCACCGAGATGGTCAACGACAAGCGTATCGGGCGCTTCATGCAGACCATCACCGACACCCTGGCGACCGCTGATCTGGAAATCTTCGCGCAACTCATCGAACGCTATCAGCGCGAACATGATGTCGAGCCTGCCGCCATCGCCGCGGCTCTTGCGCATATGGTGCAGGGCGATCAGCCTTTGTTACTGGAACCGCCGCAGCGTGGTGAGCGACACGAGCGTGGTCAGCGCGATGACCGAGACCGTCCGCGTCGCGAAGGCAGCCGCTGGGAGAAGCGTGACGAACCGCGCGATGAGCGCGGCTACGAGCGTCGCCCGCCGCCACGCGATCAGGCCGCGCGCCCGCTGCGTACCGATAACGATGGGCCGCGTCGTTTCGAAGAACGTCCGCCGCGTCGAGAAGGTGAGCGCCCGCCGTTTGGCGATCGTCCGCCACGCTTTGCCGATGATCGCCCGCCGCGCAGCGATGATACGCGCCCGCCGCGTTTCGCCGATGACAGACCGCCGCGCCGAGATGATACGCAGCCTTCGCGCTTTCCCGACCAGCGCCCGCCGCGTCGTGATGACGACCGTCCGCCGCGTTTCCAAAATGATCGCCAGGACGGCGATCGCCCGCCACGTTTTCAGGGCGCCGAAGGCGCACCGCGCGGTGATGGTGAGCGTCCGCCGCGCTTCGCTGCCGAGCGCGGGCCGCGTGACGCCGAGCGACGTCCGGTGCGCGAAGGTGAAGCGCCCCGCCCAGCGCGTAGCGAAGGCGACGATCATCGCGCCAAGCTTGGCGTGCGCACGCCACCGCCGGCTGGCATGGAAGGCTTCCGTCTGGAAGTCGGTCATCGCCACGGTGTGATGCCGGGCAATATCGTCGGTGCCATCGCCAACGAGGCGGGCATCGATTCACGTGACATCGGGCGCATTCAGATCCACGACGACTATTCGACGGTCGATCTGCCGGTCGGCATGCCGAATGACATGCTTTCCCATTTGAAGCGCATCTGGGTCGGTGGTCAGCAGTTGCAGATCAGTCGCCTCGGCGACCCGACCACGCCGCGTCGCAGCGATCGTGTGCGCGATAAGGATCACAAGAAGGACCGTCATCGCGATCGCAAAAACAAGGGTGCGCCTAAGGGACCGAGTCGCAGACCTTGAGTCGGTGGGGCGAGTGACGCGATCCTGCGGCGCTCACGCCGCCCGCGTCATTCAGCGATGCAGACGCACGACGGCGCGACCAGGGGTCGTGATCTGGTCGTTGTGATCGCGGATGTCGAGTTCCAAGGTCGCTTCGCGGCGCTCAGTATCGAGCGCGACGATGTGGCCGCTGGCGGTGAGGCGCTCGCCGAGATAGGAAGCGCGGCGGTTCGAGTATTCAAACTCCAGTAAAACGCCATCGTCCTTCAGCCAGTTCGTCACGACCTGGGTCAGCCAGTCGCCTTGCAGCGGGCCGTCGATGACGATACCCGGATGCTTCTCGACCTGGGTGGTATAGGTCTCATCGTAGTGGATGCGATGCGGGTTCCAGATCGCGGCGTTGTAGAGGAACAGCGAGACATTGCTCGCTTGGAAGCTGCGGCCAGGCAAGGCGGTGCCAAGCTTGAGGGTGTTGAAGTTCGGCATGGTTCAGCGATTGATCCGTGTCTGAGTTTCCTGCATGACGAGCTCCCCTGCGGCGTCGCGCACCTCGATGTCATAGACCACGAAGATCAGTGCGCCGCTGGCCCCTTGTTTCTCAAAGATGTCGCTGACAGTGCGCTTGATGCTGAGCACATCGCCCGGCACCAGTGCACGGTGATAACGCTGTTTGATGCCGCCGGCCATCACACGCTTGAGCGGCAGGGGCGGTAACAGACTGTCGCGCCGCAAGCCGTCCGGCCCGAGATCGGCCAGCGCGGTCAAGGGCCTGTCGGCACCGAAGAGAAACATGGGTGGTGCTTCGTCGCCGTTGAGATAGCGCGGCTGTTGCTGCTCGGTCGCGAGTGAATATTTAATGATGTCGCGACGCGTGACTTCGATACGCTGCGGCGGCTCGGTGCGACCGATCCAGGCGCGGATATCGTCGGTGAGGAGGGTGGTCATGGTTCAGCAATGCTCCCGACCTGATCGCAGTCTTTGATAATTGTGGGTCCGACTTCAGTCGGACATTCATCTTCAATCTCTACCGTGCGCTCTGGAAGGAATGTCCGACTGAAGTCGGACCCACAGAAGACGGGAGCGATGATCACACTGCCGCCAACTTGAACGCCGGCAAGCTCAGCTCCGGCGTCATATCTTCATAAATCAATTCCACCGCCATGCCGATCTTGAGCGCGACATCTTCGGCGCCGCGCAGCGGTGCCTGCATGCGCACGCCTTCCGTGAGATCCACCATCACCGTCACGAAGGGACTCTCGCGTTTGAAGGCGAAATGAAAAGGATGATGATTGACCGTCCAGCTGTGGATGCTGCCGCAGCCGCTGCCGGCCACCCACTCGCTGTCCATCGAATAGCACTGGTCACAGACCGGGCGTGGATAGTGACGCACGGTGTGGCAGTGGCGACAGGCCTGCAGCAGCAGACGATGTTCGCGCAGGCCATCCCAGAAAGCTTGGGTCAGCGGCGTGATATCGGGTAGTGGTTTGTCGTAATCGGGTGCGTTCATACCAGCCCTCACCTATGCATGATGGCGATCGAACCGTCGCCCAGATCGCCATAGCCCGTGACCAGACCGACCTCGGCATTCGCGACCTGGCGCGCACCGGCCTGGCCGCGCAGCTGGCGGGTCAGTTCGACGATGTGATTCATGCCGGCGATATGGGCTTGCGAGAGCAGACCGCCATGGGTGTTGACCGGTAATTCACCGCCGAGCGCGATGCGTCCACCTTGTACGAAAGACCCGCCTTCACCCTTGGCACAGAAGCCCATGTCCTCAAGCTGACACAGCACGATGTAGGTGAAGCAGTCGTAGATCTCGGCGACGTCGATGTCCTGGTGCGTCACACCCGCCATGGCGAAGGCCTTGGGCGCGGCCTTGGCGAGACCGATGCGGCAGATGTCGGGGCGCTGGGTAATCGTGCTGGGCGAATCGGGATGGCCTTCCGCCACGCCACCGATATAGACCGGCGGCTGGCGCAGATCGCGCGCCCTATCGGCGCGACTAATGACCACCGCCGCCGCGCCGGCACTTTCGAGACAACAGTCATACAGACGCAGCGGATCGGCAATCATGCGCGAAGCCTGATGATCGGCCAGGGTCATGGGCTTTTGCATCATGGCGTTGTCGTGCAACTGTGCATGCTTGCGGAAAGTCACCGCGATCTCGCCGAGTTGCGCACTGGTGGTGCCATAGAGTTCCATATGACGACGCGCCATCGGTGCATAGAACTGCGCCGGCGCGACCGTGCCCATCGGCATTTCGAATTCGCCGACCAGACGGAACTGCGGCATCTGACCGATGCGATCGGTGATGCGGCCAGTCGACAGCGCGCCACGGCCGAGCGTAATCAAGACATGATTGGCGAGCCCGCCGGCGACCGCGAGCGCTGCGTTCTGTAGCGCCGCCACCGAACTCGCGCCACCCATGGGCGTCAGCGCCGAGTAGCGCAGATCGGGCAGACCAAAGTTAGTGACGAAGTCTTCGGCGATCACGCCGCCCATTACATAGGGCACGACGCCATCGATGTCTTTCGGCGACAGACCCGCATCGGCAATTGCGGCGAGTGCGGCCTCATAGGTTAACTCGGCCTGGCTGCGTGTGGTCTCGCGGGTGTATTTGGTTTCACCGATGCCAGTGACACAGGCTTGATCGCGAATGCTCATGGGCTGTCCTCAACTAAGACCGGCTACCGGTAACAGTGCGCCATGTATCGCGCGGGCGGCATCGGAGCCTAAGAAACACATCGCGGCGGCCAGATCGCGTGGCGCGACCCAGCGGCTGAAATCGGCGTCGGGCATGTCTTTACGATTGGTCGGGGTGTCGATGATGCTCGGCAGTACGGCGTTGACGTTGATGCCCTTGGCGCGCAATTCCTTGGACAGACTCTCGGTCAGACGCATGACCGTGCTCTTAGCCACGCAGTAGGCGCCCATATTGGCCTGGCCTTCGCGTGCCGACAGCGCGCCGACGTTGACGATGCTGCCGCGACCATGGCTCAGCATGCCCGGCACCACGGCAGCGATCATATTGCGTGCGGTATCGACGTTCATGCGCGTCATGTGTTGCCATTGTTCGAGCGTAGTTTCGTGCACGCTCGGACCCATGGCGAAACCGCCGGCGATATTGAGCAGCACATCGATGCGGCCGATGCTCGCGACGCAGGCGCTGGTCGCAGCAGGATCGGTCAAATCGACTTCGTACTGGCGCGTGCCGAGCGCGCCATCGAAACGCAGATCGAGCCCGACCACTTGCGCGCCCTGTTCGGCGGCGAGCTGTGCCGCCACCCGTCCCAGCGCGCCATTGGCACCGCTCACCACCACGACTTTACCTTGCAACATATTGCGCTCCTGTCAGTCCGCTGCGGTGTTCCGCGCCACAGTCGCAGCGTTGAAATAGGGAAGGGTGTGTATGCCTAAAGTTCGTGGCGATGCATGCATAGGGTCGAACTGCATCGCGGAGGTCCTGTGAGGTGGCAGGGCTCGGAGTCTAGCACAGGGTATTGGGCCGGCCTCCTCCACGAAGGGAGGTGCCGCAGCCGCCCGCACGCGTGTTAGATTCGATCACCGCCAGCCACGACGAGGGGAGAGTCATGCACGTTGGATACACGCCTATTTTTCAGAACCCCGGCAATCTCCGCTCGGATGCCGATGTCTACCGTGAGGAAGTGCGTCTGGCCGAAATGGCTGAGCCGCTCGGCTTCGATTCGGTATGGGGTATCGAGCACCATTTTACCGACTACACCATGTGCCCGGACGTGGTGCAGTTTCTGACCTATATGGCGGGCCGCACCACCAAGGTTAAACTCGGCTCGAGCGTGATCGTGCTGCCCTGGCACGACCCGATGCGGGTCGCTGAACAGATCTCGATGCTCGATCATCTCTCGGGTGGCCGCATGATCTTAGGGCTCGGCCGGGGCCTCGGTAATGTCGAGTACTCGGGCTTTCGTATCGACCAGGGCGAAGGTCGCGAGCGTTTCGTTGAATATGCCGAGCTGCTGCTTGAAAGTCTGGAGCGCGGTTACATGGAAGGCGGCGTGCACACCAAGCAACCGCGCCGTGACATTCGTCCTTTTCCGCTGCGTTCCTTTCGCGGCCGGTCCTATGCGGCGGCGGTGTCGCCGGAATCCATGCCGATCATGGCCAAGCTCGGCGTCGGCTTGCTGGTCATTCCGCAGAAGCCCTGGGATGTGGTCAAACAGGACTTCGCGATCTATACCGAGACCTATCAGAAAGTGAACGGTTGCGCGCCGCCGCAACCCGTATGCGGCGGCTTCTTCTTCGTCGACAAGGATGCCGCGCGCGCCGAAGACATGGCCTACAAGTGGATCAACGCCTACTACCACACGGCCATGAAGCACTACGAGATGACCGCCGAGAAATTCGGTCAGCACAAGGGCTATGAGTTCTACCGCAACGTCGGCAAATATATCTCTCGTCACGGCATGGATGGCGCGGCCAAGGACTTCACCGATCTCATGCCCTGGGGTACGCCCAAGCAGGTGTTGGAGAAGATTGCCTACATCCGCGAGGTCATCAATCCCAATGCCGTGCTGTGCAATCTGAGCTATGCCGGTATGCCGTACGAAGAAGCCGAACGCAACATGCGCTGCTTCGCCGAGTATGTGATGCCGGAGCTACACAAGTGGCAGACCACGCCGCTGGCGGAGCCGACGATGCTGGATATTCGCGCGGCTTGAGGTTGTGGATGGGGTGTGCGAATGAATTCGCACACCCCTCGCATCGCGTCCCCACAACGACGTCGCCGGTCCTCAGGAGCTCTCATGTCCAAGCGCATCTACTTCAACGCTTTCCAGATGAACTGCGTGGTGCACCAGTCGCCGGGCCTGTGGACGCGCGCCGACGATCATATGGTCGACTACAAGCGTCTCGACCACTGGATGAATTTCGCCAAGCTCATCGAGCGGGGTTGCTTCGATGCGATCTTCCTGGCCGATGTCTTGAGCATCTACGATGTCTACGGCGCCAATCGCGATGCGGCCCTGACCCATGCCGCGCAGGCGCCGGTCAACGATCCGATGCTGTTGATCCCGGCCATGGCCGCCGTCACCGAACATCTCGGCTTTGGCTTTACGAGTTCCATCCTGCAACATCATCCCTTCACCTTCGCGCGCCTCATTACCACGCTCGATCATCTGACCGATGGTCGTGTGGCCTGGAATGTCGTGACCTCCTATCTGGAAAGCTCCGGGCGCAGCTATGGCCTGCCCGGTCTGCCGGATCACGATGTGCGCTATGCGATGGCCGACGAATACTGTCGGGTCTGCTACCGCTTGTGGGAAGACAGCTGGGCCGATGATGCGGTATTGGCCGACAAGCAGCGCGGCATCTATACCAATCCGGAGCGCGTGCGCGACGTCGTGCATAACGGCAAGTATTACAAGGTCAACGGCCCGCATATCGCCGAGCCCTCGCCGCAACGCACGCCGGTGTTATTTCAGGCGGGCACCTCGCCGCGCGGCACCGACTTCGCCGCCGAGCACAGCGAATGTGTGTTCGTGATCGGTCCCAATCCGCGCGTGGCCGGCGACTATGCCCACGCCATCAAGAACAAGATGCAGAACTACGGGCGGCGGCCGGAAGACGTGTTGTGCTTCGCCTATATGAAAGTCGTCACCGGCAGCACCGAGGCCGAAGCGCGCGCCAAGTACGACGAGTACTACAGCCAGGTCAGCTACGAAGGCGCACTGGCTTTGCTCTGCGGCTGGAGTGGTGTGGACTTGAGCAAATACGAACCTGATCAGCCGGTCGAATACATCGAGACCAATGCCGTGCGCACCTTTCTGCACAGTTTCACCGTCGCCGATCCGACGCGCATGTGGACCATGCGTGACATCGCCAACTATGTCGGCATCGGCGGTGCGGGGCCGGTACTGGTCGGCGCGCCGGAACAGATTGCGGATCAACTGGAAGATTGGATTGCGGCGGGTGTCGACGGCTTCAATCTTGCCTACGCGACCTTGCCCGGCAGCTTCGAGGATTTCATCGACGGCGTGGTGCCGGTATTGCAAAAGCGCGGACGCATGCAAAGTGAATATCGGCCGGGCAGTCTGCGCGAAAAATTATTCGATGGGCGACCAGCGCGTGCGCAGTTGCCGCATCCGGCGGCGCAGTCGCGGCGGCCTTGGTGAAGAGACCATCGCAGATTAAGCGCCCACGGAACAACCGCCATCGCGGCCTGTGGAGATGAGCCGATACAGAGCTACAGCCAAAGCATTGGTAGGTTCGTGCGCCGCCCGAGCTTGCCATTGTGGGTCAGACGCTGAGATATCCCCACGTAATTTCCACAGAAGTGGTGGTCGAACAAAGAGATAGATGATCGACGACCATGCTGCTCTCTGATCTAA
>JAYWAC010000313.1:0-22918 GCA_043782755.1 Pseudomonadota bacterium | reverse complement strand
CTTGGCGCAAGCGAACGCGTCGGTCGGCATCAGCGCCGGGCTGGCCTGGGTCGCTTCGAGATACTCGAGGATGATGTTGGTTTCCGACAGGAAGCCCTTGTCGGTTTCCAGGCACGGTACCTTACCCATCGGGCTCTTGGCTTTGTAGTCGTTCTCCTGGCTGGGCATGGCCGCGACTTCCTCGAACTTCTGGCCCTTTTCCAGCAGCGCGAACTTCACCATGTTGTAGTAGTTGCTGACCGCGAATCCATACAGCTTGATCATGTTTATCTTCCCCAGAGTTTAAGGTCGTCGAGCGGACGTACTGACGCCCGTCGGCGCTGCCGTTCAAGGCAGCACGACTTTCGTTATTTCATTCGGTGTGGCACGCGCCGAGCATCACATGGCGCCGATGCGGCGGCCGATCTCGGCATAGCGGTCGAGCCAGCGTAGCACAGTATCCTTGTCCTCGGTCGGGCAGCGCGGGATGGCTCGCTCGATGAGGCCGAGGTCGGCGAAACGCTTCAGATCGTCTTCCTTGGTCTCAAAGATATCGAACATCGAAATCGGCACTGCCGACGGCTCGCGGCCGTTGTCGCGCAGACGCAGGTGCAGGTCGTCGATGTCTTTCTTCAAGTCGCGATGGAAGAGATCGATCGGAATCCAGCCGTCGCCGAATTCCGCGACGCGCTTGCGGCCCCAGTTTGATCCGAAGGTGCCGAGAATGACCGGCGGGTGGGGGCGTTGCACCGGTTTGGGATAGGACCAGACCTTGTCGAAGTTGACGTAGTCACCCTGGAAGCTCGCCTCTTCCTGGGTCCACAGCGCCTTCATAGCCTTGACCCGTTCTTCCAGCACCTTCCAACGCTGCGCGTAGGGCGTGCCGTGATTTTCCATCTCCTCGCGATTCCAGCCAGCACCGACGCCGAATAGGAAACGGCCATTGGAGATCTGATCGACCGTCGCGACGGTCTTGGCGAGAGCCAGCGGGTCGTGTTCGATAATGAGACAAATACCGGTGCCGAGCTTGATGGTCTTGGTCACCGCCGCCGCCGCCGCTGCGCTCACGAACGGGTCGGACATGTGCACGTATTCGCGCGGCAGAGGGCCCTTGCCCGGCCATTCGGTCAAACGACTGGCGGGAATGTGCGTGTGTTCGGGAAACCAAAGCGACTCGAAACCGCGCTCCTCGGCGGCAATCGCCAGCTCGTCGGCGCGAATGGAATATTCGGTGTTGAAATGAAATACACCGAGCTTCATGGCAATTCTCCTCAGATTAGTCAGCGCCACCCGTGGGCGCGATGTGTGCGATATAGCAAGCGCGCCGGATGGGCGCAATTACCGCACCGGTAGATTACCGGTGCAAGAAATCATGCGACCCCTTGTAGGTGGGAATTCATTCGCACCTATAGGACGTCTTCAGGCAAGGCCGAACTGCCGCAGGATCTCGGCCCGATGCACATCCAGGCCCGGCCCAGCTACGCGTACTGAACCCGGCGTATCGGCAAAGTGTACCGGCACGCCGGCGACCTGCAGGCGCTGGCCGATTTCCGCGATCTCGACTTCGGCGATCATCTCGCGCGCGGCGATGTGCGGGTCGGCGAAGATATCTCTGACATCATTGACCGGGCCACAGGGCACGCGCCCCCCCAGCGCCTCGGCGACATCGTGCTTGCTGCGCGGGCTGGTCCAGGCTTCGATGGCGGTGCGCACGCGGTCACGCTGACGCACGCGATCGGCGTTGCTCTGCAAGCTCGGATCAGCGAGCAGATCATCGCGACCGATCAGGCGTGCGAGTTCGCGCCATTGCGCTTCTATCGGACAACCAATCGCGACCCAGCCGTCGGTGACCGGATAGATCGAAAACGGATTGACCAGCGGGTGTTCGTTACCTTCCGCCTGAGGTACGACGCCGGCGAAGGAATGCTGATGCACCAGGCGCTCGCAGATGCCGAGGATGGCGTCGTACATCGCCACATCGAGGAACTGCCCGCGCCCGCGTCGCTCGGCCAGGCGCACGGCGGCAACGATACCGAAGGCACACATGATGCCGGGCACAATGTCGCCGATACCGGGGCCGGCCTTCAGTGGCATGTCCGGTCCGAGACCAGTAATACTCATGAAACCGCCCATGGCCTGCGCGACGATATCGAAGGCCGGCCAATCGGCATAAGGACTGCGCCCCGTACGCGGATCGCCAAAGCCACGCACGGCGGCATAGACCAGGCGCGGGTTCTCGTCACGCAAAGACTCAAAGGACAAGCCGAGGCGCTCCATCACGCCGACCCGATAGTTCTCCACCACCACATCGGCCGTGCGCGCCATGGCGCGGAAAGTCGCGACGTCTTGCGCATTTTTCAGATCGAGCACGATGCTGCGCTTGTTACGATTGACGCTGTGGAAGTAACCGGCGTGGCGCTTCTCGGTGTCGGACGGATGAAACAGGCCCATGCCACGCGCGACATCACCGCCCGGCGGTTCAATCTTGATCACATCGGCGCCATGGTCGGCGAGCAGCATGGTGCAGTAAGGCCCGGCCAGCACCTGGGTGAGATCGAGCACCACCATCCCATCCAGCACACCGCGCAAAGGGTGGGTATCGGTCATGATTTTCTCAGCGCGCGGGCTTGCCGAGCAGGTTGTCGGAAATGATGCGCAACTGGATTTCCGACGTGCCTTCGAAAATCTTGGTCAGGCGCGCGTCGCGCCAGTAGCGCTCGACCGCATAGAGCTTGGTATAGCCGGCGCCGCCGAAAATCTGCAGGGCGTCACTGGTCACACGCTCGGCCATTTCACTGGCGAAATACTTCACCATCGAAGCTTCCTTGTCGCAACGCTCGCCGCAGTCGATGCGATCGCAGACGTAGTACAACAAGTGACGCGCGGCCTCGATGTCGGTCGCCATGCGCGCGAGCTTGAAACGCAGATCTTGGAACTCCGAGATCGGCTTGCCGAACTGTTGGCGTTCCTGCGCATAGGCCAGCGCATCTTCCAATGCGCCCTGGGCGAGACCAATGGAGCGCGCGGCGGTATGGGCCCGTGCTTCGTCGAGACCACGAGCCAGGGCATAGAAGGCCTTACCTTCGGCGCCAATCAAGGCACTGGCGGGCGCGCGGAAATGATCGAAAGCGAGTTCAAAGGTCTTCCAGCCGAAATACCCGATCTTCGGAATCTCGGCGCCATGCACACCATCGGGCAAGGCACCGCGCGGCTTATCGAGCAGGAACGCGCTGATGCCGAGATGACGGCGCTGTGCATCGGGCGGTGGTGAGGTGCGCGCGAACAACAGAATGTAATCGGCACCGTCGGCGAAGGTGCACCAGTACTTGTTGCCGGTGATGACCCAGTCATCGCCATCACGTTCAGCGCGACAGGAAATCGAAGCCAGATCGGAACCGGTATCGGGCTCGGACAAAGACATCGCGCCGAGATACTCACCGCGTACCACACGCGGCATCATCCGCGCACGCTGGGCTTCGTCGAGCAAGCTCATGGTCATCGTGCCATTACCGCGCGCGACGATGCTGGCCACACTCATCCAGCCGCGCGCCAGTTGTTCGCAGATGAGACAGTACTCGAATACGCCCAGACCGCTGCCGCCATACTCTTCAGGAATACGGATGCCGAAATAACCCATGTCAGCGAGCTTCTGACGGAGCGCCATCGGTATCTCGCCCTGCAGCGGGTCGAGGGCATTGGCGACCGGCAAGACTTCGTTGATGGTGAAGTCGCGCGCGGTGTCGCGAATCATGATGCGTTCGTCGGTCAGGTAGCGGTGCGGGCTGGCGGCCTGGTCCATGGACTCGTTCCTCGATAAGTGCGCGCGCTCGCTCGACGGCACGCCAGATTAATAGGGTTTCGAAATCAGAATGCCGGCCGCACGCAGCGCATCGATGTCGGCCGTGCTCTTGCCAAGCAGACCCTTAAGAATCTCGTCGTTGTGTTCGCCGAGCAGCGGCGCGACATAGTCGTTGTTGGCAGAGAAGTCGGAGGTCTTGATCGGCATGCCAGGGATCTGGAATTCACCTGCCACCGGGTCGACGATGGTGCGGATGGTGCCACGTGCGATGAAATGCGGATGGCTGACCGTCTGTTCGATGGACAATACCGGCGCGCAGGGCACGTCGTGAGCATCGAAGGCCGCGATCGCGCTGTCGACATCGGCAAAAGACTGCAGCCAGTTTTCGATAAAGGCGATCACTTCGTCCATGTGGATCATGCGCTCGGCATCGGTTGCCCAGCCCGGCGTGGTCGCCAGTTCTGGCCGGCCCATGGCGGCACAGACATCGGCCCAATGATGCATAAAGCCCATCAATACAATGTCGCCACCCGTGGCGCGGAACACGCCGGCTGGGCACAGATAAGTCAAATGACGACCACTGCGCGTCGGTTTGATCTCGCCCAGGCTGGCGCTGAACTGATGCACGTTCACTTCATGGGCGTGGTAATAGCAATCGAGCAGCGCGATATCGAGAAATTGACCGCGGCCGGTACGAGCGCGATAGAGCAGGGACGCGGCGATGGCGAAGGCCGCATGCACACCGGTGCTGACGTCACCGAGTCCGAGCAAAGGGATATAGGGCGAGTCATCACGCGGACCGATCATGGAAGTCACGCCGGCATAGGCCTGGGCGATATAGTCGTAACCGGGTTTGTGCGACAAGGGCCCGCTCTGGCCCAAGGCTGAGATCGAACAGAGGATGATGTCCTCGCGCAGCGTCTTCAGATCCTCATAGGCGAGTCCCATGCCCTTCATCACGCCGGGCTTGTAGTTCTCCACCACCACGTCGCAATGCGGCACCAGTTCGCGCACCAGATCGAGACCGCCCGGCTTGCTGAAGTCGACCGCGATACTGCGCTTGTTCAAATTCTGCTGAACGAAATAGAGCCCGCGCTCGTTACGCATCTTCGACACCAGACGGGTGCGATCGCCATCGGGTGCGGCCTCGACCTTGATCACGTCGGCGCCCATCTCGGCGAACAAACGCGTACAGGTCGGACCCGCCAATGCGCGCGTCAAATCGAGTATGCGGATACCGCTCAACATATGCGGATTGAGTTGGCTCACGGACATTCCCCTTACTGAGATTATTCTTTTTTAGCCGCCGAGCGATTGCTCCGCAGCGGCGACGGTCTGCGCAATCAAGGTATTGATGGTCATCGGCCCGACGCCGCCGGGTACCGGCGTATAGGCCGCGCAGCGCTCGACCAGTGGTGCCAGTTCGATGTCACCCACGCCGCCCGGATGATAGCCGGCATCGACCACCACTGCGCCATCCTTGATCCAGGCGGCGCGAATGAACTGCGGTTTGCCGACCGCGCCAACCACGATGTCGGCCTGACGCAGCAAGTCCGGCAGGTTTTGCGTGCGGGAATGGCAGACAAGCACCGTGGCATCGGCATTCAACAGCATCGCCGCCATCGGCTTGCCGAGGATAGGGCTGCGCCCCACCACCACCGCGAGCTTGGCCGACAGCGGTATGCGGTAGTGCGCCAGCAGACGCATGATGCCGGCCGGTGTCGCGGAGCCCCACGCATGTTCACCCATGGCCATGCGTCCGAAACCCCAGGTGGTGACACCGTCGACGTCTTTGGCCAGCGCGATGCGATCGAAACAGGCACGCTCGTCGATCTGCTCGGGCACCGGATGCTGTAGCAAGATGCCGTGCACGTCGCGGTTGGCGTTCAATTCATCGATGCGTGCGAGCAATTCGCTGGTGGTGGTCGCAGCCGGCATTTCGATACGCAGCGATTGCATGCCGACGCGCTGACAGGCATTGCCCTTCATGCGCACATAGGTCGCCGAGGCGGGGTCGTCACCGACCAGGACGGTCGCGAGTATCGGCAGCCGCCCGCCGCTGCGCCGCTTGAGTTGATCGACGCGTGCCGCCAGGACATGTTCCTCGGCTGCGGCCACCGCTTTGCCGTCGAGCACCATTGCGGACATGCAGTCCTCCAGAGTGATGATGATTGCGGGCCGGCGGTATAGTGCCTTGTTGGCGCGAGGTCTGACAAATCGTCCCTTGTCGGTGCGACAAATTCGCGCATCGCAAGCTGTTTCGCTGAGATAGTCGCTGCACCGAGAGTCAGACTAAAGTCTGACCCACAAAAGATTTGCCTGTACATTGTGGGTCAGACTTTAGCCTGACATTCGAGGGTGAGCGCTCTGGAATGAATGTGCGAACGGTCGCACCTACAAGGCGCTGCGGTTTTGTGGGAGATTAGCGCCTCGCTCAACCCTCAGCACAGGAGGCTAGTCATGCCCGAGATCCAATACGGCGTAGCAGTCGAAGTGTCGCCGCGCGTACGACGCGTGACCGCACCCAACAGCGGGCGCATGACCGGCCCTGGCACCAATACCTACCTGGTGGGTGAACGCCAATTGGCGATGATCGATCCCGGTCCCGCTATCGCCGAACACATCGACGCTCTCGAGCGTATCTGCGCCGGGCGACTGCGCTGGATCCTGGTCACCCATACCCACCGCGATCATTCGCCGGCGGCGCATGAACTTGCGCAACGTACCGGCGCCGAACTCATCGGCAACGTGATTCCAAACGACGGCTTCCAGGACGAGAGTTTCAGCGGCGCGCGCGCGCTCGCCCAGGACGATGTGCTCGGCACCGATGAATTCACCATTCGCGCGCTGCTGACGCCAGGCCATGTCAGCAACCACATCTGCTACCTGATCGAGGAAGACGGTCTGCTTATGACCGGCGATCACATCATGGGCGGCTCAACGGTGGTGATCGTGCCGCCCCACGGCAACATGCAGCACTACATCGAATCACTGCGCCGTATGTTGGATTACGAAGTGCAATTCCTGGCGCCCGGCCATGGCGATCTGATCGGCAATCCGCACGGCGAAATCGAGCATCTGATCGCCCATCGCCTGAAGCGCGAGGCCAAGGTCGTCGACGCCTTGACGAAACTCGGCACGGTCAGCATCGAAACGCTGACGCCGGTGGTGTACGACGACGTCGACCCCATCATGCATTCCTGGGCGGCACTGTCTTTGCACGCCCACCTGCTCAAATTGCGCGACGACGGTCGCGCGCGCGAACAGGATGCGCGCTGGACGATGCGGGTCTGAGTTGGCCCCAAGCAAGGAGAGTTCCTATGGCTTGTGTCATCGTGACGGGAGCTGATCGTGGCATCGGTGCAGAACTTGTGCGTGGCTATCACCAGCGCGGCGCACGCGCCATCGCAGCCTGTCTTGGTGACGGTCTCGACCTTATCGAAGAAGGTTTGGAAGTGCAGCCCAGGGTTGACGTCACCAATATGGCCTCGCTGCTCGCACTGCGCGAACGTCTCAGCGCAGCGTCGCTAGACATCCTCATCAGCAATGCGGGCGCCCTTTATCCCGACAGTTTTGACCACCTCGATTTCGACGCGATGCTAGGCCTCTACGACATCAACGCACTCGGCCCCTTGCGGGTGGCGCAGGCACTGGTGCCGTTGATGAAGGCACCCAGTAAATTCGGCATTATCACCAGCCGCGTGGGCTCCATCGGCGATAACTTGTCGGGCGGCTCTTACGGCTATCGCATGTCGAAGTGTGCCGCCAATCAGCTCGGCGTGAATCTCTATCATGAATTAAAACCGCGTGGCATCGCGGTGATGCTGCTCCACCCGGGACAAGTCGCCACCGAAATGACGCGCGACTACCAGGGGCTCGTAGACTTCATCACGCCGCAGGAATCGGCGGCGGGCTTGATGCGGCAACTTGATGTCCTTGACGAAAATACGCCGCCCGAATTCCGCCACGCTAACGGTAGTCTGTTGCCCTGGTAAGGCCTGAGACGAGGCTAGAACGAAATCGACAGGCTGATGGAACCAAAATTGAAACGACGCTTCTGGCCGTCGAATTCGCGGGTGCGGAAGACCTGAGCATAGGACAGCTTGATACTGTCGTAGATGACGCTGCCGCCCAGGATCAGATCGCCGACCGGAATCTTCTTGTCGACGCTGTGACTGTTTTCAAAGGTGTTGCCATCGAGAAAGATATTCCGCCCGACCAGGCGTCCGGCCAGGGCGGCGAAGCCATAAGCACCGAAGCCACGGCCGCGACCACCGGCGCCAGTCACGGTGCTGGGCGCATTGGCATCGCCGCCGGGACGAATCAATGAAGTACCGAAGTCGCGCGGCAGATTCCACCCCAGGCGCAACTCCGCGCCGGCCGCGCCGTAATCCATCACCGTGCCGGCGGCGACGCCAGCGTGGGTGATGAGGTCGTAGCCGAAATGGCTGACCACTTCACCGCTCACCACCCGCCACTTGCGTTCGTAATAGAGCAGAAAGGCAGGCTCGTTGGAAAGCTGGTTCTGCCAGCCGCGCGGCACGTCGAAGCCGCGCAGTTCGTGGACCAGACGCTGCGCGTCCTCGGCCAAGGAGGCCGGGCCGATCATGCCGACCTGCATATCGAAGGTGTCCGCCACGGTATCGGTCTTACTGACCAAGGTCAGCCCGCCGAACAACCAGCCGGCATAGGGCCTGTCGTCCTTCACCAGTTGTACCGCCTGGGTATCACCCGGCGTGAACATCAACTGGCCGACCGCGAAGCCGAGATTGAAGGCGCGATCGTTTTCGCCCAGTACCGCGTGCTCAAACGCATTCAAACCATGAACGGCATGCAACAACCAGGACGGTACGCCGGGCGCTTCACCGAGCGCCTTCAAGTTGGGCGACATCCAGTTGAGCTTGAAGCCGTTGGTGTATTGCTGATCGGTGTCGCCGAACAGATCGTTCTCGAACAGCACCGTGAGAGTCTGCGGTCCGGGATCGGGGGACGGGGGCTGCAGGTCTTCGGCCGCACAGGCAAAGGCCGGAAACCAGGAAAGTAGAAGGATCAGGGTGGTGAGCTTAGGTTGCATCGCGCGAGTCTTGCCAGGATGGAATGGCGTCCCTAGTGTGCTGTCCCGTGATGATCTTCGATAATTGGCGCAGTCATCGGGCCGTGAGGCAAGGCGCGAGGAGGAGTCATAGCGGCGCTATGGCGACGACGAGCAACGCCGCATCGCGGTTCGAGGGCAAGCGAATTACGAAGATTCATTGCGGGACAGCACACTTGAGCATCGCCAGATAATAATTCGTGGTCTGACCGCACTATATCATCGCGATCAATTTTCAATGTGACGCAGGGGGTAACCGCCATGACGTGGATGAAACTCGGGCAGGTGGAGATCGGTCGCGTGGTGGAAAGCAATGGACCGTTCATCAGCATCTATGATTTCTTTCCCGATGCGACACCAGAGATCCTCGAGCCCCATCGTCATTGGCTGGAGCCGGCCGCGCTCGAGCCTGGCACCAACAAGCTGGTGATGCCGATCCAGAGTTACATCATCCGCACACCGCAGACCGTTGTATTGGTCGACAGTTGCGTCGGCAATCACAAGTCGGTGCAATGGTTTCCGGCCTGGGATCAGATGAACAGCAACACCTAGGCGCGCTACATGCTGTCGCGCACCGAAGTCGCGGCTTGGGAGAAGCTGCATCGCGAGCGCAATGATCCGACCTATATCGAGAACGTGCTGCCGCTGATCGAAGCCGGGCAGGCGGTGCTGGTCGATGACGACCATCAGAGCGCTGGCCGCACGGTCAATGGGGCTCCGGATTCTCGTGCAGACGCCGCAGCCAAGCCGCCAGTTCGTGTGGTCCTAAACGCGGCTCGAGTTCCAGCATGATGGCCGCCACACCGCTCGCATGGGCGGTGGCGAAGGACGGTCCGGAGACGAAGTCGTAACGCCCGCCGGGGACTGTCGTCAGCAATTGCAGGCCGGGCACGGTGAGTCTTTCACCCGGCACTTCCACGCCACTCTGACGCGCCTGCTCGACCGCGATGACCTCGGGAATCGAGGTCGGAAAAGTCTGGCCGGGCTCTTCGCCGATAGCGCCGAACACGATCGCGCCCAACTCCGAGGCACGCTCCACCAGCCGCGTTAGCAAGGGATCGTCCGGCCCCGCCAGGCTGAGGTTGATGATGCGCGCGCGAATCTCGATGGCGTAGTCCAAGGCCTGGGCAAGCGTATAGCTGCTGCACACGCCATCGCCGTAACTCGGCTCCCAGCAGGCGCGCAATACATAGACCGTGGCCTTGGGCGCGAGACCCTGGATGCCGATGCCATTGCCGGCATGGGCGGCGATCAAGCCGGTCACCGCCGTGCCGTGAAACTCAGCCGGGATGATGTGGCTGTCACTGCCGACGAAATTGCGCGCCTCGGCGATCTGACCGAGCAGATCGGGATGGGCGGTGTCGATGCCGGTGTCGATCACCGCGATGCGCACGTTGCGACCGCTGCCCCTCGTCGCGAGAGCCGAGACCCCGCCGGGTCGTGTGCGCACCTGAAGATCGAAGTAGGGATCCTTGAGCGGCATGCCGGCGACGTGATGCAGCCGCACGGGCTGGGCCGTGGCGACCCGCGCATCGGTCGCCAGGCGCGCCAACAGTGCGTCGCGATCATGGGCCTGCGGCAACCCGAAAAGTGCGGACTCGACTTCCAGCGTTTCGAAGCGATGCCGCTCGAGCGCGCGTAGGCCGTAGTCATGCGCCAGCGCTGCGGTGGTGGCCGCCGGTGTCGCGTCGCCATCGCGCAACAACACCATGATCTGCGCATCGACAGCCGTGCCCGCCGCTGCGTGGCCGCACGACAGTAGCAGCGCGATGCACGTCAAAAGCATGCGGCGCGCAGCGCCGCGTCGCTTCACCGTCGACGGTCCGGCCGCGTGCCTGTGGTGCGCAAGGGCTCGACGAACAAGGTGTCCGCTTCGGCGCGCATCTGGTCGATGACCGTCGCAACGCTGCGCGGGCCGAGTTTGACGCGCACCGTCATCACGCCGATATCCGAGGGTCCATCGACCAGTTCGGCATCGTGAGCACTGAGCCAGGACTGACGGATGGCCGCGCTGACACTGTCCTTCAAGACCACGCGTAGCAGCGGCTGGGCCAGCGGCGAATCACGGCTGTCGTGACGACCGAGGGTTTGAAATTGCTTTTCGGCACTGTCAGTGACGGCTTCGTCAGCGCGATGACCGTTCCACACCAGCAGCGTGCACAGCGCGATCACCGCCACCGCAGCCAGCATCGGTGCTGGTGTGGCCAGCCCCACCAGCAAAATGCGCAAGCGCTCGCGCCAGGAACTCTGATGCGTGTCAATCTTGGCCGACAAGCGCTGGAAAGCCTGGGCACAGGCTTGTTCGTTGGCCGGCGCGGCGATCGCCATGCCGAGCTGACGCAAGTGCCGCACTTCGCGCGCACAGATCAGGCACTCGCGCAGATGTCCATCAACCAATGCGCGCTGCACGGCATCGAGACCATCGTTGTGATACCAGGGCAGCAGTTCCCATACCGCTTCGTGGGCCGGATGGTTCGAGGCTTGTTCAGCGGGTTTCATCCGCGTTCTCCACGCTATTGGCCAGATCCAAGGCCGGTTTCAGGCGCTCACGCGCATAGAACATTCGCGTCTTCACCGTATTCAAGGGACAGCCGACAATCGCGGCGATCTCGGGATAGGTGTAGCCATAAAAAAACGCCAGATGCACGATGCTGCGCTGGGCCAGGGGCAGCTTGCCGACCGCCACGCGGATGCGTTCAATCGCAACCCGATGACTGACGATGTCGGCGGGATCGCGACGGTCCTCCTGCTCGGCTTCGCAATGCAGTTCGCGCGCGGCCAGACGTTTGTTCGATTTGAGGCGTTTGAGCGCCTTCTTGTAGGCGATGCCGAAAATCCAGGTCGAGACCTTGGACTGCTCGCGAAACTCATGCGCCTTGTTCCACACCACCATCATGGTGTCGTTGATGGTTTCCTCGGCATCGTGCGGTGCCCCTAGGATGCGCAACACGAACTCGAACAGGCGCGGATAGAAATCTCGGTACAGAGATTCAAACGCGCTGCGGTCGTGACGCAAGCTGCGCAGACGCACAAGGTCATGGTCCAGTTCCTGATCGACGGTATCGGCGATTCTTGTCATTTGTTTCGAGCCGACATCGCCTTGACGATGCCGACCATGCTCCCCTGGTTATGTCTTGAGTGCCCCGCCACGCGCGGGTGGTTCGATAGCCTGACTACGCTGGCCGAGGCTGAACGGATGCAGTCGTCAAGCGAGCGCCGTGTAATGAGGCGCCTTGCTCTTCACAAAGGTCTGTTTGAGGACAATCTTGTCGCCGACGAAGCGCAACAGGTCGAGCCCGCGCATGATCTGCGTTACGCCCTCCTTCTCGATGCTCATGTCCCAGCTGCTCATGATCTTGCCACTCCCGGCATCGATGAAAGTGTCGTCCTCGATGAACTGGATGGGACCGAACTTGCCCTCGAACTGCGGCGCGAAAGCCTTGCGGATAGCCACCAGGCCTCGATTGACTCGCCCGGTGAGTTCCTCGTAGACCGCGTCGTCGGCGAAATAGGACATCACAGCGTCGAGGTCGTAGCGATTGAAGGCGTCGAGAAAGGCGATGCTCAAATCATGGAGTTCACGATAACGGTCGGACATCACGGACACTCCTGGCTGACGGGATGGCGGCATCATAGCGCGCCGCCCGCGTCCCGACTCAAGTCAGGCGACCGTGAAAGCGCAGGAAATCGAGAGCGGTCTCGGCCGGGCGCTCGATCATGGGCACATGGCCCATCTCGCGCATGAGGATGAATTCAGCATTGCCGAGCAGCGGGCGCAGGATGTTCAGCGCTGACGGATGCAATACGCGATCGTCGTCGCCCCACACCACCAGTGTGCGGGTCTTGAGGTCACCGACCCGTTCCTCCAGCGCCACCGGCTCGTTGAACATCTCGCCGAAAATCTTGGTATTGAACGGCGCTTCGGCGATGGACTGTGCCAACAAGGGTTGCTTGAACCGCGCTGGCAAATAGGGTTGCTTGCAGAAACACAGCTGTGCCAAGCGATCGAAGGACGCCATGTCGGTCGCGACCAGGGGATTGTCGCCGGATTCGAGCATCCGCAGCATCTCACTTGGCTCGGCGCTCAATACCCCCGCCGGCGCCAGCAGCCACAGACTTTTCACCTGCTGGGGATGCTGCAAGGCATAGAGCGTCGCCAGGTAGCCGCCCATCGAGTTGCCGCCTAAGTGGAAACTGTCGAGACCAATGGCTTGGGCAAACGCCGTAATGCGCGCGAGCTGTTGCTCAACGCCATAGTTCGCCTGCGCCAGACGCGACGAATCACCGAAGCCCGGCAGGTCCGGCGCGATGACGCGAAAATGGGCCGTCAGCAGGCGGGCGACCATTGGCCAGTGATCCTTGTTCGCGCCGAAACCATGTAACAGCAGCAGCGGTTCGCCCTTGCCGCCATGCAGGTAGGCGACGTGGTGTCCGTCAACCTGAGTTGCGGCCAGCTTGAGCCCGGCAGCGCGCCGGCCTAGGGCCGTCACGAGGCGGAACAACAATCCGGGCGCGAGGTAGTACAGCACGACCAGGGTCAGCAGCAGGACGACGATCACGATCAAGGCACTGCTCATCACTGCACGCTCCTTAATGCGTTTGCACCACGCGTCACCGATAGAAGCACTCGCGAGGCTCGCGCGGCATCGTGGAACACACGCTGCAGGGCGCTTTCGAGATGCGTCGCCTGGTGCGCCAGTGCGCCGGTATTGGGATTGCGGTCATAGCGCGGAAAATCGCTGGACGTCACCAGCACCCGCAGGCGATGGCCGGCCGGCACGCGGATCGCCGTCGACCACAGGTCGATGACGTAATGTTCAATCGCCCCCGGCGCGAGCAGACGGCGCGACACGCCATCGCGCACTGCGGCGCGCACCACGCCATCGCAGATATTGAACGTCGTGCCGTCGGCGCGCAGCTCGCAGAGTTTCACTATCCAGTCGGTATCCGGGCCCGAGGTCGCGGCGTACAGCTCGGCCTGCACGGCGCCGATGATTTCCAGATCTTCGAGCAGCGGCGGCGTGGTGAAACACAACACATCGCGACGCGACAACAGCGGTCGCTGATCGACCGGCCCGGCGCTGTATTGGGCGGGCATCAACAGATTGCCACCACAGGTCGGGCAGGGATCATTGGGATCGTAGACATAGCTCGACGGCGGCACGTCGGCGCGCGGTGGCTGAGCGGCGAGCAAGCCGTCGGCGTGCAGATAAATGGGCAGGATCTCCGCGCCACGCGGTGGCCAGCTATCTTCATCGTGCCAGCGATTGGCGCCTTGGATGAAGAGTTTCACCGCTGCTTCGTCGCGCACGCCGTTGTCGAACCCTTGCAGCCAATGATCGAACCAGCGCAGTTGCATGCGCGTGAGGTCTTCCTTCAGATCAAGAAACAGACCATTGGCACGGAAACCAAAATCGAGATCGCCCACCACGTTGTGGAACATGCCGTGCGACCACGGACCGATCACGAGTCGCGTATGGCGACGCGCGATGTCCGTGCCGGCGTTGGCACGCATGCCAGCAAAATGCTCAAGGTCGGCGGCGAGCAGCAGATCGTGCCAGCCGGCGATGATCAGCGCCGGCACCCGCACCTTGGCGTGAGCATTGGAGAACAGCAGCGAATGCGTGAACTCGTCTGGCACAGGGTGGCGCAGGAATTCGTAGAAGAACGGCAGAAAGCTCTCGTCACCGGGACGGGCGGGCGCGAAGTCTTGTAGGGGCAGCGCGCGCAGAACCTCGGCAAAGCCATCGACGTCATCGATTAATTTCACCAGCGGCGCGAAGAACTCTTGCGGCTGTGGCTTGGCACGGATCAGGGCGGCGGGACCGATGGCGCGCAGCGCCCACATCGCCAGTGTGCCGAGATTGAGCGCACCGCCGCGCCAGAAATGGTTGCGCCAGAAATCATTCGGCGCGGTGGTCGGTGAGATCGCTCCCAACGCCGGATGGGCGCCCTGTGCCGCCAGCCACGAGGTGCCACCCATATAGGACAAGCCATAGCAGCCCACCTTGCCGCTGCTGAAATCCTGACTCGCGCACCACGCCACGCTGTCATGACCGTCAGCGCGCTCGTCGCGATAGGGAAAGAACACACCGCCTTCCGAGGCCCAGCGCGCGCGCACGTCCTGGATCACGACCGCATAGCCGGCCGCTGCCGCGCGTAGCGGGTCGAGGGTTAAGGCCGTGATCGGCCACAGTTCCTTGTTGTACGGCGTCCGCTGCAACAGCACCGGATGGCGGTCACCGTCGCCGGGACGATAGACATCGGCACGCAGAAGCGTGCCGTCGGCCATGGCGATGTCGATGTTCTTGTCTACGATTAAGGACATGGCAGGGCTCGCGGCGTGATGAACGGGCGCAAGGTCTGCGCCTTTCGCGTCATTGACGGGAATCGCCGCCGCCGAAACCGCTTAGGAAGCGTTCGAGGGTGGCACGGTGCAGATTGAGCAAGGTTAGCCAGTTCTGCAGAAACAGGTTACCCGCCTGGGTCATGGAATACATGCGGCGCGCGGGTCCGGTGCTGCTGGTGTCCCAGCTCGAGGACACTAGGCCGAGCGCTTCCATCTGCCGCAGGGCGCGATAGACCGTGCCCTTGTTGTAGTTGCCGAAGCCGGCCAGTTCGAGCTTCTGGGCCAGCTCATAGCCATAGGCGGACCAGTCCTTGAGCATCGCCAGCAACTGCGCGTTGAGCATGTCGCCGGTGGGGTGACTGGGGCCGGCGCCGACGTCGGACTTGCTGTCTTCAGTCTTGGTAGGCGGCACGGATAAAGGGGCTGATTTCGGTTTCGACATCAACCATCTATATGCAACTTGCATCTAGCTGTCAAACCGTTTACAGTTTTTGCACTGCAACAAATTACGCGACTCAAAAGTCGCCCCAGAGCTCACAGGAGAGTTCAATCATGACTACCGAGAAAACCACCCCGCTTAAGTTCGCCGAAACCACCACCGCCTACCTCGAGCGGCTCGAGTGCGGTCATACCCGCTTCGCCGCAGCCTTAGGTACCGCCCGCGAGCGTAGCGCCCGCGTCGCCGACAAACTGATCGAAAACCTGCTCGCCAGCCAGCGCGACGCGCTGACGCTAGGCAAGACCCTTGCCGCCCAGCCAACCGAATACGGCAAGAATGTCGAGGTTTTCCTGCATTCCCTGACCAGCGCCCAGGAACGCGCCCTGGAATTCGCCAAGACCGTTTATCGCACCAACAATGAAATTGCGGCCGAAGCCCGCGCCGCAGCCGCCAGCGCGATCGAGTCCGGTAAGACCTTGGGCAAGCCTTTTGAGCATCTGACCAGCGTGTGGATGCCGGCAGCAAAGTAAACCCAGCGCAGATCCGCAACGGGCGGCAAACGGTATAGATGCCGTTGCCGCCACAGCCAGTCCGCCTAGCCCATGACCACAGAACACTCCTTCCACGAACTGCCCGCCCCGTCCGATGAAACGCTGGACGTGGCCTACGCCTATGACGACGCCATCGAGCAGACCATCACGCCCTTGTGGCGCGAAGCGCGCTGGGGCCTGGAGTGGGCCAGCCTGATTGTGAATCCGGTCTACTACGGCATCGGCGTACCGCGCGGCCAGGGCCAACCGGTGCTGCTGATCCCGGGTTTCATGTCGGGCGATTTGATGATGCTGGAAATGCATCGCTGGCTAAAACGCATCGGCTATCGCTCTTCGCTATCACGCATAGCCTGGAACAACGACTGTCCGGACAAGACCGCCAACCAGCTCGCGCATCGCCTGCGTGCGCTGGCCGAGAGCACAGGCCAGCGCGTCAACCTGATCGGTCACAGTTTGGGCGGCATGCTGGCCAAGAGTCTGGTGCAGGACGAGCCTGAATTGATCGAGCGCGTCATCACACTCGGCTCGCCGTTCCGTTCACTGGTCAAGGCCCATCCCGCCATCATCGGCATCTGGGACAAACTCAAACTTGCGCAAGGGCCGCTCATCGGCCGCAATCTGCATGCCTCCTGCGGCACCGGCCATTGCACCTGCGGTTTCGTGCGCAATATGAACGCGCCGCGCACGCGCGCTGTCGCGCAATTCGCCATCTATTCGCGCAAGGACGGCATTGCTGATTGGACCAGTTGCATGGAAGAGGACGCGCATCTCAATACCGAGGTCAACTGCTCTCACGTCGGCATGGTGTTTGATCAGACGGTTTACCGCGCGGTCGCCGCGCGACTTGCCGAACACGTACAACGGTCATAAATAACAAATCTATTGAAAAGGGGGGCGCAAGCCATGGCCAAAGAAGACAGCATGGATCCCATCCGCCTGTGGCGCGAATGGTTCGTCAAATCGGAAAAGTCCTGGAGCGACGCGCTGACGGAAATAATGGGCGACGAACATTTCTCCAAGGGCATGGGCCGCTATACCTTGGAGGCGCTGCATACCCATCGTATGTTCAGCGAAACCATGGCCCAATACCTCGCCAATCTGAATATTCCTTCGCGCAGCGACATTCTCGACATGAATGACAGGCTCGCGCACATGGAAGAAACCTTGAATCAGATCCAGGTCGAACTGCGTGAGCAGCGCGGCCAGATGACGCGTCTCGCCGCTGGCAATGCCACGGACACCACTACCGGCACCACTGCGGCGCGCCCGGCCCGCAGCCGCAAACCCGCCACCAACCTGGACGCCTGAGCGCACACTGGAAACCTCATGACCGCATCCGCCCGCGCTGAGATCACCAGCGAAGACCTCGAAGCCAGCGTCCGACGCACGCTGGACCGCGTCATCGCGCGCAATATCCCCGGCCTCGCGCCCCTGCCCCAGACCGAATCGGATCTAGACGTTGGCCTGACACCCAAGGAATTGGTCTACAGCAACGAGACCGCGCGCCTCTATCACTACCTGCCGATGCAGGACGAGATCTACCGCGTGCCGGTCATGATCGTGATGTCGCCGGTGGCCAAGGGTTACATTCTGGATCTGGCCAAGGGCCAGAGTCTGATCGAATACCTGGTCATGCAAGGTCACGACATCTACATGCTGGAATGGGCCGCGCCGCGCCGCGACCAGAGCCATCTGTCCCTTGAGAATTACGTCGGCGATCTGCTCGGTGGCTGCATCGATGCGGTGCTGCGCGACAGTGGCGAACCGGACATCACCCTGGTCGGCTATTGCATGGGCGGCATGTTGAGCTGCATGTATACCGCGCTGAACTCCAAGGGCCCGGTCAAGAATCTGGCCTGTTTTACGACACCTGTGAACAGCGATGGCATGGAGCTCTACAAACGCTGGATGACGGCCAAATCTTTTGATATCGATCGTCTGGTGAAGGAACTCGGCAACATCCCCGGCGACTTCATCAACACCTCGCTGCAGGCCCTGCGCCCGCTCCAGCGCAGTGCGAACCAGATGAAGCTTCTGAATAATGTCGAGAACGACGCTTTCGTCAAAGCCCATCTGCGCTTCGACCGTTGGGCGGTCGACCAGCTGCCTGTGCCGGGCGAATTGGCGCGCAGCCTAGTCAAGGATTTCATCGTCGACAACAAATTCGCGCACAACGCGCTTACACTGCGCGGCGAACGCGTCGACCTGGGCGCGATCAAGGTGCCCTTTCTGCATGTCGCCGCCCAGCACGACCATATCGTGCCGGCCGCCGCCTCGCAGGATCTGCTGCCCTTGATTGGTGCGCAGGACAAACACGAAATCGTCATGAAGGGTGGCCACGTCAGTCTGGTCGCCGGAGGAAACGCGGTGTTCCGCTTGTGGCCGCAGCTCGACCGCTGGTTGAGCGTGCGCGACATTTGAGCGACGACACCTATTCATACGCAGGAGAAGAGGATGAGTCGGGAAGCGGTCGTCAAAGCGCTTGCGCACTACCCCATCACCGCCAGCCTGGGCGGTCAGGACTATCGCATACGGATCATGACACCGACCGATGGCGAGGCCCTGATGGCTTTTGCCCGCGAGCTGCCGCCCCATGACACTTTGTACATGCGTCGCGACATCACCCAGCGTAATGGTGTCGACAGCTGGCTGAAGGAATTGAAGGAAGGGGTGATCTATTCGCTGCTGGCCGAGGACAAGCTTGGCGTGTGCGGCTATTCAACCATCAACCTCAATGAGCTCGAATGGACGCGCCATATCGCCGACCTGCGTGTGGCGACGGCAACCCGCACGCGTGGCCGTGGTCTCGGCCGCCTGCTGGCGCGCGAAGCGTTCAACATTGCGCTCGCACTCGACATCGAGAAGCTGCTGGCACGCATGACACCCGACCAGGAAGGGGCGCGCGTGTTGTTCCAGGAACTCGGCTTTCAGCCCGAGGCCTTGCTGCGCGATCACGTCAAGGATCGCGAGGGCAACTACCACGATCTCTTGCTGAAGGCCTGCAGCGTACGTAGCTTCCTCGCCCAGCGCGCCGCCTACGGCCGCGACTGACTGCACAACACGCGGCGCGCCATTGAAGTGTGCGCCACCTCGCCCCATATAGGCGTGCAATGCTTGAGCGCCTTGCGCGCGCGAGTGCTTGCGACCACCAGCAGCAATGGGCCGAGCCATGCAGTTCAAAGACTATTACGAAACCATGGGCGTCAGTCGCGATGCCTCGCCCGATGAGATCAAGCGCGCCTACCGCAAGCTCGCGCGCAAATACCATCCTGATGTCAGCAAGGAAGCGGATTGCGAAGCGCACTTCAAGGAAGTGCAAGAAGCCTACGAGGTGCTGAAGGATGTCGACAAGCGCGAGGCCTATAACCGTCTCGGCCGCAACTGGCGCCATGGCGAGGACTTCACACCGCCGCCCGACCACGATCCGAATTTCAGCTATCAAAGCGCGGGCTTTCGCGACGGCGCAGAATTCAGCGACTTCTTCTCCTCGATCTTCGGTGGCCGAGCGAGTCAGCAGACGGGGGGCGGCGAAGGCTTTCAGATGCGCGGCCAGGATCGCAGCACGCGCCTCACGATCAGTCTCGCCGACTCCTATCAGGGCGCGACGCGGACCTTGTCCTTCGCCCCAGCGGAATTGGACGGGCGTGGCGAAGTGCACTCGAAACCCAAGTCGGTGAATGTCACGATCCCCAAGGGCGTGACCGCCGGCCAGCGTGTCCGTCTTGCCGGACAGGGTGGACCGGGTTTCAATGGCGGACCGAATGGCGATCTGTATCTTGAGATCGAATTCGAGACTCACGGGCATTTCCATGCCGAGGGCCACGACGTTTATCTGTCACTGCCGCTAACGCCCTGGGAGGCGGCGCTGGGTGCCAAGGTCGTGGTGCCGACCCTCGGTGGCAAAGTCGAACTCAGCATTCCTGCTGGCTCCCAGGCCGGTCGTAAACTGCGCCTCGCGGGTCGTGGCCTGCCGGGTCACCCCAGCGGCGATCAGTACGTCGTGCTGACCATCGTCGTGCCCGCAGCACACAACGAGGACCAACGCGCGCTGTATCGCGAAATGGCGCGCCTGATGCCGCTCGATCCACGCGCCGAGATGAGGGTATGAGCATGCACGAACTACTGCACGCTGAGTTCTGCTTGCTCGACGAGGAGCGCGCGATACCGTTAGCGGACTTCTGCGGCGCGAGCGGACTGCTGGAGTCGCTGGTCACGGCAATGGTTCACGAAGGAATTCTCGAACCGCAGGGCGCCGTCCCACACGAATGGCGCTTTTCGAGCGCGTGCCTGGCGCGCGTGCAACGGGCGTTACGCCTGCAACGGGAATTGGAATTGAACTGGGCGGCTGTGGCCTTCGTGTTGCCGCTACTGGATGAATTGCAGGTGCTACGCCGCCAGCAACGCGCCTGGCTGCAGGGGCGTTGAACCGACCCGCTCCTCTGCGCTGGTGCGAATAAAGTCCCGCCGCCAGCGCAACGGGGGAAGTGTCACGCGGCGACGGGAACAGGGAGTACTAGCGCCTTGGGGGTGCGACTAGCAGGGGGAATCGACGACGGGCCTAGTCCAAAACCTCGCATCGTCTATCCTCAGAAAAAGATAGTCAGCGGCGACCCGTCATTCAAGCTGGAGCCCTGGAAACGTGTCATTTTCACGCCCTATCCTTGCGGCCCGCCAGCGGCTTCACGACGCGCGCAATAGCGACCATCGCTCACCTCTCGCCACCCTCGTCTGAGCCCCCAGACCTGCGGCTATACTAAGCCGCCCGCCATGCGCGTCGGGCAAAATCCATCGAGGAGGAGATCATGGCGACCAAACGCAGCGCGCGACCCGCGACCCATGCCTACAGCATGCCCGAACTGTCAGAACTCTATGGCCGACCACCCTACGAGTACCGCGACACCAAGCAGCTGCTGGTGATTTTCCGCACTAATCCTGCGGTCCTGCGCAAGCTCGTGCCAGCGCCGCTGGTCGCCGACCAAGCCGGTACGATGTTCGTCGCGATCAGCGAGTTCTTTACCAGCGGCTTCGGCCACTACCATGAAATCAACATGTCGGCGCTCGCGACCTTCAAGGGACGGCCGGTCAATTACGGGCTGTATCTCATCCTCGACAACGACATCGCGACCGCTGGCGGCCGCGAGATCTGGGGCTTCCCCAAGAAGATGGGCCGCGTCACGCTGGCAACCAGCGACGGCATCATGCGTGGCACGGTCGAACGCGGTGGCATCCAACTGGTTGAGGCCGCCGTACAGTTGAAGGAGTTCGGCACCGCCGCCGACCTTGCTGGCAGTGCGGAATACGTGAGTCGCAAACTCATTCCTTCGGTGACTAACGGCGCGCCGCCCGAAGTCTTCCAGCTCACGTCGACCACGCTGACCCATATCGAAGTGCGCGAAGTGCACAAGGGCCCGGCGACTTTGCGCTTCGGCGCCTCGCCTGCCGATCGCTTTCAGGACATTCCGATCGAGGACGTCGTCGGTGGCTTCTACTATCACACCGACTTCACCCTTGAAGATGGCGTCGTGGTGCACGACTACCTGGCCTGAGGTCGCCTACCGTCTCCTTACCCAAGCAATCAACGCATAAAAACCAGGAGCTAAGCCATGGATCTCGGACTCAAAGGCAAGAAAGCCATCATCACCGGCGCGAGCAAGGGCATAGGCCGTTGCACCGCCTTGCTGCTTGCCGCCGAGGGCGCTGACGTCGCCATCTGCGCGCGCGGTGCGGAAGCCTTGGAAACCACCCGTGCCGAAGTGGCCAAGGCCGGTGGTAAAGTTTTCGCCACGAACTGCGATGTGGCCGATGCGCAGGCGCTGCACGACTTCATGAACGCCGCCCATAAAGCGCTCGGCGGCGTCGACATCCTAATCAACAATCCTTCGGGCTTTGGTCTCACCGATGATGAAGCGGGCTGGAAAGTCAGCGTCGATGTCGATCTCATGGCGACCGTGCGCGCGACCCAGGCCGTACTGCCGTGGATGACGGCCACCGGTGGCGGCGCGATCGTGCACATCTCCTCGATCTCCGGACTCGAAGCTGGATCGCCCGCGCCCTACGCGGCAGTCAAGGCGGCGTTGTTCAATTACACCAAGACCATCGCCGCGCAAGTCGCGGCCAGTAACATCCGCGTCAACTGCGTCGCGCCAGGATCCATCTTCATCGATGGCGGCTTCTGGGACATGGTCAAGCAACACAACCGCGAGATGTTCGACGGTGTGGTGTCGACTATTCCCTATGGCCATATGGGCAAGGCTGAAGACGTCGCCGACGCTATTGTCTACCTCGCTTCGCAGCGCGCCGCCTGGGTATCGGGCGCGACCCTGGTGGTCGACGGCGTGCAGCACAAGGGCATCTACTGAGCGCGAGTAAGAAGCACCAGCATCATGATCGACAACCCCTATTATTCCGAGGACGCCCACGGCCCGTGGCAGATCTTCAACGCCGGTGATTTCGAACTCGAAGCCGGCGCTGTACTGCGCGATTTGAAACTTTGCTTTGTCGTGCACGGGGAACTGAACGCCGCGCGCGACAACGCCATCCTGGTGCCGACCTGGTATTCCGGTACCAGCAAAGTCATGGAGCAGCTCTTCATCGGCGCCGGACGCGCGCTCGATCCGGCGCGCTACTGCATCATCGTCGTCAATCAGATCGGCAACGGTATTTCGAGTTCGCCGCACACTGTCGACGGTGCGCAGGCGATGGCGAATTT
>JAYWAC010000312.1:0-8680 GCA_043782755.1 Pseudomonadota bacterium | reverse complement strand
CGTGCGTGTCGGCACGATGACGCGATCGCCGTGATCTGCACCGCCCAACTCGGCGGCAAAAGATGCGGCGAAGTATTCGCGGCTGGCGGCGAGCGCCTCGGGCAGATGTTGCTGGCCAATGAATTCCGTGCCCGCCGCGACGAAGGCCGCGTTGCCGAGCACGTGGTCGAAATGCACGTGGGTATTGATGACGTAGCAAACTGGCTTATCGGTCAGCTTCGCGATCGCGGCACGCAGCGCATTACCGGTGGCGAGCGAACCGCCACTGTCGATCACGGCCACGCAACGCGTGCCTATCACCACGCCCAGATTGGCGCTGTCACCGCGCGCGGCATCGTCGAGGTCGGCATATTGACCGCAGTGCATGTAGACACCAGGCGCAACTTCAATGAGAAACGCCGCGTCGGCATTCGCCTGGCGGCACATACAGCACAACAACAGGAACAGAAGTCGCAAGGGGGTGATGGACATGATGCCGATTCCACGCAGGACCGGCGCTCATCATAAGCGCCGCAGCACCGGCGCAGACAGGCAATGGGTCAGCTGTTGGCGACGGCGCGCAGATCAGTCTGCTGCCCGGCACGGGCGGCGGCGAGGTTGTTGTAGAGATGACTCAAGACCTCGCGGCCTGCAACAGTCTGTTCGAGATAACTCGCGCCGACACCGATGAAAGGCGCGACGCTCTTGTCGAAAAAAGTCGGGTAGGCGGTCAGCAGATCGCCAGGACGTGCATAACCCAGCGCATTGTTGAAACCGATCTCCTCGAATTCGTAGAAGATCGCCGAGAGCTTGCTGAGGTAACGCGGGTCGCTCAACTGGCCGATCAGATCAGCCGCGCGCACCAGACCCGGAAAGTCATCGGTCTGCACATACCAGGGATCGTCCGGCACCGGAAAGCGCGTGCGTTCTATGCAGGCGTTGACAAAGCGGGTGTCGACTAAATCGCTGTCGAAGAAATGCTCCTCGATGAAACGCTTGCCACGATTGACGTGGACCGGCATCAGCACCGCATCGCTGGTGCCGGCCACCGTGCGGAAGGTCTGTCCATCGAGACCGGTAGACAAGGCGCTGGGCGTATCGGCGCGACAGAGCCCGCGCACATAACCGATGTCGTGGCATAACAGAGCGATAACGGTGTTGCACCAGGTCTCTACCGGCACGGTCCGTTCACGCTCCTGCTTGGCCTTCAGGATCTGCAGGCCGACCAGGGTCACATGGGTAGTGTGTTCGACATTGTGATAGAGCGCGTCACTGCGGGCGATGGCGGCGAGGGCGGTATGCGCGACCGTCACGGCGAGATCGAGCCGCGCGCCGGAGGCACGCGGGTACAGCGTACGGAAATGTTCCGTCGCACGCTCGCTGACTATCGCGGTCAGCACACTGGTGACGTTCAACATGTCGGGCGCGTCACTTTCTCTGTTGTACTTAGGCCTTCTGATCCGTCACAAAGCACGGTACGGGTTTTTGCCGAGTATAGGCACGGAGTGCCGGACTGTCCGCTGTCAGCGGCCGAAGTGTGACAAACTTGAGGTATTACGAACAAGCTTGACGATGCCCTGGGCAGGCCCATGACGGACGCGAATTGGCCCCAGAAAAGGCGCAGTTTTTGTGTCGCTCAGGCCGCGTGCAGCCTGAGCGGCAGATGCTGCAAGGTGTGCACCGCGTTGCCCACCCGCCATTGCGCATCGCCCGTCAATTCGATGTGCGCCACGCGCGCCACCAGGGCGGCCAGTAGCGCTGCGATTTCCTGGCGCGCGACATGCTGGCCGACGCAGACATGGATGCCACTGCCAAAGGCCACATGGGGGTGTGAGGCGCGGCGAATGTCGAAGCGGTCCGCGTCTTGCCAGCGCGCCGGGTCGCGATTGGCCGCGCCCATGACGCATAGCAGTTTGGTGTCGGCCGGCATAGTCGCCTGCGCGAATTCCACCTGTTCGGTGCTGGTGCGGCAGAAGGTATGCACCGGCGATTCATAGCGCAGCACTTCGTCGATGGCAGCCGTCAGCAGCGTGGGTTCGGCGCGCAGTAGCTGCCACTGCGTGGGGTGAGTGGCGAAACAGTAAAGCAGATTGGCGAGCGTCGCGACCGTGGTGTCGATACCGGCCGACAGCAGCGAGCGCACCAGCAGTGAGGCTTCCTCGCGATTGACCTCGCCGCTCTCGGCGGCGGCATAGATGGCGGCACCGAAGCCGTCGTCGCTCAAGGCCTCGCGTGCGCAGCGCGCCGTGATCCACGGCACGATGTCGACCGCATCGGCCAAGGACGCGCGTCGTACTTCGTTATCCGGGCCGAGGGCGTCGAAGACCATGGTGCCGTAGGTCAGCAGCTTGTCGCGCTCGCTGCGCGCCACACCGACCGCATCGCCGAACACTTCGAGCGGAAAGGCGGCAGCCAAGGCCATCACGCCATCGATCTCGTGCCACGCCAAGGCCTCGTCGACAAGGCGTGCAGCAACCTGTTCGAAGCGCGGTTGTAGCGCGCGCACCGCCTGTGGTGACAGCGCACGCGCCATCACGCGTCGCGTGCGCTCGTGGGCGGGTGGGTCCACTTCGAGAACGATGCTGGGCGGGCGCCAGGATGCTTCGGTGGCGAAGTCGGTCAGACCCACGCCGCGTGAAGAACAGAAGCGCTGCCAGTCGCGGAACGCCGGCTCGACGATGGCGATGTGGCCGCTCGCACACACGCCGTAACGCGGGATCCACACCAACGGCCCGCGCGCGCGCAGCGCGTGGTAATACTCGACGGGCTCGCGTAACAGCATCGGATCGTAGGGATCGACGTCGAAGATCGGGAGAGGGTGGGATGCACTCATGTCACGCCTCTGACGGGTGCGTCCGCCATTGTTCGAAATGCGCCAGCACAGTGTCGATGAAAGCGTCGCTCACGCCGAGATAGGACGCCGGCGCCATGACGCGCGCCAAGCCGTCGGCACCGAGATGCTGGCGCACGCTGTCATCGTTATCAAGCACGTCCTCCAAGCGCAGTCCGCCCGCACTCGCCGCCCCCGCTGCGCGTTTGACCAAGGCTTGTGCCGCACTGCGGCCAAGAGCCGGCGCGAGCGCCATGGCTACCGCCTCGGCCATCACCAGCCCCTTCGTACGGTCGAGGTTGTCGCGCATCGCTTCGGTGTGCACCTCGATGCCATCGAGCGCGACATCAAGTTGCTCGACCATGCCGCCGACCGTCACGAACATGTCGCGCAAGCTTTGCCATTCGGCATGCCAGGCACCGCTCGCCCGCTCATGGCTGTGATCGAAACAAGAGAACAAGGCCGCCAGCTGGCCCGGCACGCGATGGGCGCCGGCCACCACCGCGACCGCTGCCACCGGATTACGTTTATGCGGCATGGCCGTCGAGCCGCCTCGCCTGCTGTCGCCGCCTTCGTTCAATTCAGCGACTTCGGTCTGCATCATGAGGATCAAGTCGTTGGCGAGCTTGCCGGCACTCGCGGCGAGCATGGCCAGCGCTGCGGCCAGTGTACGCGGCACGCTGCGATCGGTATGCCAGGGCAAGGTCGCTTGCAGCTGCAATTCATTGGCGACCGCGTCACGTAATTCAATACCGCGCGTGCCATAAGCCGCGAGCGTGCCGGCCGCGCCACCGAATTGCAGCGGCAGCGCAACGCGTAGTCGCGCGAGTTCGACAGCACTTGTCAGCAGGGCCTGCAGCCACAGGGCGGTCTTGTAGCCAAACACCGTCGGCAAGGCGTGTTGTGACAGGGTACGCGCGACCATCACGGTCTCGCGATGAGTGTGCGTCAGGGTCGCGAGCTTGCTGGCGATGTTCTCAAGTCGGGGCAACAACACATCGAGCGCGGCACGCACCTGCAACATCAGAGCGCTGTCCATCACGTCCTGGCTGCTCGAACCCCAATGCACATAGAGCGCGGCCTCGGCATCGCGCGCCGCAACCCGCACGGTCAGTGCATTGACCAGAGGAATGGCCGCGCTGCTGCTGGCGGCGGTGTCGCGCTTGATGGCCTCGATATCGAAATATTCGACCTTGCATTGGTCAGCGATGATGGCGGCGGCGGTGTTTGGAATCATGTCGAGCCTGGCCTGCGCAGCGGCCAGCGCCGCTTCGAATTGCAGCATGCGCGCGACGGTCATGCGCGCATCGAAACATGCGGCTATCGGGCCTGATGACAGATAAGCGTCCGCGACCGAATCAAACATCGGACGACAAGCCGACGTAGTTTTCCGCCAGCACCCGCTGCGCCGCGCGCGACGATGCCAGGTAGTCGAACTCGGCGCGCTGCAACTGACGACTGAAACCATCTTCGTGCAGGCGATGGGTCAACGAGGTGAACCACCAAGAGAAACGCTCAGCCTTCCAGATGCGTTTAAGACAAGTGTCGGAATAGGCGGCCAGCGGTGTATCGTCCTTGCCTTGCAGTGCCGCGATCAAGGCATGCGCCAGCACTTCGACATCGGCCAGCGCGAGATTCAAACCTTTGGCACCGGTAGGCGGCACGATGTGCGCGGCATCGCCGGCGAGAAACAAGCGACCGTGCTGCATGGGCTCGGCGACATAGCTGCGCAGTGGCGCGATGCTCTTCTCGATCGACGGTCCCGTGATCAGACGCGCCGCGACATCGTCGGGCAGGCGCAGACGCAACTCATCCCAGAAGCGCTCGTCGGACCAGTTGTCTAGCTGTTCCAGGGCATCGACCTGCACGTAATAACGGCTGCGGGTAGTAGAGCGCATGCTGCACAGCGCGAAGCCGCGCTCGTGACTCGCGTAGATCAGTTCCGGGCCGACCGGCGGCGTGTTGGACAACACCCCCAGCCAGCCGCTGGGATAGACGCGCTCGTATTCGCGAATGCCGGCAATGGCGGCGCGCGACACGCCATGAAAACCGTCGCAGCCAGCGATGAAGTCGCAGCTGAAGCGCAGCCCTTCGCCGCCATGACTGCACGACAATTCGGCGCGCCCGCCACCCAGTTGTTCGAGTGTGACTTCGCTCGCCTCGTAAAGCAGGCGACTGCCGATATCGTCGTGGGCGAGATTGAGATCACGGGTGATCTCGGTCTGGCCATAGACCGTCATCACCTTGCCGGTCAACTCGCGAAAATCGATACGCAGTTGACGGCCGTCACAGGCCAGCTCGATACCGTCGTGCACCAGGCCTTCGCGCTGCATGCGTGCGCTGAGTCCATTGGCCGTCAACAGATCGACCGTGCCCTGTTCCAATACACCGGCGCGTATGCGGCTCTCGACGTGTGCGCGCGACTGGCGCTCGACGATGACAAAACTGATGCCGGCCCGCGCCAGCAACCAACCCAGCATGAGGCCGGCAGGGCCGGCACCAACGATACCAACCTGCACGCTCAATGCAGCCGTCATGCTCAGAGCGCGAAGAACACTGTCTCGTGCTCGCCCTGCAGATGAATATCGAAATAGAGTTCGCCCTGCTCGTCGCGTGCGATGAGGGTGGCGCGACGCGACGCTGGCACGCAAGCCAGCACGCTATCCTCGCCGTGCATAGCCGCATTGTCAGGAAAATAGACGCGCGTATAGAGATGCTGCAAAAGCCCGCGCGCCATTACCAGCAGATTGATGTGCGGTGCCTGCGCGCTACCGTCCGCCGCGGCGACCCGACCGGGCTTGACGGTTTCGAAATGAAAGCTGCCCTCGCTATCGACGCCGCAACGTCCGGCGCCGCGAAAACCGTCCGCACGACTCAAGTGATACCGACCCAGACTATCCGCCTGCCAGATCTCGATCAAAGCATCGCTGACCGGCACGCCATCGCCGTCGAGCAGGCGACCACGTAAGACGATACGCGGCGCGGCACGGTCATGCGTCGCAACGCGCCAGGCCTCGGGCCAATCGAGGCCGATGTGGAAATAGGGACCGACGGTCTGTGACGGCGTGAGCGTGCTCATCCTACGTTTTCCCACGGCGTCTCAAGCGTGCCGCGCAGCACGATGTCGAAACGAAAGGCCATCGCATAGTCGGGCTCGGTGCGTTCGATATCGAAGCTCGCTACCAAGCGGGCGCGCGCGCGCTCATCGGCAATCCCCATGAAAATCGGATCGAGCGACAAGGTTGGGTCGCCAGGGAAATACATCTGCGTGACGAGGCGCGTCGCCCAGGCCTGACCGAACAATGAGAAATGGATGTGCTTCGGTCGCCAGGCGTTGTAGTGATTGCCCCAGGGATAGATGCCGGGCTCGATGGTCAGGAACTGGTAGCGACCTTGCTCGTCGGTGACGAGCGCGCCGCTGCCGGTGAAATTCGCATCGAGCGGCGCATCGTGACGGTCACCGTCATGCAGATAACGACCAGCAGCATTGGCCTGCCACACTTCGATCAGTGCACCGCGCTCAGGCCGGCCGTACTCATCGCGCACGCGCCCATGCACGATGATGCGCTGGCCGAGAGCCTCGCCTTGCGCGCCCACAGGACGGGTCAGATCCTGACTCGCGGCACGCAACATTTCGCGACCAAAGCGCGGGCCGCTGATCTCCGACAAGGTATGGGGAATCGCGATCAACGGCTCACGCGGTGCGCGCTTCGCGCTGGAACGATAGGCCGCCGTGGCGTTGACCGGATAGACACCGGCAGGCACGGCCGCGAATGCGCGCGACGCACTCATCCTCAGGCCGCCTGATCGGCGAGCAGTGGTCGGCAACTGTCGGCAAAGCGCAGCGGCGCGCCGGTCTTGGCCTGCAAGGCTTCCGCACTCAGACCCGCCACCATGTCGGTCACCACCAGGCCCGCCGGCGTGATGTCGATCACGGCGAGATCGGAGTACACGCGATGCACGCAGTTCAATCCGGTCAGCGGCAGCGAGCAGCGCTGCACGATCTTATGCGCGCCATCCTTGGCGACATGGGTCGACAACATCACCCAGACCTTGCGCGCGCCGACGACAAGATCCATTGCGCCGCCCACCGCCGGCGGCTTCGGCCCGGGCAATGCCCAGTTGGCGAGATCGCCGTTTGCGGCGACCTGATAGGCACCGAGGATGGAGATGTCGATGTGTCCGCCACGGATCATGGCGAAGGAATCGGCATGGTGAAAATAAGAACCACCGGGCAGGATAGTGACGGGCTGCTTGCCGGCATTGATCAAGTCCATGTCCTCATCGCCATCGGCGGGCGCCGGTCCCATGCCGAGCAGACCGTTCTCGGAATGCAGCACGAACTCGCGGCCAGGCACGGGATAGTCCGCTACCAGCATTGGCATGCCTATACCGAGGTTCACATAAGCGCCATTCGGAATGTCGCGCGCGACACGCCGGGCAATGTCTTCCGACGCAAGCGGCTGCACCATCATCGCTCTCCTATTTCCACCATGCGGGTGACGAAGATGCCGGGGGTCACGACTTCCTCCGGCGCTACGTTGTCGACGAAACGGCGCACCTCGGCCAGCGTGGTCGCGGCGGCCATTGCCATAATCGGGTTGAAGTTACGCGCGGTCTTGGGATAGGTGAGATTGCCCCAGCGATCGGCGGTGCGGGCGTGGATCAAGGCCACATCGGCGCGGATCGCGCGCTCCATCACGTAATGCCGACCGTCGAATTCACGGCTTTCCTTGCCGACCGCGAGCGGCGTGCCGTAACCGGTGGCGGTATAGAAAGCCGGAATGCCGGCACCACCCGCGCGGATACGTTCGGCCAGCGTGCCTTGCGGCACGATCTCGAGGTCGATTTTGCCGGCCGCGTAAAGCTCTTCAAAGATGATGGAGCCTGCGGAGCGCGGAAAGGAACACACCATCTTGCCGACACAGCCGGCTTTCAGCAGGGTCGCGAGACCGTAGTCGCCAGAGCCGGCGTTGTTGCTCACCACGGTCAGATTGCGCAAGCCGAGATCGCAAATGGTCTCGATCAGCTTCTCCGGCACACCGGCGTCGCCAAAGCCACCGATCAGCACGATCGCACCGTCACGCAGATCGGGACAATCGGCCACCATCTCGGCGAGACTGCTGACGCGCTTGTCGATCATGCCGGACTACCTGTTGCTGAGGGCAACGGCAATTATGACAAGAAGCGTGAAGGATGTGGATGGGAAGCAATGCAGGAGCACGCCCCGTCGTCGCTTGCCATTGTGGGTCAGACTTCAGTCTGACATTCGATCCCAGGGCGCGACCCTGAGGCGCGCCTTTGAATGTCAGACTGAAGTCTGACCCACAGTGAAGAGAATCAACCTTCGCTCAATCTTCCAACTGCTGCAAGCCATCCAGGAACCAGGTCGGCTGTTCGGCATTGCGCGCCTTGGTGAAATGCCAGACTTCGCGCACCTGGCGCGCCTGGTCCTCATCGGCCTCGCGCAGGATGCCGTCGAACAACACCACCGCTTCGAGTTGCTCACCCACTTCGCGCGCTTCCAATAGTTCGGCTTCGAGCTTCAGCACCGTGGTGTGGTTGTCCGCGCCGATTTCCTTGATGCGGGCTTCGATCTCAACATACATGCCATCGGTGGTAAGGCGGCGCACGGCAGCGAGATCACGTGCGTCCCAGGCCTTCTGCAGATCGTGATAGGCGATTTTGGCGCCCGCCAGAAAATCTGCCTGGTCAAAGTCTGCCGGCACGCTGGGCTGGTTGTAGTCGATATCGCCAGCGGCAGCGTTGTTCTTCAAGCCGCCACGGAACCAGTCGCGGCTGTCGAGAGCAGGCGCCGCTTCCGACAAGGGCGCTGCCACTGGCGGCGGCACATAATCCTGGCCAGCGCGC
>JAYWAC010000311.1:0-23069 GCA_043782755.1 Pseudomonadota bacterium | reverse complement strand
CGCGCCTCTCGTGGTCGACGGCTTGAGAATGTAGCGCACGCCGGGCTGACCCCATGAATCGTTCTCGACAGCCCGGCTGCTAACCCACCGTTTCACTGGTCCTGCTAGCGAGCATCGCAAGCCGATGCGGCGACGCCACTATGCATACGCGGGCCATCGCACTGCGCGGCCATGATCGCCGCTTCCGCACTCAACATCCCCGCCCAGCGCGACTGCCACTCGGTAGGCGTGACCAGCATGCCGGCCAGATGCAGGAAAACTTTGTAATGACTCAACTCCGAGCCATGCAGGCCCATGAAGAAATCGCCGAGTTCGCGGTCCTGCCCGCAGCGCGCCAGCAATTCAAAGCGTTCACAGGAACGCGCTTCGATCAGCGCCGACACCAACAATCGATCGAGCAGTTCGCGCACACCCTCGCCACGTCGCACCAAGCCATGCAGCGCGCTCGCATACAGATTGCGATGCACGCGCGGCAAACTACCGCCACGCGCGGCGAGCAGGCGACTGACGGCATGCAAATGGACGGCCTCGTCACGCGCGACCACCGCAAGAATGCTGACCCAGGCATCGGGACACACTGAACCCGGCCAGCGGTTCACGAGTTCCAGCGCATTGGCGGCCGCCTTGCGTTCAAGATGGACGTGATCGCCAAGCAAGGCCAGCGGATCGGCGAGGGCCTGCGTGGCCCAGGCAGCGGGCGTTTGGTAACGCAGCGGCAGGCTTTCTCGTGGCGCAATGGTGTCGGTCAATTCGGCTTCCACGACCTCAAGTGAACGGGCTCAAACCGGACGCGGCTGGCCTCGAACGCAGGATAGCGAGTCGCACGCGACTCCGCAGCCAGCAAGACTCGCATCACCGCAGTAATGCTAACGCGGAGTTGTGCCGAAGCTTGCTCTCGACATATAAACATGGAACGAGCGACCAATTGAGGAGCCAAGGCCATGGATCTCGCCGCACTTGAAGCGCGCATCACCCGTCTCGAAGACATCGAGGCGATCAAGAATCTGAAAGCACGTTATTGCGACGTCTGCGATGACATGCACAACCCGGATCGCATCGGCGCACTGTTCGCCGAAGACGGTATCTGGGAAAGCGCCGATTTCGGCAAGGCCGTCGGTCCCAAGGCGGTGCGCGAGCTGTTCCAGAAATTCCAGACGATGTTCAGCTTTTCGCAACACAACATCATGAACCCGATCATCGAAGTGACCGGCAATCGCGCCACCGCGCAGTGGTACATCATGGGGCCGTGGGATCAAACCGAGGGCGACCGCAAAACCTGGATGACGCTGCGCTACAACGACGACTACGTGAAAGTGAACGGCGAGTGGAAATATCAACACCTGCGCGTGGTATTGCGCATGCTGGAAGATCGCTGAAGTCCGCGCCAGTCGCGTACGACCGGCGAAACTGTCGGACGCGTCACCACCACGCATCGTTGCCGCTCATGATGTGCGGCGCATACATCGTGCCCTTGCCCCTTCGACAGCGAACTTTGAATCCAGGCTTGATCGCGGTGGCTTACATGCGTAGCAAGCGATGCGCGAAATATTCGTGCAGCGTCGCATCCGTGTGGCGAGTGAACTGGTGCGGCAGTTTGTCGAGGAACTGGGCGTGTATTCTCCCGGTGCGTTCGTGATCATGAAAAATGGTGATCTTGGACTCGTGATTAAGCGCGGCCTGCATGCGGCCAATGCGCCGGTGGTGAGCTGCTTTGCGAACGCCGAGCGGCAGCCCTACGCGAGCCCCGTGATTCACGACACGGGCGAAGCCGGACGGCCATGTCATCGCAAGTATCGCCGCACCACGGGAACTGGCGCTGCCCTTACAGCAAATCTGGGGCATGGCGCGCTGAACGGCCATCAGGCGAGAGTCGTTCTTTATACTTCGTAGCTTGAGCGATTCATTGCTTCGGTCAGTTGTCATATCTGGAATCGTCACGGAACAAGATGCGCAGCAGCAGCCCCACGCTATCGACACACTCACTTGCCGTCTGTTGGGCGTTTTGTTCAGCCTTGCATGCGACGACAGGCCTGGCGGGCGACGTCGCGATGCCGACGGGCCTGGTCGCGCAGGGCGTGTATGACGGCGATATCTGGGATAACGCGGCCGGTGGCCAGCACCGCGGCGCGGTCTATGCCGCGCATCTCGACACCAGCCTTGCCGCCGACGCCGATGCGCTGTGGGGCTGGACCGGCACCCGTTTCTACTTTCGCAGCTTTGCCGACAGTGGCGCCTCGATCGCGCGGCGGGTGGGTAGCGCGCAGGGCGTCAACAATTGGGAATCAGGTTATGCCGCAGCCAAGCTGCTGGAGGCCTGGGTCGATCGCAGCTTCCTCGATAAGCATCTGTCATTACGTTTCGGTCTGTATGACACCACCACCGAGTTCGACAAGAACAAATCGCAGGTGCTGTTCATCAACAGCGCGCAAGGCATGAATGCACCGCTAGCGATGTCGGGCCGCAATGGGCCATCGACTTTTCCGGCCACCGCGCTCGCGCTGCGTCTGCGCTACACGTTCAATGATCACTGGACGTTTAAACTCGCAGCGACCGACGGCGCACCCGGGAACGATGCTGATCCAGCGGCCAGCGACATTCACGTGCACGGCGAGGATGGCGCGCTGATCCTGACGGAATTGCGCTTTCATCGTAGCGATGGTCGCCGCTTCGATGTCGGATATTGGCGCTATACCGCAGCCTTGCCGGAATTGAAGACTATGCAGGCCGATGGCAGCGCATTGCTGGCCCATGGTAGCCAGGGCCTTTATGTATCAGCCGATACCATGCTCACGTCGAGCGCCGATGATCCGTTGCACGGCATAAGCGTCGGTGCGCGGGTCGCTTATGCGGATGCCGGTTTCAACCAGTTCCAATGGTTCGCCAGTGCCTCGATTACGGATATCGGTTTCTGGTCGGCGCGCCCGGACGACAAGATTGGCTTCGGTGTGACGCAAGCAAGCAGCGGCAGTCCGTATTTACTTGCACAGCGCATGCAGGGGCAGGCAGCACGGCCGAACGAATGGGTGCTCGAGGCCACCTGGCGCGCGCCGCTGAACGCCTGGATTTCTTTGCAACCCGACCTGCAGTACATCATCAACCCGGCGCGGGCCGAGCACCGCTCGGCGCTGGTGTGGGGCTTGCGCATGGAATTGACGACCAGTCTGGGCGGCAGTTGAAAGGCGAGCGACGTGCTTGATCTCGCCACGGCCGCAGCGAGATCGAAGCTCCCCACAAATTAGCTGGAGATCCCCACTGACTGGAAGGCGCTGTCGTACACACTGGCGGCTGCCGCGCCGGTTGTTTCCGCCGTGGGCGCGTCGCAAAGGATCGACCACTTCTGTGCCGCGATATTACGATTCGCGAAAAAATTGCGCAGCGTCGCGTTGGGATTCGAGTTCGACTAACAGCCTGTCGAGCTTGGGGAATCGTCGCGAGGAGTTGGGAGAGCGAGGACAGATGGGTGCGCATTCGAGGCGAATAGTGGCGCTCAAACGAGAATTCGCGCGCATATGGACCGCTATCCCAACGCCGCAGCAGATTCATCCTAACTCCGACAGGCTGCTAGGACTGGTCACGGTGATGCCGCATCCATGTGCTGGGCGGTGGACAGTTGCAATTGCGCGCCGCGCACACGACGGTTGTAATGGCGGCGGCAGAAACGCAAACGCGAAAACCAATATACATATGTGACGCGCGAGTAAGCGGTGGAACCTTGAGCATTTCCGTGTCAGCGCTGCGAAACGCACGCGCAATGCCGACAAATCACGAGCACGCGCGTTATAGACTTGCACGCGCGACCGGCGCGGCGACGGAGTATCTCCGTCGGCGAGCTAACGACAACGTCTTCAGGCTTCGACGATCGCCCCGTAACGCCCAAGGATGTCGATCAACTTCGGCACGTCTTCCGCAGTCGGCACACCATGCGACACTTCGCGATCCATGCTGGTGAACATCTGCGTCGACTGGCTGCCCTGGCCGGTGAATTCCAGCATGGTCGTGCCATTCTCTTTGATCTGGAAACCGTGGGGCGTGCCGGCCGGCAAATGAAACATGGTGCCGGGCACGGCCTTGATGGTGCGGTCGCTGAAGCTGAATTCGACTTCACCATTGAGCACGAAAAAGCATTCGTCCCAGGGATGGGAGTGCAAGGGCGGGCCCGAACCGGCATTGCCTTTCTGCATGGTGACCTCGTAGCCGCCGGTGGCGGCCGCCGAGGCCAGCACGGTGACGTCGACACCGACCACGCTCAAGGGTTTGGGATAAGTGCTAGGGGTCAGTACGTAAGCTTCGTTGCGCATGGGGATCTCCGGTAGTGGGTTGGCACTGGAAATATCTCGACGCCTACTGCCGCGCCGTGGTGCCGCCGTCGATGGGCAGGATCGCACCGTTCACATAGCTCGCTTCATCGGACGCCATGAACAAACAACCATAAGCCATTTCCATCGGCGTACCGGCGCGCGCCATCGGCGTCAGATAATTCGCTTCGCGCTCGTCGTCGAAGATGCCCATGACTTCGGCAATCATGGGGGTGTCGGTGTAGCCCGGGCACACGGCGTTGGAACGCACGCCCTGGCCGCCGTAGGTATTGGCCATCGCGCGCACCATATTGATCACACCACCCTTGGCCGAACAATAGGTGTGCGCGGTCTTCATGCCGACCATACCGGAGATGCTGGCGACCATCACCAGTGAGCCCTTCTTGCGCTCAAGCATGCCGGGCAGCACGGCATGGCAGAGATAGAAGGCGGCATTCAAGTTAATGGCTATCACTTCCAGCCACTTGTCCGGCGGGGTGGTGGCGACATCGTTCATAGAGTTCGGGCTTTGATGGCTCCAGCTCCAGCCGACACTTGCGCTATGCACCAGCGCGTCGACGCGACCGTAAGTCTTGATGGTTTCCTCGACCACGCGATTGGCGTCCTCGACCTTGGCGAGATCAGCTGACATCACCATGCCCTGGCCACCGGCCGCCTTGACCTTGGCGAGGTTCTCTTCGAGCGGCGCCAGCCGCCGACCACAGCCGATCACCGTCGCCCCTTCGCGCGCGAAAAGCTCGAAGCAGGCCTGCCCGATGCCCGAAGCGGCGCCGGTGATAATGGTGACCTTGTCCTGTACGCGTCCGGCCATGGGGCTCCCCTTAAGATGAGATTTATAAACGTTCGAGCAATGTCGCGTTGGCCATGCCACCGCTTTCGCACATGGTGACCAGACCGTAGCGTCCCTTGCTTGCTTCCAAGGCGCGCAACAGGTTGGCGACCAGACGGCCGCCCGAAGCACCGACCGGATGGCCGAGTGCGATGGCGCCGCCAAACACATTCAATTTGTCGGGATCGGCGCCGAGGTCTTTCTCCCAGGCCAGCGGCACGGACGCAAAGGCTTCGTTCACTTCATAGGCATCGAGGGCATCGATAGCGATACCTGCACGCTTCAAAAGCTTGCGCGTGGCGGGAATGATGGCGGTCAGCATCATCAGCGGGTCATCGCCCATCACGGCGAAATGCGTGATCGCCGCGCGCGGCTTCAGACCCAAGCTGTGGGCGAGTTGCTCTTCCATGATCAGCATGGCGCTCGCGCCATCGGTGACCTGGCTGGCATTGCCGGCCGTCACACCCCAACGGATTTCGGGATAACGTGCGGCCATGGTGGCGTCTTCGAAAGCGGGCTTCAGGCTCAGCAATTTTTCCAAGGTCGAATCGGCACGCACGCCTTCGTCCTTGGCCACCGTCTTGCGGCCTTCGGCGGTCTCGACTTCCAGCGCGACGATGTCGCGCGCCGCACCGCTATCGGCCGCCGCGAGCTTATGCGAACGCAAGGAGAAAGCATCCTGCGCTTCACGCGAGATGCCCCAGCGCGCCGCGATCAATTCCGCCGAGATGCCCTGCCTGATCATGCCGTCGGGATAACGGGCATGAAAGCGCGAGCCTTCGTTATCACGGCCCATGCGATTCACGCGCATCGGCACGAGACTCATCATCTCGACACCGCCAGCGATGACGCAATCATAAGCGCCAGCGATCACACCTTGCGCCGCGAAATCCATAGCCTGCTGGGCCGAGCCGCATTTGCGATCGAGGGTCACGGCCGGTATCGATTGCGGCAAGCCCGCAGCCAATATCGCCTGACGGCCGATGTTGCCGGACTGCTCGGCGACTTGAATCACGCAGCCGGTGATGCAGTCTTCGATAAGATCTGGATCGACACCCGTACGCTTGACCAAGGTCTCCAGCACCGTCGCATAGAGATTGACGGGATGCAGGCTCGCCAGCGCGCCGGTTTCCCGTGCCCGCCCAAAAGGCGAACGTAAGACATCGACGATGACCGCGCGACGCAGCTTCATGCGTTCTTACGCAGGGTCAGTTCGAAGTCAGCCGACTTGATCTCGACCAGCGGCGAACGCGCGATGCTCATCAAGCGACGCACCTGATCAAGTTCCGGCGAGGAGAGATAGGGATAGGTAGTCTTGACCGGCCCTGACTTGCGCATCTTCTCCAGACCTTCGCCTGGCACCAGCGCGCGCAAGATCAACTCATCGTCGTCATCCGTGCCGTATTCCTTGCGCAGCTCTTCAATGGTCGGCTGCGGCGGCGGACTGGCAGCGACCTGCTTGCCGCGTGGCGAAGACATGATGATGTCCATGATATTCGGGTCGATGGGCGCTGCGGTCTGGCCATAGAAGCCGGCCGCGTATTGAATCACTTCATCGGGAATCGACGCATAGCGCTTGCCGGTGACGATGTTCAACACCGCGAGCGTGCCGACCAACTGGCTGAAAGGCGTCGCCATGCCAGGATAGCCGAGTTCCTTGCGCACCTTGGCGGTCTCGTTCAAGACCGCTTCGAGTTTGTCGCTCATGCCGTGCTGCACGAGCTGCGCCTTCAAGGTGCCGACCATACCGCCCGGCACCTGATGCTGAATGGAGAGCACGTCGTACTCGGCGTATTGATTAACCAGAAAGCCGGCGGCCTTGCCGACCTTTTCGAAATGCTCGGCGACCGGCGCGAAGAGCTTGGTATCGAGCACATGGGTATGACCCTGCAACTCGATATTGCGCACCATCACCTCGGTCGAGGGCACCGAGGGACCATTGGCCATCGGCCGACTCGCGGTGTGCAGGATGGTGACGCCGAGCGGAATACTATCGAGATAAGCCTTGGCCGATTGTCCCAACAAATTATTGGAATGGAATTCGATGGGCTTGCCGCGTGACTTCGCAACGATCGCCGGCAACAGCGTCTGCATGCGTTCTTTTTCCAGCACACCGGCAGTGTCGTAGAGCAGCAGGGTGTCGATGTCAGGGGATGCCGAGAGCTCGTCCGCCTGCTTGGCGTAATACGCGTCGGTGTGCACCGGTGAGAGCGTGAACATGATCGCGCCCGCCACTTCCGAACCAAACTGCTTGGCGATTTTGGCGAGGCGCTTGGTCTTGTCGTTATTGAACAAGACGTCGTAGATCCAAAAGCTGCGCACGCCATGCACGTTCAACTGGCGCATCCAGGCGTCCATCAAGGAATCGGGGGTCACGCCAAACGTCACCGAGGCATTCGAGCGCATGCCGCCACGGATCGGCGTGCGCGGCATGGACTGCACCAAGAGATCGAGACCCTCCCAGGGATTCTCGTGGCAATACTTGATCAGGCACTCGAACATCGACGAGCCGGTCAGATCAATAACGCGAAAACCGCTGCGGTCGAGGATGGGCGACACCGGCAACGCCATGCCGGCCTGCATGCGCATGCCCCATAGGCTCTGCTGCCCGTCGCGCATGGTCTCGTCCAGAAATTCAATGTGCGCCATGGTGGCTCCTCAAGCGTGGGCTTGCTGGAAAGAAGGCAGGACGTCCTGCTCCAACCAGCGGGTATGGAAACGATTCGCGGCGAAATCGGCTTGCGCGGCGATGTAGCGCAGCAAAGGGATATTGGTCGTCAGGCCTTCGATTTCGAAATTAGCGAGCGCGACTTTCAAACGTTCGACTGCCTCGGGGCGGGAGTCCGCAGTCACGATCAACTTGGCGATCATGGAGTCGTAATAAGGCGGCACCAGATAGCCGTCGCGACAATGGCTGTCGACGCGGATACCGGCGCCGCGCGGCGGCGACCAGCGCGTAATGCGGCCGGGACTCGGCATGAAGTTCTTGGCCGCGTCTTCCGCATTGATACGGCATTCGATGGCGTGACGGCTGACCTTGATCTGATCCTGACGCGGCAATGCCGCTTCGCCGGCAGCGATACGGAACTGGGTCTGCACCAGATCGAAACCCGTGACCTGTTCGCTGACCGGATGCTCGACCTGGATGCGGGTGTTCACCTCGATGAAATAAATGGCCTGGCGGTTGACGTCGTAGAGAAATTCAACCGTGCCCGCATTCAGATACTTCATCGAGGACAGCAGTTTGATCGCCGCTTCGTGCAACTCGGCGCGCAACTTGGCCGGCATCAGCGCACACGGTGCCTCTTCGATGACTTTCTGATAACGACGCTGCACTGAGCAATCGCGTTCGCCGAAATGCACCACGCGGCCCCGGCCGTCACCGACCGCCTGCACTTCCACATGACGCGCGTTCTCGACATAAGTCTCCATGTAGAGCGTGCCGTCGCCAAAGGCTTCCTGCGCTTCAGTGCTGGCAGTATCGAAAGACGCGGTAATGGTGTCGGCATTGCGCGCGACGAACATGCCGCGCCCACCGCCACCGGCCGAGGCCTTCATCAAGACCGGATAGCCGAGCTTCTCGGCGGCGATATGCGCGGCCGTCACCGAGGCGATTTGATCGGTGCCCGGCACCAGCGGCACGCCCGCTTCGGCAGCGATCGCACGCGAACGGAGTTTGTCGCCCAAGGCACCGATAGTCTCGGCCGACGGCCCGACGAAGGTGATGCCGTGCTCGGCACAGAGGTTCGCGAGTTCGGCGCGTTCCGACAGAAAACCATAGCCGGGATGCAGGGCATCGCAGCCAGTCTGCATGGCGGCGTGCACGATGAGGCCGGCGTTCAGATAACTTTGTTTGGACGGCGCGGGGCCGATCACCACGACTTGATCGGCCATGCGCGCGGCTTCGGAGTCGCGATCGGCGGCCGACACCACCTGCACGGCTTCTATTCCTAAGGCATGGGCGGCGCGGATCACGCGCACGGCAATCTCGCCGCGATTCGCCACCAGGGTACGTTTAATGGTCACGTCTCAGACTCGACGATCGAGACTCAAGCCGCCGGCTCGATGATGACCAGGATCTGTTCGTACTCGACCATGCTGCCGTCGTTCACGACGATCTGACGCACCGTGCCTTTCACACCCGATTTGACCGGCGTGAAGAGCTTCATCACTTCGATGAGACAGACCTCGGTGTCGGCCTCGATGGCCTGACCCACTTCGACATAGGCTGGCGCGCCGGGTTTGGGCGCGCGGTAGAAAGTGCCAAGGTTCGGTGCCCGCACCGCGACCATGCCGGCCGGAATGCTGACTTCGGCGGCATGGGCACTGATTGCGGCAGCAGGTACTGCCACTGTGCCTGCGCCTACCACGACTGGCGCGGCCACGGGCACCGCAACCCCCTGTACCGACGGACGACGCGCCTGGGGATCATTCGACAGGAAGATCTCCAGCGCATCGGTCTTGAGATGCATCTCGTCCCACTCAGAACGATTGAACAGCTCAATCAGGTTTTCGATGTCAGCGGGGGTCGGGTTGGCCATGGCACAGAGTCCTGAAAAATCGAGGCGAGAGTTTAGCAGGGGAGGTGCGGTGTGTACCCCCTACCGAGAGGCGGGTCGGCCGCGAGATTTGTGTTTGAGTGGATTTAATGCGCGAATGAATTCGCATCTATAAGAAGGGGCGCGCAATGGTCGAAATCCTCCTGTAGGTGTGAATTCATTCGCACACTTAACGGCGCTCCCTACTTCGCCGCCGCATGGATCGCCGCCAGCAACACCGGCAACGGATGGCGGGCAACAATCGTCGTCACACCAGCAGCCAGCGCTGCGGCCACTCCCGCATCACTCTCAATCGCCCCGCCCCGCACACAGGTCTTCCCCAGCAGCAAGGCTGGCAGCTTCTGCGCATCCTCACCACCCTCGACCTCACCCAGATCAAAAGCCGCCGCAGCCGCCGGATCGTTCTCGCGCAGCACCGTGATCGGGCTCGCTGCCACCGCCCAGGCGTTGAGCTTGGCGAGGCGTGGATCATCCGATTCATCGGGCGTCACCACCGGCAACAGCCCGGCATAAACATGGCCGCTGTTGGCATCAACCGTGACCACCTGGCCGGCCAGCGCCGCCAGCGCACCGGCCCCACAGCCGACAATGCAGGGCACACCCAACGCGCGGCTCACCACCGCCGCATGGGAAGTCGCACCACCCTGCTCGGTGATGACGGCGTGGGCCGCGATCATGCCGTGCACGTCTTCAGGGCTGGTGGTGGCACGCGCCAGCACCACGGCCTCACCCGCTGCGACACGCTGCTCGGCGGTATCGGAATCCGTCACTACCACGCCACTGCCGACGCCCTGGCAGGCCGGCTCGCCGTGAGCGAGCACGGTGGCACTCATCGTCGCGCCATCAGCGAGACGCGGCTTCAAGAGCGTACGAATCTGCTCAGCCTGCACGCGTGATAAAGCGGTCTTGGTATCGATGCGGCCCTCGTCGACCATGTCGACGGCGAAACGCACAGCGGCCTGGGGAGCGCGCTTGGCGGCGCGGGTCTGCAACAGATACAGCTCGCCGTGCTGCACCGTGAACTCGATGTCCTGCACGTCGGCGTTCTCGCTTTCAAGCGTGGCGGCGGCTTGCATCAATTGCGCGTGCACCGTCGGCGCCGAGGCTTCGAGTGCGCTCAAAGGCTCGGGTGTGAACTTACCGGAGACCACATCTTCGCCCTGGGCGCGATGCAGGTATTCGCCATAGGGCGCGAGGGAACCGGTCAGCGGATTTCGGCTGAACAGCACGCCGGTGCCGGAACGGTCATCGAGATTGCCGAACACCATGGCCTGCACGGTGACGGCGGTGCCAAGGCTGTCGGCGATGCCATGGTGCTGGCGATAGCGCCGCGCACGGCGTGAATTCCACGAATCGAAGACCGCCGTGACCGCCGCCAACAGCTGCGCGCGCGGATCGTCGGGCACGCCTTCCCCCTGGCTCGCGATGGCAGCGCGCAAGCTGGCCGGATCGCGGGAAATGTCTTCGCCGAGGGTCACCTTCAGCACGATGCTGGCGTAGAGCTCGAGAAAGCGGCGATGGGTGTCGCGCGCGAAACCGTCATCGCCGGCCTCGGCCGCGAGGGCCGTTTCGGTGGTGGCGTTGATACCGAGATTCAAGACCGTATCCATCATACCCGGCATGGAAATCGCGGCGCCGGAACGCACCGAGACCAATAAAGGCTTGGCGCCGCCGAACTGGCGACCAGTGGCGGTCTCCAGCCAGACGATGGCGGCATCGATTTCACTCGCCAAGGCCTTCGGCACCTGTCCCGTGTCGAGATACGCGCGACAGGCATCGGTGGTGATGACCACCGCCGGCGGCACGCGTAAGCCCAAGCTCAGCATGCGCGCCACCGACCAGGCCTTGCCGCCGATCAACTCGCGGCTCGGCAGGGCGCTGCCATCGAGCGCGAGGAGATAAGCTCCGAGGGGCTTGGCCATGTCGACTCTCCTATTCCTCGCGCGCGCGGCCAAGCACACGCAAGATGTCTTCGTGCAATTCGAACCACACGGTGTGATAACTCTCTAGCGTCGCGTCGCTGAGCCAGGCACGCTCGCCATCCTCGGCGTGGGCCAGTGCCGTTTCAAGTTTGGTGATGTAGCGCGCGAAACGTCGCTCGGTCTGTGCCAGGGCGTCAAGCACTGGCACGGCTTTGTCGTGCAGGCTGCCTAGCCGGTCGATGATCTTCTCGTCGTAGGCCGTGTCGCGGTGATCGTTGGCGACCTGTTGACCGCCAACGTTCATGGTCTGCCAGTCCGTGATCAACTGTTTGAGATCGTGATTGATGATTTCGAAACGGGCATGGGCGGCATTGCAGTTTTGATCGGCGCGCGCGGCGGCATAGTGCCGCGAGTAATTGGCCTCGACTATCATGCGTCCGGCTGGCGTCAGTAGATATTTGCCGCCGATTTCGCTGGCTCGGCCACAGGCCGTGGCGTCGGCGAGGCAAGCGCTGACCATCACCACATCAGCGCCGAGCAGATCGGCGACGGCTTGCGGGGAAGCGTGTTTCTTAACGGCTACACCGTGCAGCGCGAGATGGGTTTGTTTGTTCATGATGGTTTGTTCGGCGGGCGGAGTATGCGGCCCCATTCAAAGATAGTTTTTGACGCCGTTCAATGTGCGAATGAATTCGCACCTACACAGAGCCGGGTTCATCGCCGGCACGTTCGCCGCGCATTCTCTTACAACTTGTCCCGCAACTCCTCGATATCCGCCCGCTTCAGCCCCGCACCACGCCCGGCGAGTTTCCGCGAATGTTGCTGCTCCAGGCAATAGAGTTCCTGCGCAAGCGGGCTCTGGTGGTGGTATTTCAACCAGGTCTCGCACAAATGACGGAAGCGCGGACCGCACACCGCCGGCGTGAATTCCCGCGCACGACGATTGTATTCGGCGAGGGTCAACACGCCCGCGCTGGTCGTGTAGCGATCCTGTTTCGATTCAAGATGGCTGCGTCCCGGCCGTAGTGGTTCGACGCTGCGGGTGAAATCACCCGCGTCCAGCACCGCGTAGGGAATATGGCTGTACATCCGAGTCGGCGTGTTGGCGTGCATCATCATGCTGTACTCGCTCACGCGCTGACTGGGGTTGGTCATGGAGCCGACCAGTTCGCCCAGGAAGGCATTCGAGTACTCGTCATTCAACAGCGGCCGGAAACGCTCGGCACGCTCGTCGACCATCATCCAGTCTTCGACCTCATAGCAGCCGGCAACGTGGGCGATATCCTTGGCGATGGCGAAATAAGTGACGGCGCCTGCGTCCATCATCTGATCGCGCGTCCAGAGCGCGATGCGCTTCCACAGTTTCGAGGTCGCGAGCTTGAGCTTGTCAGTGAGCGAAGTGAAGGCGTTGGTCAATTCCTCGCGACTGCCCATCGCGACCGGCAGATAGCCTTCGCTCAAGGCGTCTGAGGTATAAAGCCCGACACCGACCATGTGGTGAGACTTGAACTCGGGCTCCGATTCAAAGGAACCCCAGTCATCCATCAAGTAGATGTGACACCCCTCGACCGCCATGGTCACGGTGAGATTGTTATAGGGGATGTCGCGCGCGACATCGTCCAGCCACGGAAAATCAGACTCCGAGAGATCCATGTAGTCGCGCACGATCATCTCGCGCGTGTCGGAGATCTTGTAGGGCCCCGAGTTGCACAGACTGATACGCGACTCGCAGGAGATCAGGAAGCCATATTGCGAGGCGGCGGCCATGAAAGCCTGGGCGGCGTTATGCAAGGCATCGCCCTGACGGCATTCGTACAGATCGGCGTGAAAGACCTGCAGACGACGCTCCGGCAATATCTGCGCGCGATGGCCATAGTTGCTATTGGCGAGATGCCCGTCGTTACGATGCCAGCCGAGCTGAAAACGTTTCCAGAAATCCATCACGTCGATCAAATCGACTAGCGCGTCTTGTGGACGCAGCAGCCCAAGATTGATCATGTATTCGCGCCCGAGCAGGTAGAAGGACGGCAGGCCCCAACCCATGGCCGGGTTCGCGCACTTGATGCCCATGTTGCGCATGCGGTCGCCGATCTGTTCGGCGGGTAGATGGCGGTCGACCTTGCGTACCAACTCGGGGTAGCGATAGAAGGCCATGAAATAGGACAGCAGCATGTAGGGCGAAACCGGAAACAACTTCGATTCCTGCACGGTGCGCGTCACACACAGCCAGTAGGATTCGTCACTCAGCTGTTGAATGAGTGCATTAGTCTCGAGCAGTTGCGGATAGTTGATGCGGTCCTTATTCATAACCGCGTTCACTTGGCCCGCCGCCACACGCGCGCCGTCATCTCGCGGCCCTGCTGATAGGCTTCGGCGGTCTTGGCGCGTGCGGTGGTTTCCATACGCACGGTGTCGCCTTCGCGGATGCCCGAGAGCTTGGCGTTCATGAAACAGGGAATGCCGTATTCGCGGGTCAGAATGCCTAAATGCGAACGCACCGTGCCGCCGGCACACAACACGCCCTTGAATTGTTCGAGAATGGGCGCGGTCAGGGTCCCGCCGGAATCGTCGATGATGGCGATGGTGCCGGGCGGCACACCGCGTGTCAGGTAATCAAACACCATCGCGCTCGAACGCAAATACCGCGCGGTGCCAACCAACATCTCGTCAAAGGGCACGACGTTGTCGCCAACCCCACACTGTTGCCAGCCTTCCGCATCCACCGTGGCGACTACCGCTTCGGGATGTTCAAAACTGAACATCGCCAGATCGTCATGCAAGCCCTGCGCGGGCTTATAGGCGTCGGGCCGTTCCGCAACCGACACCAGCGCCGACCATGCGTAACGATGTCCGAGTGCGAGTATACGTTTGTCGATGGCGGCGAAATCTTCCGCCGTGATCAGTGTTTGCGCGCCATCGAACACAAAGCTCGCCCAGTCCTGACCACTCGCCGCGAAGCGCTGACGCACCAGATCCTTGACCGCGCTATGAAACGCTTCGACCAGCGGCGACGCGGCCTCGTCACCGAATTTATCGGCGTCGGCGTAGTAGTGGCTCATGAATCAAATGACGTCGATCGCTGCCGCCTCATCAGTGACCGACGATGGTCACGCAGGTGATGGCTTCTTCGATACCGCAGATGCCGCCGCCATTCTGGGCGATGGCGACTTTGGCGCCGTCGACCTGACGCATGCCCGCTTCACCGCGCAGCTGCGTGACAAGCTCATAGATTTGACCGAGACCGGTAGCGCCTATCGGATGGCCCTTGGATTCGAGACCGCCCGAGGGATTGACCGGCAGACGTCCGCCGAGACGGGTTTCGCCACGAGCGGCAGCCGGACCGCCATCGCCGAGTGCGCACAAACCCAGCGCTTCGAGTTCGATGATCTCGCCCATGGCGGTCGCGTCATGCACTTCAGCGACGTGCATATCCTGCGGACCGACACCGGCTTTCTCATAGGCCTTCAGGGCCGCGAGCTTGCTGGCGTGTTTCTCGAACTCGGTGATGCCACGGTTGCTACCCGACTGCATGACAGTCGCCAGCACGCGCATGGCGCGCGCCTTGGCGGCATTCAATTTCTTGAGACCGGCTTCGTTACAAACAATAGCGGCGGCCGCGCCGTCGCTGATCGGCGAACACATCGGCAAAGTCAGCGGGTAGGTGATGGGCGCGGCGCTCATCACTTCCTCGACCGAGAAGGCTTTCTGGAATTGCGACAACGGGTTCATGGTCGAGTGCTGATGATTCTTCGAGGCGATCACAGCCAGCTGTTCCTGGGTGGTGCCGAATTCGCGCATATGCATGCGGCAGAAGCCGGCATAGATATCCATGAACACACTGTAGGGACGCGGCGAGGTGGTACCGGCCGGCACGTCCACGCCCTTCGCCATGTCGGCGAAAGCGGCCGTGCTCTGCGCCACTTCATGCACGTCCCAGGCGCCGTCAAAGGCACTGAACATGCGCGCCTTGTCCTCGGAAAACATTTTTTCCACGCCGATCGCCAGCGCAATATCGCAGGCGCCGGCCTTCACATAATTGACCGCCATGTGGAAAGCGGTGGTGGCCGTGGCGCAGGCGTTCTCGACATTCACCACCGGTACGCCTTCGATACCAAAAGGACGCAATGCAATCTCACCGCGCACCATGTCCTGGCCTTCCATGTGACCCTGCACGCAGTTGCCGAAGAACACCGCTTCAATCATGCGCGCCTCACAACCGGCGTCCTTCAACACCGCTTCCAGTGCCTGCCCGGCCAGACTCTTGAGCGTGCGATCGAGATGCTTGCCGAAATTCGTCATGCTGACGCCGGCGATGTAGACATCGGTCATGGTGGGTTCCCCTGGTGCGTGAAATGAATACTGTGATGCGCCGCGCGCCCGCTGGCGCGTAACGCTGATAGGCGGCAATGGTAGCGCGCGGCCGCCGCGTGCGTCGATGCACGCAGCGGCGCGTAGTGAGGCTTAGGCGACGGGCGTGATATTGAGCGCCGTGCGGCCGTTCAACTCCACGTCAAGGCTGGCCACGCCCTGGTCGTCGGCACGGAAATCGAGGTCCGCGCGGCCGGCGACACGATAGCTGCTGCCGGGTGCAAGACGCGCCAGACCCAAACGCTGACGACCGTTGCCACGCCCAGGATAGAGCACCAGATCCAAGTCATGACCGGTGCTGGTGGCCTTGGCGACCATGACCTCGGGATAACTCGCGCTCGCCAGCTGCGGACCGCTGAAGGCGCTGGCCGGTGGGCCCTTGACGAAGGAATTACGGAAGTCGCCAGTGCGCATGAGCTTGGCTTCCACCGCCCACACGTTGGCGAGGCATGAGGCCTCGCGGTAGCTCACCGTGCCGTTGTCGTCCACGCGCCCGCAGTCCTGGTCCATGGAACGCAGTGCGGCTTCAGCCAATTCGTCATCACCGAATTCGCGCGCCGACATCGCCACCGCCGCATAGGCGAACAGCGCACCGCGCTTGTAGTGACCCGGGTCGATGGTGTCGAGCCAGCTCAGCGCCTCACGCGGAATGCTCAAGCGCGGCGCGCCATTGGCGTCGGGCGCGATGCAGAACGCAAGCTCCTTGCGACCAATGGCCCACAAGCGACGGGCGAGCGCCGGCGAGAAGCAATTGGCAAAGAAGGCGAAACCCGCTTCACCGGCATAGAAGGGGATCTCGAGGCCGGTCCAGTAGGAACGCAGACCGATGATCGAGCCCTTCTCGTCCATGAATTCCGATTCCAGCATGTCCATCCACTTCGGCAGCGAAGTCTGGGCATAGCTGGTGCCGAACACCGCGTCGTGAGACGCCAGCGAAGAGAGGCCATACATATTGCACACTGGATAAACCCAGTTCGGCTCGCAGGGGAACAGGTAGAAATCCGAGCGCTGATAGTTGTCGAGTACTGACTGCGCGAGGGTTTGAGCGCTATGTGGGAAGGCGGTGCGTTCGCTCAAACGAAAGGTCAGGCTGCCGGGATCGGCGTAACGACGATCGCCGGAGTTCAGCATGTACTGGTTGACATGCATGCCATACCAGCCGGTCAACATGATGTTGTCCTTGGCCGCCGGGTCGAAATCGCTGAAGTTGAAATGCCCCCACATCGACTCCAGCACCCAGTAATCCCACACCTTCTTGGCGAGATAGGTCTCGATGAGATTGCGCTGGGCCTGGCCTAAGTAGCCGCTGAAGTTGGGCGTGTAATGGCCCTGCATCATGCCGAGCGCGAAGCCGAGATGATTGATCTGGTAGCGCAGCGCGGCGGGCTGGAACTGGTCAATGACGGTATAGCCCTTGAACTCGCCGACCGGCTGCAAGGCGCGATCGAGCACATAGCGCGCAGCAGCGAGCTGTTCGAGGTCGAGCTCGCGGCTACCGACCGCCGGCTCGCTTTGCACGCGCTCGTTTACTTCGGCCCGCGAGGCGGCGAAGAACTGCTGACGCTGGGCGAAACGCAGGCGATCGGCGGCGTGACGTTGAGAAGTCTTGTGTTGGAACCAGAGGAAGATGCCGGCTGCGGTCATCGGCGCCAGCGCCATGCCCGGCGCCCAGATGGCCTCGCCGGCAAGATGGCCCGCGATCAGGGCTGAGCCCAGCCATACGGTCAGTGGCGCGACCACCATGCCGTTCCAGAACCAGGCGATGCAGGACATCCAGAACAGTGCCAGCACCACGGGCACCATCAACACCCAGCCGCCACCCAAGGCGAAGAAGCCGCCACCGGGCAGGAACAAGCCGAGTCCGGCGGCCTGCCAGCTTGGCGACGCGTTCAGCCAGGCCGGCACCAGGGCGGCGAGGCATAGCAGGGCGTAGATGAAAGCATTGCGGCGATGACGGGACGCGGTGACCGGTCCCTTGCTGCCATGCTGGAATTCCTGCGCTCGACCGAGCGCCTCACTTTCGATGGCTGACATATTTGCTCTCCCCTCGAAGTCTGAAATCGATATCCGGGCTGAATATAGGCGAACTCTGGACACACTGTCTAGACACGTTGACTAGACGTCGCAGTCGGTTTTATCTTCGCCACTCCTGCGCGCATTCGGCGCGTCTCATGTTCGAGGATAGACCATGGCCAGCGTCACCCGCCGCGCCCGCCCAGGCAACGATGCCGATATCGCGCTCAGTATGGAAGAGCGCCTGCAGCAGGCACTCGAACGGCTGCTGGCGCGCGGCCTGACCATCACCGCCATTTCCATCGACGCCCTGGCCCGCGAGGCCGGTATCGCGCGCGCCACTTTCTATCTGCATTTCCGCGATAAGGGAGAATTGATCGCACGGCTCATCGCGCGCGTCGAGGACGAAGTGGTGGGTGCCGGTGGATTGTGGTTCGTGCACGCCGAGGATGCCCGCTTCGAAGACTTGCGCGCCGCCATGGCACGTTTCTTCGAGGCCTATATGAAACATCACGCGATCCTCGCGGCGGCGGCCGAGACCGCGCCTTACGACCGCCAAGTGGCGGCCCTGCACAAACGCATGCTCGAACGCTTCGTCGGCGAAAGCAGCCAGGCCGTCAAGCGCATCGCGGCTAGCGGTCGCGCCCATGCCGAGCTGCCGACTATGGTGGCGGCCGTGCTGTCGTGGGCGGTCAATCACACCTATGTGCAATACGGTAAAGACCTCGATAGCGCGCAACGTGAGGCCTTCATCGACACCTGGACCCATGTCGTATGGCACGCGATTTTTGCAACGAAGAATTGACTCGATACCACAGCCACCCAGAGCAAGAGAGGGGAGAATCATGCAAGGCATAGGCAAACTGCTCGACGCCGACGAGCAACTCAATCATCAGATAGCAGACACCTTCGCGACAGTCGCCGAATCGGATCTATCGTGGACGGAAAAGCTGTGGACGCCGATTTCACGCAAAGACGGCACACTACAGATCGATTGCGGTCTTGGTCGCTACCAGAACCGTGACGTGATGGATGCCTTCGCTGGCATCTCACGCGGCAAGGAACAGTGGACAGTGCGCGCCAGCCGCGAACTGTCGCAAAATCCGTTGACGACCACAGTCGGCCCGATCAAGTACGAAGTGCTGGTGCCGCAAAAAAAGATCCGCTGGACGCTGGATAAGAACGACATCATTCCGCTCTGCTTCGATGTCACCTTCGACGCCATCCATCCCTGCTTCTTTGAAGACCGCCATATTCAGCGCGACGAGCACGGCTTCCGCATCGTTTCCAACGTGGTGCGTTATCACCAGGCCGGTGTGCCCAGTGGTTGGATCGAAATTGAAGGCCAGCGCGAGGAGATCAAGTCGGATGACTGGTTCTGTTATCGCGATCATTCCTGGGGCGTACGCCTCGACGTCGGCGCGCCGCCGACCGATCTGCGTCCGGCTCGCGACTTCGGCGAACGCCGGTTCGAGGACTCGAAATTCCTGCTGAACTGGTCGCCGCTGCTGCTCGAAAAAGCCGATGGCACGAAATACGAATATCACTTCTATCTGCAAATCCGCAGTGACGAAGTGTTCTATTTCTCCGGCTATCGCAACAACGCCGACGGTCGTCAGGAACGGATTGCACGCGTGCGACCGGTGCTGCGTTACGACGACGACACTCGTCGCCTGCTTGGTGGTTATCTCTACATCGACATGCTCAATGGCGAGACCAACAAGGTCGACATCGAAGTGATGGGCGAGTCGGGTTTCTATTTGAGCACCGCGCTGTATCTCGGCTTTGACGGCAAGAAGCATGGCAACTGGCGCGGCGAGCTGAATCTCGACGGCGAGCGTATCGACGACATGACGACGCCCGAGATGCGCAAGCGTCTCGCCACCGCCGTGCGCGACACCATCGTCAAGGTGCGCGAAGGCGACGCCCATGGCTACGGCCTGTTCGAGCCCATCGTGCTCGGCGAATGGCCGGAGATGGAGCTATCTTCATCCCGTACACGGGGCTGAGCGGCCATGTCCCGTGATCTGACGCGCATGCTGAACGGCTTGCGCGACTATCTCGGTGTTGGCCGCGCGCTGACCTCGATCACCGCGCTGTCTACCGGCCATTCCAACGAAACCTACAAGCTCGAAGGCATCGATCGCATCCTGCGCATGCCACCGTCCAAGGAAGGCCTGCTGCCGCCCTATGACATGGCCGCGCAACACGCGGTGCTGGATGCGATGGGCAAGCATGCGGACGGTCCGCCGGTGCCCAGGGTCTATGAGCTGTGCACTGACGGCGCGTTGATAGGCGATGCCTTTTTCATCATGGAATGTCTTGCAGGCGAGGCCTTCGAATATGTCACCCCCGTGTGGTTGAAGGACTTGCCGGTGTCCACGCGCGACGCGATGTGCGCGCAATGGATAGGCGCGGTCGCGACCGTGCACAAGCTGCCCGTCGCCGCCATGCCCGCAGCGACGCGCACGGTAGTCGAGGAAGCACAGCATTGGCTGGATGTCGCGCGCGGGGCCGAGGCACCGGCCGAGCTGGTCGCGGTGCTGGAAGATCTGGTGGCGCATCCGCCGCGTCCTTCCGGTCTGCCGTGCCCGATACATGGCGATCCGAAGCACGGCAACACGCTGTGGAATCGCGAGGGCAAGCTGCTGGCTCTGCTCGACTGGGAGATGGCCGGCGTCAGCGATCCCTTGCTGGACTTGGGCTATGTATTGCAGTTCTACGATCAGGGCGACGCGGCCCTCGGCGCCGCCGGCTACGAACTGCCGGGCTGGTGGTCACGCAGTCGCACCATCGATGAATGGCAGCGCATGACTGGCCGCATCGTGGTGGACATGCATCGCTATGAGGCCATCCAGGTCGCGAAAGTCGCCGCCATCATCGCGCTCGGCGTGCATCTGTATGAGACCGGCCGTGCACCCGACCCGCGCTTCGCATCGTGGGCGGCCATCGTGCCGCCCTATGTGGCGTTGGCGGTGAGGTGTGCGGCGGGGTAGAACGCATCTTGGACCCGGCTCCTCTTCATTGTGGGTCAGACTTCAGTCTGACACTCCATTCCAGACCACAGCGAAAGTTGAATGCCAGACTGAAGTCTGACCCACAATAAGAAAACCTGAATCGATTTCCTGGAGACCTCCCAATGGCCGACCCCATCCTCGTCGCCCGGCACGATGACATCCGCTGTCATCTCGACAGCCAAGGCGGCGAGCAAACCAGCGCGCGCCGCACCACGCGAACAGGAAGCCGCGCCGATTGAGCAAGGTGGAAACGATGGTGGCGGCTTGCTCGGCGGCTTGCGCAATGTGTTGTTCGGCACCACCGGACCGCGCGGCGGCAAACACGATGGACTGGCCCAGACTTTGGCGAAATCCGCCGCCCGCACCGTCGGCTCGACGGTCGGCCGCGAGATCATCCGCAGTGTACTGGGCTCGCTGCTGGGTAGCGGCGGCTCGCGGCGGCGACGTTGAACGCCCGCGCGGCGTTAGCACTCAAGACGACGGGGCGTCAGTCTTTTTCTCGGCCGCCTCGTCGGTCGCCATACAGAGCATCTTTTTGATGTAACTCACTGCCGTGGCCATCACCCACTTGACCAATCCGAGCAATAGGCCACCACCCTGCATCGCAAAAACCAGACAAGCCCGTCGCGCCACGGGCCGAGCTCACACTGACCTGCGCATCCGGGTTCGATGGTATGTATTCCATACGCGTGGGATCATCTCGTCCTGCCGCGCCACTAGCGCGCCCCATTCGACGACAACCCAAGGAAAACACCGATGAGCGTCTACGTCATGGCCGGCTTGAACATTCGCGATGAAGTGAAATATGCAGACTACGCTAACGCGGCGCGCGCGAGTCTCGCCGCGCACCAGGTCGAAGTGTTGGCGGTCAGCGATGCGCCGGTTAACCTTGAGGGTAAGAACCCCTTTTCGCGCTACGTGCTGTTGAAGTTCACCGATCAAGCGGCCGCCGATGCCTGGTACAAGTCGCCCGCCTACCAGGCCGCCATTCCGCTGCGTCAGGCCACTGCCGAGACCGGCTTTCTGGTCGCGATAGCGGGCCTCGACTGAGCGCGATAACGCGGCGTGAAGCGCGTCAGAGCTTCACGCAATGCCCTTCGAAGCCGGCGATTACACAGTCGAAACCCGCCGCGCAATCCTGCGTCACCATGCAGGTGCCGCCGACTTCCTTGCCCGGCAGGTTGTCTTTGATCATCTGATCAGGGTCGCCCAGCCAGGCCTTGGCGTTTTCCCGGCGTTGGCCGGTGACGGGTTTGATGGCGACGTCCTCGCCACGGTCGGCGGCGGGCTCACCGGTGGTGGCAGGCGCGCTGCGGGAACCGCCATAACACACACCGCTCGCGCGCTTCTCACGTTTGATGCAAGTGCCACCGGCACCGCAGTCCGCATCGCGATCGCAAGCCAAACTGACTAGCGGCAGCGCGAGTAGCAAGGCCAGCGCGAGGCTCCACCGACGGCGCTTTGTCCAACGCCAAGAAACAGTTTTAGTAGCCATGATGAGTTCCTGCTGCCCGCGCTGGGGCGCCCTGTTTGATTATGGGCCAGCGTCCGACATTGGCGTAAACATCAACCAGCGAAACATCGCCAGTGATCGCGAGTGCGAGGTATGCTTGCGCCGGCGACGCGACATGCGGTCGCGACAATTCATTCATTCGAAGACCTGCGGGGAGAACAACGATGCTCAAGTGGAAATTTGGCGACACCACCATCACCCAGCTCATTGAGCTGCGGGACGACAGCGGCTCGGTGCCCGTGCTGCCCGACGCCACACCGGAAAACCTCGCGACTATTCCGTGGTTGAAGCCCCATTTCGTCACACCAGACGGCAAGCTCATCCTGAACATCCAGATGATGATCATCGAGACCCCCGATAGAAAGATGGTGGTCGACACCTGCATCGGTAATGACAAGACGCTCGCGCTCGAAGCCTGGGCCAATATGCAGCGCCCCTTCATCGACAACTTGAAGAAGCTTGGCCATGATCCCGATTCCATCGACACCGTGATCTGCACGCATCTGCATGTCGATCACGTCGGCTGGAACAC
>JAYWAC010000310.1:0-8773 GCA_043782755.1 Pseudomonadota bacterium | reverse complement strand
GTATCGCCGACCTCCATGTCCTTGAGATCGACCTGGATGAACTCCGGCAGATCCTTCGGCAGACAGGTGATTTCGACATCGGCCATCTGGTGCGCGATTACGCCACCGCCGATCTTCACGCCAACGCAAGTATCTTCGTTGATGAAGTGGAGCGGCACACGCATGTTCAGCACTTCGGTTTCCGACACGCGCAGCAGATCCATGTGATGGATACGCGGCTTGTAGACGTGACGCTGCATGTCCTTGACCACCACGCGCTCGACCTTGCCGTCGAGCTTGAGGGTCAGGATGTGGGAATAGAACGCTTCATGCGCGGTGTGCAACAGAATGTCATTGTGATCCAGTGTGATGGCGACCGAGTCAGCATGACCACCGTACAACACACCGGGAAGTTTGCCCTCGCGACGCAGGCGGCGGCTCGCACCCTTACCCCTGTCTGCGCGAGTGACCGCAGCGATTTCAAATTTTTCCATCGTCCGATACTCCAGATACTCTCAAGTCAAAACACAAAAACACCGACGCCAAACCCGCGACCAGATGCAACGACGGCTTTTCACGAAACGGTGCCGCGTGAACGCGATACCGCGAATTCAAATCCAACTCAGTCGACGAACATTGAGCTCAGCGACTGCCCCGAGCTGATGCGGCTGATGCTCTCACCGAGCAGGCCGGCGACCGATAACTGACGAATCTTCTCGCAGCCGACGGCGGCTTCCGAGAGCGGAATGGTGTCACACACCACCAACTCATCAAGGGTCGAATTATTGATGTTGTCGATGGCCTTGCCGGATAACACCGGATGGGTGCAATAGGCCACCACCTTGCGTGCACCGTGATCCTTCAAGGCCTCGGCGGCGCGGCACAGCGTGCCGGCGGTATCGACCATGTCGTCGACCATCACACAGGTGCGGCCGGCGACATCGCCGATGATATTCATGACCTGCGACTCATTGGCGCGCGGGCGGCGTTTGTCGATGATGGCAAGGTCCGCGTTGTCGAGCTGACGGGCGATGGCGCGTGCGCGCACTACACCGCCGACGTCGGGCGAGACCACCATGAGGTTCTCGTATTCATGCTTCCAGATGTCACCAAGTAACACCGGCGAGGCGTAGACGTTGTCCATCGGGATGTCGAAGAAGCCCTGGATCTGCTCGGCATGCAAATCCACCGTCAGCACACGCGTGGTGCCGACGGAAGTGATCATGTTGGCCACCACCTTGGCCGTGATCGGCACGCGCGCCGAACGCGGGCGCCGGTCCTGGCGGGCATAGCCCATGTAAGGAATAACGGCCGTGATGCTGTGGGCCGAGGCACGACGCAGGGCGTCGATCAACACCAAGAGTTCCATGAAATTGTCGTTGGCCGGCGCGCAGGTCGACTGAATGACGATGCAATGGCGACCGCGCACGTTCTCGCCAATTTCGACCGTGATCTCGCCGTCGCTGAAGCGCCCGACAGTGGCCTTGCCTAGCGGCATCTGCAAATGACGGGCAATGGCGCGCGCCAACGGCCGGTTGGCGTTGCCGGTGAACAGCATCATCGATTCTTCGATCATGTGCAGGACGAGCCCTCTCCCATCAACAGCGTCCGCGCCATGATGGGCATGGGCGGTGGGGTTTCTAATGTGCGAATGGTCGCACCTACAAAGGGCCTCGTTGCGTGCCCGGGAAAATGGCTGGGGTGCCAGGATTCGAACCTGGGAATGCCGGGATCAAAACCCGGTGCCTTACCGCTTGGCGACACCCCAAAAGCTGAATCGTGTTGCGCGCCCCGAGGCACGCCGTCGCTCTATCTATGTTGCGTGCCCGCGTCGCTCATCTAAGGTTCGCCGCGAGCCTATCGCACAGCGGCGAACGATTGACGCGGCGGGCACGGAAATGACGCCACTCGGGCGGCACCTGTCGCGCGACCGCGTCGGCCGCGCTGTCGGTTTCGAACAAGGCGTAAACGCTGGCGCCGGTGCCACTCATGCGAGCCCAGGCATGCCGCGACAGCCAGTCCAGCGCGCGTCCGACCTCCGGATAAAGCCGTCGCGTGACGCTCTCGCAGTCGTTTCTGGTCCCGGGCAGCGAAAAGGCGGGCATTGTGATTGGCGGGGTATCCCGTGTCAATTCAAGGTCACTGAAAACCAAGCGAGTCTCGACGTTACAGTCGGGAGTGATGACCAGCACCGGCCCTTCTTCCACCGGGCACGGTGTGAGGATTTCACCCACGCCCTCGGCCCACGCCGCCGCGCCGCGCACGAACACCGGCACGTCGGCGCCGAGACTTAAACCCAGGCGGGCCAGCTCGTTGACTGGCACAGCACTGCCCCACAAGTGATTCAAGGCGACCAGCGCGGTCGCGGCGTCGGAGCTGCCACCACCCAGACCGCCGCCCATGGGCAGACGCTTGTCGACTTCGATATCAGCACCGAGCGCGCAGCCGGTCAGATCTTTCAGCTTGCGCGCGGCGCGCACCACCAGATCCTGTTCAGGGGTGACACCCGCCAGCTCGGAAAGCCGTCGAATATCGCCGTCCTCGCGCACCGCGAAATGCAGGGTGTCACCGTGGTCGACGAACTGAAACAAGGTCTGCAACAGATGGTAGCCATCGGGCCGGCGGCCGGTGACGTGCAGGAAAAGATTGATCTTGGCCGGTGCCGGCCAGCCCGCCGCGCTCATGCTCAAGGTTGCTCCCAGGTCTTGATGGCCATCCGCACCTGCAGCTTGTCGTGGGCGAGGAACAGCCGTTTAGGCAGGTCACGGCCAGCGGCGCGCGTGTATTCCAGCACGCTCACCCGCCAGCCATCCTGCGCGAAATCGGTCCAGCGACCGGCCTCGTCGAGGCGCTCGCCCGTCACCGGGTGGGTAGGGTCGGGCAGACCACGCACCCAGTAGCGCGTGCCGGCTAAGGGCAAGGCCCAGCCCAGATGTTGACGCATCAAGGTCTCGGCGTCGGCCGCGCGATAGGTCTCGCCCTTGGGCGTGACCAGCGACACAGCCGTGGCATCACCGGCCAGCGCAAAGGTGCCGCCGTTCAGCGGTGCCGCGACCCGCAAGGAATAGTCCGTGCCGGATTCGCGCCAGTCGAGATCGGCGCTGAAGCCCTTGTCCTCGCGCTGCACGGCGATGCGCCCGGCCAGTCGCCATTGCGTGAAGGGACTCACGGCAGCGACGTGGGCGGCGTGCAGATCAGCGCGCGGCACTGCCGGCGTGGGTGGCGCCTTCTGCCCGAGCCCGGCACAGCCGGCCAGGATCATTGAACTCATGAGCGCGCAGGCGCGCAGCGCCCGCGGAACCCGTGGGGTGACGCGCACGGCACTCACGGCTTCAGACGTTTGATGACTTCCAGCAGCTTCTTGTCGTTGGGTGTGTCGCGCAGCGCCGCATTCCAGGTCTTCTCGGCGGCCACGCGGTCACCCTTGACCCACAACACTTCGCCAAGATGAGCAGCGACTTCCGGGTCATTACGCAGTTCGCGCGCCTTTTGCAGGTAGGTGATGGATTCGTCGAAGCGACCGAGGCGATAGAGCACCCAGCCCATGGAGTCGAGGATGTAGAAATCTTTCGGACTCAGCTCGATGGCGCGGGAGATCAGGACGAGGGCCTCATCGTAGCGCTTGGTGCTGTCGGCCAGAGTGTAACCAAGCGCGTTCAAGGCCTGGGAGTTGTCCGGCTCTTTGGCGAGGATGGTACGCAGATCCTTCTCCAGCAGGTCTATCTTGCCCATGCGCTCGGCCAGCATGGCGCGGGTATAAAGCAGATCGGAATGGTATTCGCCCTTGGCGAGCGCGGCGTCATAGACGCCCATGGCGTCGTCGAAGCGACCCTTGTCGGTCAAGATCTCGCCTTTCGCGCGCGCCACGCTGAAACGCTGCTCATCGTCCTCGGTGGTGAGCTTGTCGAGAAAGGCGATGGCATCGTCGGTCTGGCCCTTGATGGCCATGACCAGCGCGATACGCATCTGCGCGCCGAAATAATTGTTGCCGCCCTGCACCCGTTTGTATTGGGTCAGCGCCGCAGGGAAGTCTTTCTGGGCCTCGGCTATCTGGCCGAGGTAGAAATGGGCCTCGTCAACCCGCGCGTCGAGCTTCAGCAGACGAGTGAAATTCTTGGCCGCCTCGTCGACGCGATTGGCCTGCAAGTTGAGCAGGCCGAGGGCGAACACGACGTCCGAGTTCTCAGGCGTTTGGATCGCCAGCATGCCGAACTGCAGGCGTGCCTCTTCATAGCGGTTGGCATCGGCCAGTAGGCGCGCATAGATGAGGCGCAGGCCGAACTGCTTGGGATGGGTGGCCAACACCCCATCCAACCATTCGATGGCTTGTGGCAGCTTGCCCTCTTTCTGGAGCACCGCCAGATAGGCCATCGCGACATTGGATGACAACTCGGTGTGCTTGACGATGCGGTTCATGGCATCACGCGCCTTATCGAGCTGCTCGGCGCGGATCGCGAGCAACGCATAAGCCAACAGCGCATCGCTGTCGTCGCCGTGCTTGGCGACCAACTTCTCCATCACCGCCAGCGCGGTCTGGCGATCGTCCTCGTGGCCCAGCAGGTTGGCGACCATACGCAGACGGTTACCGGGTTGGCCGGCATCGTGAGCAATGACGTATTCGAGATGCTCCAGGGCCGCCTCGGCATTGCCGTGGCGGATATACATGGCGGCCAGGATCTGGCGTGCATCCATGTCCTTGGGATCGAGTTCAACCCAGATGCGGGCTGCGGTCAGGGCCGATTCGTCATCGCGGGCGAATACCGCGATGCGGGTTGCGCGCTCGGCGAGGCCGGCGTCGCGCAGGCTCTGGGCGAGTTCGACGTAGTTCTTGACCGCGACGTCCAAGTGCCCACGCTGGCCGGCGAACTCGGCCATCAGCAGGCGGTAATAGGGGTCGTTCTCGTATTCAAAAGGCGGCGTGGGGGCGGCGGGCGGAGCGGGAATGACGGCGACTGTGGGGGCGGGTGGGGGGGCCGGCTTGGCATTCGCGCCCGCTGGATTGGTCGGCGGCGGCGTCGCGCAGGCTGCCAACAACAACAGGCCCGCACTGGCGATAACACGCACGACGGAAAGAAACGAACGATAGAGGGTAGTGCGCAAGGTGTCTTCGCCGGGTGCCGTCTGCAGCGCGGAAGTGTCCGCCGCCGCAGTCGTTAGTGGTTTCACAAGTGTTCTGACTTAAACTATAACCCAGTTAACGCACAAGCTTAATTTTGATAGGACCGAAGAGCATTCGTTCCCACGCGGCAGCGTCCCGACTTGGTATCGGACGCTGGGCGGGAATTCTTGCTCACCTCGCGCCATGACCCTCTTCATACTAGGACTCAGCCACAAAACCGCACCGGTAGAGGTACGCGAGAAGCTTGCCTTCGACCTCGCTCAGTTGCCCTCAGCTCTCGGTGCCTTGAACGCCTGCCCAGGTGTCACCGAAGCCCTCATTCTGTCGACCTGCAATCGCACCGAGCTCTATTGCGACATCGAAGAAGCAGCCTTGCGCGAACCGCTCACCTGGTTGACCCAATACCGCAATATCGGCCCGGACGACATCGCCCCGCACCTCTACCACCTCGACAGCGAGCAGGCGGTGCGACATGCACTGCGTGTCGCCGCAGGTCTCGATTCGCTGGTGGTCGGCGAGCCGCAAATTCTCGGGCAGTTGAAAGACGCCTATCGTACTGCGGTGGACGCAGGCACGGTCGGCAAGTTCCTCAATCACCTCATGCAGTTCTCGTTCTCGACCGCGAAGATGATTCGCTCCGGGACCGATATCGGCAACACCCCGGTGTCAGTGGCCTATGCGGCGGTCAAGCTCGCGCAGCAGATCCATGGTTCGCTGGAACGACGCTCGGCACTGTTGATCGGTGCGGGCGACACCATCTCGCTGGTGGCCAACCACTTGGCCGGCGCCCATATCGGCAAGCTGGTGGTGGCCAATCGCTCGCTGGACAACGCCCAGAGTCTGGCCGAGCGGGTCAATGCCACCGCCATCGAGCTGTCGGACATCGCTGAGCATCTGACCACGGTCGACATCGTCGTCAGCTCGACCGCGAGCCGCCTGCCCATCGTCACGCGCGGCATCGTCGAACTGGCGATGAAGCAACGCGGCTATGAACCGATGTTCATCGTCGATCTCGCCGTGCCGCGCGACGTCGAGCCTGCAGTCGGCGAGCTGGAAGATGTCTATCTCTACACCGTCGACGACCTTGAGCACGTCGTCAGCTCCAACCGCAAGCTGCGTCACGAAGCCGCCGCACAGGCCGAGGAGATGGTCCGTCTCCAGGTGCGTGACTATATGGCGTGGCTCAAGGTCCAGGGCAGCGGCACGACCATCGCCGAATATCGCGCCCAGGGCGAGCGCGTGCGTGACGAACTCATGCATAAAGCGCGCGCGCGACTGGCGCGTGGCGACGACCCGGCCACGGTGCTCGAATCCCTGGCCAATACCCTGACCAATAAGCTCATGCATCACCCGACTGCGGGTCTGCGTCACAGTGGTGGCCGCGAGGACTATGTGCGCGTTGCGCGCGAACTGCTCGGCCTCGACGGATCCTGATCTCATGCAATCTTCCTTGTTGCGCAAACTCGAGACCCTGGTTGAACGCCGCAGTGAACTGGATGGCATGCTAGCCGTGCCGCAAGTGATCAACGACCAGGAACGCTATCGCACGCTGTCACGGGAACACGCCGAGATCAGCCCGGTGGTGGAATGCTTCGATCGCTATCGCCACACCCAGAACGCTATCGCCCACGCCGAAGCGCTGATGCGCGAAGACGACGCCGAAATGCGCGCGCTCGCCCAAGAGGAGGCGCTAGACGCGCGCGCAGCCCTCGACGGCCTCGAAGTCGAATTGCAGAAACTCCTGATCCCCAAGGACCCGGACGACAACTCTGACGTGTTCCTGGAAATCCGCGCCGGCACCGGCGGCGACGAAGCAGGACTGTTCGCCGGCGATCTGCTGCGCATGTATCTGCGTTATGCCGAGAATCGCGGCTGGCGCAATGAAATCATGTCATCCAACCAGGCTGAGCTGGGTGGCTATAAGGAAGTGATCGTGAAGATCACCGGGCAAGGCGTGTACGAGCGGCTCAAGTTCGAATCGGGCGCCCATCGCGTGCAACGCGTGCCGGACACCGAGTCCCAGGGCCGCATTCATACTTCGGCCTGCACGGTGGCGGTGATGCCGGCGGTAGAAGCGATTGAAGACGTCGACATCAATAGCAAGGATCTGCGCATCGACACCTTCCGTGCTTCGGGTGCCGGTGGTCAGCACGTTAACAAGACCGATTCCGCTATTCGCATCACCCATATCCCGACCGGCGTGGTGGTGGAGTGTCAGGACGAACGTTCGCAGCACAAGAACCGGGCGCGGGCCATGAGTCTGCTGCGCTCGCGTCTGCTCGCCGCCGAGCGTGGCCGTCAACAGGCTGAGCAGGCGCAGACGCGCCGCAACCTGGTCGGTAGCGGCGATCGTTCGGAACGCATACGCACCTATAACTTTCCCCAGGGACGCGTCACTGATCACCGCATCAATCTCACTATCTACAAACTCGCCGAGTTGATGGAAGGCGATGTCGATCTCGTCATCGAGTCGCTGCTGACTGAGCATCAGGCGGATCTCATGGCGCAGCTCGCGCTCGATACTTGAGCCGATGACGGCGCCGCTGACAGTGGCGGCCGCGTTGCGCGCCGCGACGGCGCGTCTGGCCGACAGTGAATCGGCACGCCTCGATGCCGAACTGCTGCTCGCCGATAGTCTTGGCGTGACGCGTACGCGTCTCTACAGCCGCCTCGAATTCGAACTCGACGCCGCAAGCGTGGCGCGCTTCGATGCACTGATCGACGCACGAGCGCGCCATACGCCGCTCGCTTATCTGATCGGGCGGGCGGAATTCTGGTCGCTGGATTTTCATGTCACAGCCGACGTGTTGGTGCCGCGCCCCGAGACTGAGCTTTTGGTTGAACAGGCTTTGGCGGCGTGGCCGCCGCACAAGCCCGGCGTGTTGATCGATCTCGGCACCGGCAGCGGTGTTGTCGCCGCCGCCCTTGCTCACGAACGGCCCGCACTCACGGTGTTGGCGAGTGACGTTTGCGCGGCGGCGCTCATCGTCGCGCGTGGCAATTTCAACCGGCTGGGGCTGTCGCGCATCGGCTGTCTGCGCGCGCCTTGGTTGACCGCTATCGCGGCGCAAAGCTGCGATGTGATCCTGTCCAATCCGCCCTATGTAGGCGCGGCTGAAGCGGTCGATAAGGCGGTGGGTTTCGAACCCTCCCTCGCGGTGTTCGCCGACGACGACGGCGCGGCGGCCTTGGTGGCCATCGTTGCCGAGGCACCACGCTGCTTGAAGCGCGGCGGCTACATCGCGCTCGAACACGGCTTTCAACAGGGAGAAATGGTACGTGCACTGCTGGCCACGAATGGCTTTACACGCAGCGCCACGCATCGCGATTTGGCGGGGCACGAGCGCGTGACTTCGGCCTGGCGCGATTGAACATCGTCATAGGCTCGGCGAAACTCAGGCTCACAAGCGCGCCGCGCGCGACCCGCTCGGAGAGAGACGATGGATGACCAACTACTGCTGCGCTACAGCCGCCAGATCCTGCTGCCCGAAATCGACATCGAAGGACAGAATCGCCTGCTGGCCGGTGCGGTGATGTTGATAGGTCTGGGCGGACTGGGTTCGCCGATAGCAATGTATCTGGCGGCGGCTGGCGTCGGCCGGCTGGTGCTGGTCGATCACGATCACGTCGAGCTGTCCAATCTGCAGCGACAGATCGTGCATGGCACTTCCGATC
>JAYWAC010000309.1:0-23328 GCA_043782755.1 Pseudomonadota bacterium | reverse complement strand
CGGTTGATGAAGATGCCGGCCACCGACAGGCAGAACAGGATGGCGCCGATGATCAGGAAATGGGTGAGTGTCAGCACGTCGTTATCCTCGAATCCTGGCTCAGCCCTGGCGCTCTGCTTCGACCTTGACCAGGCGCACGCGATCCTGGCGGCGCACCGCGACCTGTTTCTCAGGTCTAGGGGCCTTGGTCTGGCGGGTATGGCGCAGAGTCAGCGCGATGGCAGCGACGATCGCAACCAGCAGGATCACCGCAGCAATCTCGAACGGCCAGATGTACTGGGTGTAAAGCGCCAGGCCGAGTTCGCGAGTGTTGTTGTAGTCCGCCGCATGAGTGACCGTCATCGCGACCTTCTCAAGTCCAAAACGCTCGTGTTCGACGACCAGACCAATGGCGATGAACATCAAGACCGCGACGATGCCGGCCACCGGCAGATAACGGGCGAAGCCTTCGCGCAGCACGGTCAGATTGATATCGAGCATCATGACCACGAACAGGAACAAGACCATCACCGCGCCGACATAGACCAGCACCAGGGCGATGGCGAGGAACTCGGCTTCCAGCAGCAGCCACAGTCCAGAACTCGCGAAGAAGGACAGCACCAGGAACAGCGCGGCATGCACCGGATTACGCACCGTGATGACCAGGGTCGCAGCGATCACAAGGACCGTGGCGAAGGCATAAAAGACGGCTTGTTCGAACATGAATCGTGGCTAGACGGCTAGTTGAACGGTCGGTGACTGTCAGTGCTTGCGTGGGACGATCCTCGTCTCCACACCCCGCCCCACGCGTCCCCGCCCCGCTCCTTGTCGCTACCTCGTCCCCCTCCCCTTGTCGTTCGTTATGGTGTGGCGTGGCACTAGCGGTAGCGCGCCTCGGCGGCGCGGTCTGCGGCGATCTGAGTCTCGAAGCGGTCGGCGTTCGCGAGCAGCTTTTCCTTGGTCATGAGCAGGTCGCCACGCTTCTCGCCGTGGTATTCGAAATGACGGGTCTCGACGATGGAATCGACCGGGCAGGATTCCTCGCAGAAGCCGCAGAAAATGCACTTGGTCAGATCGATTTCGTACTTGGTGGTGCGACGGGTACCGTCTTCACGTTGCTCGGACTCGATGGTGATAGCCAGCGCCGGGCAAACCGCCTCGCACAGCTTGCAGGCGATGCAACGCTCTTCGCCATTGGCATAACGACGCAGCGCATGCAGACCACGGAAACGCGCGGACTGCGGCGTCTTCTCTTCGGGATACTGAATGGTGATCTTGCGCTCGAACAGGTAAGTACCTGTCAGCTTCAGACCCTTGAGCAGTTCCCACAGGGTCAGGCTCTTGAAGTAATCAACGACTGTGCTCATGGCCTCACCCTCTCGCGCCGGCGGCGAACCACGGCGGCATGTGCCACACCACCATCGCCGCGACGACCACGATCCAGACCATGGTAATAGGCAGGAAAATCTTCCAGCCCAGACGCATGATCTGGTCATAGCGATAACGCGGGAAAGTGGCGCGGAACCACAGGAACAGAAACAGGAAAAAACAAGTCTTGGCGAGGAACCAGTGAATGCCGTCCATGAAGAACAGGCCCACACCAGGCAGCTTGGTCAACCACGGCAGCGGCGACAGCCAGCCGCCTAAGAACATCACCGAAGCGAGACCCGAGACCAGGATCATATTGGCGTATTCGGCGAGGAAGAACAGCGCGAAACCCATGCCCGCATATTCGACGTGGAAGCCAGCGACGATTTCCGATTCGCCTTCCGAAACGTCAAAGGGTGCGCGGTTGGTTTCCGCCACGCCGGAGATGAAATAGATCACGAATAACGGAAATAGCGGCACGAAGAACCAGCTGCCCGGGCCGAGCGCGCCGCGCTGCGCGTTGACGATGTCACCAAGATTCAAACTGCCCGCCGCAATCAGCACACCGACCAGCGCAAAGCCCATGGCGATTTCATAGGACACGATCTGCGCGGCCGAACGCATGGCACCAAGGAAGGCGTATTTGGAGTTCGACGCCCAGCCCGCGACGATGATGCCGTACACGCCGAGCGAGGTCAGCGCGAGGATGTAGAGCAAGCCAGCATTGATGTTGGCCAGCACTACCTCCGAACCGAAAGGCACGACGGCCCAGGCCGCGAGCGCCGGCCCGAGGGCCAGAATCGGCGCGATCAAGAACAGGAAACGACTGGCACCGCTAGGCACCACCATCTCCTTAGTCAGCAGTTTCAGTGCGTCGGCGATGGGCTGCAGCAGACCGAGAGGACCGACCCGATTGGGGCCGTTGCGCACCTGAATCCAGCCGATGATCTTGCGCTCGGCGAGCGTCAGGTAAGCGACGCCGCCCATCAAGGGCAGGACGATGACCAGAATCTTGGCGACGATCACCGCCACCACCACCAGCGGCGCGGGCATGAAACCTAACGCCGTCAATTGCTGTTCGAGCAGTGCGAAGGGATTGCTCATGCCGCCGCCTCACTGCGCGCCGCGCTGAGCATGATCGCCGCGCCATTGATCGCAATCGCGGCCAGCCTTGGGCGTGCCCCATGCACCAGACAGACACCGGCCGGCAGGCCATCGTCGATCATGAGTTGCGCACTGGCCTGCTGGCCCTCGCGTTCGATGGTAAGACGCTGACCGGCGGCCAACCCGAGGCTGGTGGCGGTGGCGCTCGCCAGGCGCACGCAGTCATCGCCGGCCTGCGGCATTTCCTGCAGGGCACTGGCATGACGCACCAACGCATCGGCCGCGTACATCGGTACTTCAACCAACAGTTCGAGACGTCCGCCATCGATCTTGAGCGAGCTGGTCTCAAGCGTGGGCGTCAAGCGCGGCGCGAGTTTGACCTGGCCAACCAGCGCTTCGATTTCGCGCGTCACGTCTTCGACTGTGACAGCGTCGAAACCCGGCAGGTCGAGCTTGTTGCCGAGCACGCGCAGGATCTTCCAGGCTGCGCGCGCATCGCCACGCGGCCGTACCGCAGGTGCGAAACGCTGCCAACGGCCGGCGAGATTGACGAAGGAGCCTTCGTTCTCGCCATACAGCGCGCTCGGCAGGATGACATCGGCCACCGCTTCCAGCGCACTGTTTTCAAAAGCACTCACCGCGACCACGAAATCGGCAGCGCTCAAGGCGGCGTTGAGGCCCAGGCTATCCGCGCCATCGAGCACCGGATCAACACCGAGCAGGACATAGGCCTTGCGCGGCTGCTCAATCATGCCGCGCATATTGCGACCGGGCTTTTCAAGCACGCGCCCGGCGGGCCCGCGGTGGGGCACGGCACCGGCCAGCCACGCACCGGCGCCATTGGCACCCTCGGCGAGTTCGCCGAACACCGCGCCACCGGCCTGCGCCAGCGCACCCGCGACCTGCACCAACGCACTGCGCAGCGGATGGGCATTGATGGCGGCGCCGATCAAGATGACCGGGCGGCTGGCCGTGGCGAGGCGCTCGGCTATCGCATCGAGATTCGCATCAGTCAGCGCGGTCTGCTCGACAAGTTTGTCGGTCGGCGCGGACAGCGTTACACCACGACGGCTGGCAACACCGGCCGCGAGTGCAGCGGCGGCGCCGAGCAGTTGCGACGGCTTCACCGCCACCTGGCCAGCGAGGCTGTAATTGAAATCCTGCGCATGACTGCCAACCTGCATCACCGCCGCGCCCTTCAGCGCCGCCTTGCGCAAGCTCAAATTGAGCAGCGGATTCTCGTGACGCGGATAAGTACCGAGTAGCAGCACGGCATCAGCGTTCTCGATCGCGGCTAGCGATTCGACGCCGGGATAGAGCGGCTCGGCGCTTTGATCGGAAAAATCGCGCTGCCGCAGGCGATGGTCGACGTTATGCGAACCGAGACCGCGCAGCAGACGCTGCAACAGATAGAACTCTTCGGTGGTCGAGGACGGCGACGCCAGGGCCGCGACCTGATCGACATCGGCCCCCGCGATACCACGCAGCTTGTCGGCCACCACGCCCAGCGCCGTGTCCCAATCGCACTCGCTCCAACGCCCGTCGCGCTTGATGCGCGGCGCGGTCAAACGCGCCTCGTGATTCATGCCCTGGTAGCTGTAGCGATCACGGTCCGACAGCCAGGTGGCGTTGACCGCGACGTTTTCTTTCGGCACCACGCGTTTCACGACCGCGCCCTTGACGTGGAAATGCACGTTGGAACCGAGCGCATCGTGGGGCGCGACGCCATCGCGCTGCTGCAATTCCCAAGCCCGCGCCGAATAGCGGTAAGGCTTGTTGGTCAGCGCGCCGACCGGGCACAAATCAATGACGTTGCCCGACAGCTCGGAGATCATGGCCTTGGCCACGTAGGTACCGATCTCCATGTGCTCGCCGCGACCGGTAGCGCCGAGTTCACGCAAGCCCGCGATCTCCTCGCCGAAGCGCACGCAACGTGTGCAGTGTATGCAGCGCGTCATGTCGGTCTGCACCAAGGGGCCGATGTTCTTGTCGCGCACCACGCGCTTGCGCTCGGTGAACTGCGAAACATCACCACCGTAGCCCATCGCCAGATCCTGCAGCTCGCACTCACCGCCCTGATCGCAGATCGGGCAATCGAGCGGATGGTTGATGAGCAGGAATTCCATGGTCGCATGCTGGGCCGCGACCGCTTTCGGTGAGCGCGTATAGACCTTCATGCCGTCCATCACCGGCGTCGCACAGGCCGGCATGCACTTCGGCGCGCGTTCCACTTCGACCAGGCACATGCGGCAGTTGGCCGCCACGCTCAGATGTTTGTGATAGCAGAAGCGCGGCACATAGATGCCGGCCGCATCGGTTGCCTCGATCAGCATCGCGCCCTTGCGCGCCTCGATGGTCTGGCCATCGACTTCTATCTTGATACGGTCGTCAGTCATGCCTGTTTACACGTGCTCATCAGGCCGCAACCGAATGGCCACGCGCTTGCAGAATGCTGTGCCCGTGTTCGATGTAGTACTCAAACTCGGGGCGGAAAGTACGCACGAAGCTGCGCACCGGCATGGCCGCCGCGTCACCCAGCGCACAGATGGTGCGACCTTCGATCTTGCTGGCCACCAGATCGAGCTTGTCGAGATCCGAAGCCACGCCCTCGCCTTGCACGATGCGCGTCAACATGCGGTACAGCCAACCCGTGCCTTCGCGACAAGGCGTGCATTGACCGCAGGACTCGGCGTAATAGAAACGCGAGATACGCTGCAACACCTTGACGATGTCAGCGGTGTCGTTCATCACGATCACCGCGCCCGAACCGAGCATGGAGCCGGCCTTAGAAATCGAGTCGTAGTCCATGTCGAGTTCGAGCATGGCCTTGCCAGTCAACACCGGCACCGACGAACCACCGGGGATAACGGCCTTCAGTTCACGCCCATCGAGCACGCCACCGGCCAACTCGAGCAGCGTGCGGAAGGGTGTACCCATCGGCACCTCGAAATTGCCCGGTTTGTTGACGTGCCCGCTGACGGAAAAAATCTTGGTGCCGCCGTTGTTGGGCTTGCCCAAGTTCGCGAACCACTCCGAGCCATTGCGCAGGATGGTCGGCACCGATGCCAGGGTCTCGGTGTTATTGATGGTGGTCGGCTTGCCATACAGGCCGTAGCTCGCCGGGAACGGCGGCTTGAAGCGCGGCTGACCCTTCTTGCCTTCCAGCGATTCGAGCAGCGCGGTCTCTTCACCACAAATATAAGCGCCGGCACCGAGGTAGGCATGCAGATCGAAATCGATGCCGGTGCCCTGGATGTTCTTGCCGAGCAGGCCTACGGCATAGGCATCCGCAAGCGCGTTCTGGAAATTGATCGCCGGCTCGTCCATGAACTCGCCGCGCATATAGTTGTAGCCGACCGTCGCGCCCATCGCATAACTGGCGATGGCCATGCCTTCAACCAGCGCATGGGGATTGAAGCGCAGGATGTCGCGGTCCTTGCAGGTACCGGGCTCGCTCTCGTCGGAGTTACACACCAGATAACGCTGCATGTCGCCCTTGGGCATGAAGCTCCACTTCACACCGGCGGGGAAACCAGCGCCACCGCGACCACGCAGGCCAGCGGCTTTGACGATGTCGATGATGTCGGCCGGCGGCGTCTTCTCGCGCAGGATCTTTTCCCATGCGCTGTAACCGCCGATGGAGCGGTAGGTCTTCATCGACCACGGCTCGGGCAGATTGCGCGTGGCGTAGCAGGTCAGGTCTAGCTTGATGTCGATCATGCGAGCCCGTCCAGAATTTCGTCGACGCGGTCGATGGTGAGATTTTCGTGGTAGACGTGATTGACCTGCATCATCGGCGCGCCGCAGCAGGCGGCCAGACATTCTTCCTCGGGCTTTAGGAAGATGCGGCCATCTTGGGTCGATTCGCCGATGCGGATGCCGAGCTTCTTTTCGACATGGGTCACGATGTCTTCACTGCCACGCAGCATGCAGGAAACATTGGTGCAGATGGCCACGCTGTTGCGACCGCAGGGCGAAGTCTCGTACATCGAATAGAAGCTCGCCACTTCGTAGACCGCGATGTGCGGCAATTCGAGATAATCGGCCACCGCATCCATGAGCGCGGTGGTCAGGAAGCCCTGGTTCTCGTGCTGCGCCTCGGTCAAGGCCGCGAGCACCGCCGACTGCTTGCGCTCGGGCGGAAACTTGGCGACCCACGCGTCGATCACTTCGCGCGCATGATGGGATAACAGCTGGTTTTGCGACTCACTCATGACGCTGACTTAACGGTCGATCTCTCCAAACACGATGTCCATGGTGCCGATCACGGCGACCACGTCGGCCAGCATGTGGCCTTTCACCAATTCATTCATGGCCGCGAGATGCGCGAAGCCCGAGGCGCGCGCTTTCAAGCGATAAGGTTTGTTGGCGCCGTCCGAGACCAGGTAGATACCAAACTCACCCTTCGGATGCTCGATCGCCGCGTAGACTTCGCCGGCCGGCACGCAATAACCCTCGGTGAAGAGCTTGAAGTGGTGGATCAGCGATTCCATATCGCCCTTCATGCTGGCTCTGTCGGGCGGCGTCAATTTATGGTCAGCCAGCATGACTGGGCCGGGGTTGACGCGCAGCCAGGCGACGCACTGCTTGATGATGCACGCTGACTGGCGCATCTCTTCGACGCGCACCAGATAGCGGTCATAGCAGTCACCGTTGACGCCGACCGGAATGTCGAAATCAAGATCCGCATAGACTTCGTAGGGCTGTTTCTTGCGTAGATCCCAGGCCAAGCCCGAACCACGCAGCATGGGACCGGTGAAGCCGAGTTCCAGCGCACGCTCTATGGTCACGATGCCGATGTCGACGGTGCGCTGTTTCCAGATGCGGTTATCGGTCAAGAGCGTCTCGTATTCGTCGACGCAGGCCGGAAAGCGATCGCAGAAATCATCGATGAAATCGAGCATGGAGCCACTGCGGGTCGCATTCAGACGCTCAAGATCCTTGGCGTTCCGCCACTTCGAAGCCTGATAGAGCGGCATCGAATCGGGCAGGTCACGGTACACGCCACCGGGACGGTAGTAGGTTGCGTGCATGCGCGTACCTGACACCGCCTCATAGCAGTCCATGAGATCTTCGCGCTCACGGAAGCAATACAGAAACATGGTCATGGCGCCGATGTCGAGGCCATGGGCACCGAGCCACATGAGGTGGTTCAGGACGCGCGTGATTTCGTCAAACATCACGCGGATATACTGCGCGCGTATCGGCACCGTGATGCCACACAGTTTCTCGATCGCCATCACGTAGGCGTGCTCGTTGCACATCATCGAGACGTAATCGAGCCGGTCCATGTAACCGATGCTTTGATTGAACGGTTTGTTCTCAGCGAGCTTTTCGGTGCCGCGATGGAGTAAACCGATATGCGGATCGGCACGCTCAATGACTTCGCCGTCCATCTCCAGCACCAGACGCAACACACCGTGCGCGGCCGGATGCTGCGGGCCGAAGTTGAGCGTCAGATTGCGAATCTCAGGCATCGGCGGGCTTGCTCACGGGTTTCGAGGAATCGAGCCAGGTGTCTTCGCGGATCACACGCGGCACCAGGGTGCGCGGCTCGATTGAGACCGGCTGATTGACGACGCGTCCGCGCTCCGGGTCATAGCGCACTTCAACGCGGCCCTCGAGCGGGAAATCCTTGCGGAACGGATGGCCGATAAAGCCGTAGTCGGTGAGGATGCGGCGCAGATCGGGATGGCCGTCGAACAGGATGCCGAACAGGTCGAAGACTTCGCGCTCGTACCAGTCGGCTACCGGCCAGATCTCGCTGACCGAGGCCAGACGCGGCGGCTCACCACCAAGATGGGCCTTCACACGCAGACGCAAATTGGTGGTCACGGACAAGAGCTGATAGACGACCGCGAAACGCTTGCTGTCGACATCGGCAAGCTTGATGGAATTGCGCGCCACGCCGCGGCTGAAACCCGAAGACGTCGCCTCGGTCTGCCAATCGGCCTGGCCGTAGGTCAGGTAATCGACGCCGCTTAAGTCCGAGAGCTGGCTAAAGCCCAAGGCAGTCGTGTCTTTCAACAGCCGACACACCACAACGATGCGCGCGGGATCGACGTCGACGGTCAATTCGTCACGGTCTATGCGGCGCGCGAGGATCGCGTCACCGAGGACGGTGTCGAGCGTGCTCGACAGGGCTTCCAGTTTGCTATGCAGAGTCACGGTCTGTTTACGAACGATTGATGGTCGTGGTTCGTTTGATCTTGTTCTGCAGCTGGATGATGCCGAACAACAGAGCTTCCGCAGTCGGCGGGCAGCCCGGCACGTAGATGTCGACGGGTACGATGCGATCGCAACCGCGCGTCACGGCATAGGAATAGTGGTAGTAGCCGCCGCCGTTGGCGCAGGAGCCCATGGAAATGACCCACTTGGGCTCAGTCATCTGGTCATAAACCTTGCGCAGCGCCGGCGCCATCTTATTGACCAGCGTGCCGGCCACGATCATGACGTCAGACTGGCGCGGGCTGGGACGGAACACCACGCCAAAGCGATCGAGGTCATAGCGCGAAGCGCCGGCGTGCATCATTTCCACCGCGCAGCAGGCCAGGCCGAAAGTCATCGGCCACATCGAGCCGGTGCGCGCCCAGTTCACCACCGTGTCGACAGTGGTGGTGACGAAGCCCTTGTCCTGTACTTCGCTCATTCCCATTCCAATGCCCCTTTGCGCCACTCGTAAATGAAACCGACGACAAGGATGCCGAGGAATATCATCATGGCCCAGAAGCCGTAGGCGCCGATCTTGTCGAGCACCACCGCCCACGGGAAGAAGAACGCAATTTCGAGATCAAAGATGATGAACAGTATCGCCACCAGGTAGTAGCGAACATCGAATTTCATACGCGCGTCTTCAAAGGCTTCGAAGCCGCATTCGTAAGGTGAAGATTTCTCAGCATCCGGACGATGGACACCAAGGATGCCGCCGACGCCGTAGCTGGCGGCCAGCGATACCACACCGATAGCCACCCCAATGGCAATGAAGATCAGAATCGGCAGGTAAAGTTCAAGCACGAACCGTTTCACTCCACTGCGCTTGGCCGCGCGAAAAATACCGCAGGCGCCTGATTGTATCCCAATCCGCGTCCCGCGCCGGTCCCCACCGACGCATGATGCACGGACTCAAGGCGCAGCACATCCACTTCGTGATCATCGGCTCTCGCACCACCATTCAAGCTTGGCGCGGGACTGCTCGTATGGTGCCGACGGACGGACTCGAACCGTCACGCCTCTCGGCACAGCCACCTCAAGGCTGCGTGTCTACCAATTCCACCACGTCGGCTGAGCAGGTCGCGATGATCGTATGCGTGATGCGATCAACTGGCGCGCAATGATACGGAATGCAGCACGCGCAATCCATAAAAAACTCGCGCGCGATCAAATCAATCAAGTTATTTTTATAGCTCAGTCATTTGTTGCTCACGGGCTTGCTGCCCGCGGCCGGAGCTTCGTTGGTAGCAGGTGCGATCACCGCCGGCACGTCGCTTGCGGGCGCACTCTTGTCCGCTGCGGGCGCAGGCGCTGCCGGTATCGCGGCACTGGTCGATGCAGGTGCGACGGGCACATCGACGAGTGGTGACGCAGGCATATCGACGGGCTTGCCCTGGGTAATCTTGTCGACCAGTTGACCAACATCGACCTTGGTCGGTACATCGGGCGCTGGCGGTGCACCGGGCGCACTCTGCACGGGCACCTGCACTTGATCGAGCAGGCTGGTCGATTTGGTGGTCTGGCCGTAGAGATAGGCCAACAGCAGGCTGTTGGAGAAGAACAGCACCGCGAGGATAGCGGTCAGACGCGTGAGGAACGAGGCCGAGCCGCGAGCACCAAACACGGTTGATGACGCGCCACTGCCAAACGCGGCACCGGCCGTCGCACCCTTGCCCTGCTGAAGCAGGATGACGCCGATCAGCAGCAGGGCCAGCAGAATGTGCACGGCCAGTAGTACGGTGAAAATCATCAACTATCTCCAGAGGCGCGCAAGCGTCGCCGTCAGGCGAGCGTGGCGCGGCATACAGCAATGAACGACGCGGCTACCAGAGCCGCGCCGCCGATAAGCCCGCCGTCGATGTCGGGCATGGCGAACAATTCCGCAGCATTGTCAGGCTTGACGCTGCCGCCGTAGAGAAGACGCGTACGCGCGGCGAGACCCGCGTCGACGCCGGCCAGATGCGCGCGTATCGCGGCGTGCACGGCCTGGGCCTGGGCAGGTGTGGCCGATTCACCGGTGCCGATAGCCCACACCGGTTCGTAGGCGATGACCAGCTGGGCGAGCAAAGCGACTGCGCCAGACAGCGTCAACAGCGCGTTAAGCTGGCGCGCGATGACGGACTCAGTGGCGTCAGCGCGGCGTTCGGCAAGGGTTTCGCCAACGCAGAAGATCGGCGTCAGGCCCTGGCCACAGGCGGCCTTGAGCTTGGCCACCACCCGTGCGTCGGTGTCACCGAACATCTGGCGACGCTCGGAATGGCCGATGATGACATAGCCGCAGCCACTATCGGCGAGCATGCTTGCGGCTACTTCACCGGTGTAGGCGCCGGGCTCATATTCCGAACAGTCCTGAGCACCTAAGGCCACGCCGCTACCAGCAACACTGGCACCGACCACGTCCAGATATGGCGCCGGCGGACACAGGACGACGTCCAGGGCATTGTCGAGCCCGGCATCGACGACCGCGCGTGCGAGGGCTGTGGCCATGGCCCGCGAGCCGTTCATCTTCCAGTTGCCGGCAACCAGACGGCGCCGCTCAGTGCTCACGGGTTGGTCAGTCAAGATGAGGTTCAGGCCGTTTGAAAAGCGGCCAAGCTTAGCGGCGTAGGCCAGCGAGATCAATGCGATGAGCGACCTACGAGCAGCGCAGGGCGCTAAGCTTTATGTTCTGGGCGTAGGGCTGCGCAGTTCTTCGCCGTTGGCATTGAGGCCGACCAGCGCGCATAACTCGTCGCGCAGCGCGCCGCCCAGTTCGACCGTCTGACCACCACGCAAATCGGCGGGCAACATGACATTGCCGAAGCGCACCCGGATCAGGCGACTGACCTTGACGCCCTGCGACTCCCACAAGCGCCGCACTTCGCGCTGACGTCCGCTCTGCACTACGCAGTAGTACCAGCGATTAGCGCCGTCGCCCTCGCCTTCCACGATGTCGTCGAAATGAAAACGCTCGTCGTCGATCTCCACGCCGTCACGCAAGCGTTGGAGCATCTCGTCCTCGACCTCACCGAAAATGCGCGCCGCGTATTCGCGATCGACACGGTAGCGCGGATGCATCAGTCGATGAGCCAGTTCGCCATGATTGGTGAACAGCAACAAGCCACTGGTATTGATGTCGAGACGACCGATGTTGATCCAGCGGCCACGCTCGATGCGCGGCAGATCTTCAAAGATATTCGGACGATTCTGTTCGTCGCGGCGGGTGCAGACCACGCCGGCCGGTTTGTTATAGGCCAGCACGTGCAGAGCCTGGCTGCCGCCGCTGACGCGCAGCACACGGCCGTCGTCGAGTTGCACGCGATCGCCAGGCTCGACCCGCGCGCCGGTTTCGGCACGGCGGCCGTTGATACGAATGCGACCGGCCTCGATCCAGCGTTCGATTTCGCGCCGTGAACCCCATCCAGCACGGGCCAGGACCTTGTGTATGCGTTCGCCGCCGGCTTCAGTCATGTCTTTCGTTCCGGCACTCACGCGTCGACCGCCAGAGTGTCATCGTCCTGTACGGGTTCCGCGCCGCCGCGCGCTGGGTCCTGCGCTGCGGTTTCTTCGTCCATCACGATGTTGGCGAACAGATCGGCGTTGATCGCATCGAAATCCTTCAACTCGGCCAAGCTCGGTAATTCAGCCAGGGATTTCAAACCGAAATAATCGAGAAATTCCTTGGTGGTGGCATAGACCGCCGGGCGACCGGGCACGTCACGGTGACCGACCACCTTCACCCAATCCCGTTCGAGCAGAAGACGCATTATGTTGCTGCTGACCGCGACGCCGCGCACGTGCTCGATCTCACCGCGCGTGATCGGTTGACGATAGGCGACCAGCGCGAGGGTTTCGAGCAGCGCGCGCGAATAACGCGGCTTACGCTCTTCCCACAGACGCGAGACCCTATCAGCATAGGCGGCGCGCGCCTGAAAGCGATAACCGCTCGCCACTTCCACCAGTTCCACACCATGGTCGGCGTAGTCGCTCTGCAATTCGGTCAATACGCCGCGCAACAATTCGCGTGTCGGCCCATGGCCGCCTTCGTCTTCCATCAGCTTGGTCAGGCGCTCAACGCTCACCGGCGCCTCGGACGCCATGACGATGGCTTCCACCACGGGTTTCAGGTTCAGCCCTTCCATTGCCTCGTTCTCCACGTTCACCTCAGGCGACCAGCTTGACGTAGATCGGTTCGCGCTCACCGTTCTGCACGATTTCGATCAGGGCTTCCTTCATTAATTCCAGTATCGCCATCAAGGTCACGACGGCGCCGGCGCGCCCTTCTTCAAAGGAAAAGAAATCATGGAAGGCGGTGAACACGTCGCCGCGCGCCTGGGCCAGGACTCGCGACATGCGTTCGCGCACCGACAAAGCTTCGCGCTTGATACGATGATCGGCGAACATTTCCGCGCGATGCAGAACGTCGCGAAAGGCGTCGAGCAAAGCTTCCAAGCTCAGGTCCGGCAATTCCTTGTTGGCACTCGCGCGCTCGAATTCCACCACCACCGGATACCATTCACGCTCCATGCGCGGCATGCGTTCGATATCCTCGGCGGCCTTCTTGTAGCGCTCGTATTCCTGCAGACGACGCACCAGTTCAGCACGCGGGTCGCCCTCTTCCTCGGCCTCGTTCTTCGGTCGCGGTAACAACATGCGCGATTTTATCTCGGCTAACATCGCCGCCATCAGAAGATATTCGGCCGCGAGTTCGAACTTCATTTCCTGCATGAGCCCGATGTAGGTCATGTACTGTTCGGTGACGCGCGCGATCGGAATATCAAGGATGTCGAGGTTCTGGCGCTTGATGAGATAGAGCAACAGATCGAGTGGGCCCTCAAACGCCTCGAGAAACACTTCCAGTGCTTCGGGTGGAATGTAGAGATCGCGCGGCGGTTCGCTGAGCGGCACGCCCTGCACGACCGCAAACGGCATCTCCGCCTGGCTAGGCGGGCGGGCGGCTTCTATCGGCGCTTGCTCGACGGCGGAGGTTTCGCTCATTTCAGCGATACACCAGGTTCATGACCTGGCGCACATCGTCCAGGGTGTCACGAGCGACGTCGCGCGCCGCCTCACAGCCTTCGTCAATGATGGCGCGTACCGCGTCCGGATCGGCGAGGAATTCCTGACTGCGCTCGCGTATCGGCTGCTGCTCCTTGATGACTGCGTCGATGACGGGCTGTTTGCAGTCCAGACAACCGATACCGGCGGTGGTGCAGCCTTCGCGCACCCAGTTGCGTACGTCGTCGTTGGAATAGACTTCGTGCCACTTCCATACCGGGCACTTGCGCGGGTCGCCAGGATCCGTGCGCCGCACGCGCGCCGGGTCGGTCGGCATGGTCCGCAGTTTCTGGGTCACCGATTCCGGCGCTTCGCGCAGTCCAATGGTGTTGCCGTAGGACTTCGACATCTTTTCACCGTCGAGGCCTGGCATCTTTGATTCCGGTGTTAACAAAGCCTGCGGCTCGGGCAGGATGACCTTGCCGCCGCCTTCGAGATAACCGAGCAGTCGCTCGCGATCGCCGATGCTTATGTTCTGCTGGGATTCGAGCAGGGCGCGACCGCGCTCTCGCGCATCACCGTCGCCAGTTTCCTGGTAAGTGCGACGAATGTCGAAATAGAGCTTGGCGTTCTTCTTGCCCATTTTCTTCGCGGCGGCTTCAGCCTTGTTCTCAAAGCCGAGCTCGCGGCCATAGAGATAGTTGAAGCGCCGCGCTACTTCACGCGATAGCTCGATGTGGGCAACCTGATCCTCACCTACCGGCACGTGGCCAGCCTTGTAGATCAGGATGTCGGCCGCTTGCAGCAGCGGATAGCCCAGGAAGCCATAGGTCGAGAGATCCTTTTCCTTGAGCTTTTCTTGCTGGTCCTTGTAGCTCGGCACCCGCTCCAGCCAGCTGATCGGGGTGATCATGGATAGCAACAGATGCAGTTCCGCGTGTTCCGGCACGCGCGACTGGATGAACAGCGTCGCCTCACCCGGATTGATGCCGACCGACAGCCAGTCGACCACGATGTCGAACACCGTCTCGCCGATGACCGAAGTATCTTCGTAGGCGGTGGTCAGCGCATGCCAGTCGGCGACGAAGAAGAAGCACTCGAATTCGTGTTGCAGTTGCACCCAGTTCTTGAGCACACCGTGGTAGTGACCAAGATGCAATTGTCCGGTCGGGCGCATGCCGGACAGCACGCGTTTATTGGCGGCAATGGTCATCGCTCGGTTTTCCTGATTGAACGCGTGGGACCATTGGCGGCTGCGCTGGGTGGGTGCCGCCCAGCGGCGGAATGAATGGGCTCGATGGTCATGGTGGCTGCACCCGTATTATTCCAGCCTCGTAGGGGCAGATCCAAGCAGTTCAAAAGACTCAGCCCTAGCGCAACTCGGCCACATGGGAGACATCGCCGAGGCCCTGGCGTACCAGCACCGGCGCGGGCCCGGTGAGATCGATGATGGTGGTCATTTCGATACCGACCGCGCCCGCGTCTAGCACCGCGTCGACCGCGTGGCCCAGGACTTCGACGATGTCTTCGGGGTCAGCAAAGGGCAGGCTGGCGTCGTCATCGATGACGGTGGTCGCGAGCAGTGGCGATTGCGCCTCGAGCAAACCGTGAATGACTGGATGGTTGACGATGCGCAGGCCAACCGTGCGGCGCTTCTCATCCTGCAAGCGACGCGGGGTCTCGCGCGTGGCGGGCAAGATGTAGGTGTAGGGGCCAGGGCTCAGAGTCTTCATGAGACGGAAAGCGTCGTTGCTGACCTTGGCATAGGTCGCGACTTCGGCCGCGTCGCGGCACAGCAGCGTTAAATGATGATCGCGCTCAAGTCGACGTATGGCTCGCAATCTATCCTCCGACGTCTTGTTGCCGGCCGCGCATATCAGCGAATAACAGGCGTCGGTCGGCGCGATCACCACACCACCGCGCGCGATGATATCCGCAGCCTGGTTGATCAAACGGGCTTGAGGATGCGTGGGATGGACGCGGATGTGCAGCGATTTCATGGGTGTCGAATGAGTTGTGCGCGCGGCGTGGACGGGACTAGCGCACAGGGCACGCGCCTGGGTCTATTGCGCTTAGCCTTCTGGTCTTGCGCACGTCGATAAGGCACACTTAACCGGCACGACGAGCCTTGTGAGTCTAACAGCCATCGAACCCGAAGCCACCATGTTTCCTGCGCGAAATTACTGCGGGGACGCGCCGTGACGGACGCCGCCAACACGCGCGTCGAACGCATCCGCGCCGCTCTTGCAACGGCCCTCGCGCCGTCCGCACTTGAAGTCATCGACGACAGCCAGGCACACGCCGGCCACGCCGGTGCACTGACCGGCAAGGGTCATTTCCGCGTGGTGATCGTGGCTCCCTGCTTCGCCGGCGTCGCGCCTCTGAAACGCCATCGCATGGTCTATGCCGCCGTCGACGCGCTGATGAGCAGCGATATTCATGCCCTCAGCATCGACGCCCGCGCGCCCATTCAGTCCTGACGGTCGCGCGTTGCGCGCAGCCTGGCGCGGTCGCGATGGGGAGTCGCGCCTCGTGCGCGAGGATCATCTCGATCTGCTGGCGAGTCTTGCGCCCGAGTCGGTCGACTGCATCTGGACCGACCCGCCCTATTTCCTCTCCAACGGCGGCACCACCTGCCATGCCGGCAAGCGCGTCGCCGTGCACAAGGGTGCCTGGGATCAAAGCCAGGGCGTCGCCGCCGATCATGCTTTCAATCTCACTTGGCTGGCGGAATGCCGGCGCGTGCTGAAGCCCGCTGGCACCCTCTGGGTCAGCGGCACCCATCATGTCTATTTGTCAGTCGGCATGGCCTTGATGGAACTCGGCTACCGCTTGCTCAACGATATCGTGTGGGAAAAGCCCAATCCGCCGCCGAATCTCGGCTGCCGCTGCTTCACCCATGCGACCGAGATGATCCTGTGGGCAGCCAAGTCGGCAAAGGGCTCGAGCGATCGCTACACCTTCAACTATGCCGACATGAAGGCGGAGAACGGCGGCCGTCAGATGAAGAACGTGTGGCGTTTCACCGCCCCCGGCGCTGACGAGAAAAGCCACGGCAAGCATCCGACCCAGAAGCCCCTGGCACTGATCGAGCGCTGCCTGCTGGCCAGCACCCACCCTGGCGATCTGGTGGTCGATCCTTTCGCGGGCTCGGCCTCGACCGGCGTCGCCGCTCTTGGCGCTGGCCGCCGTTTCATCGGCGCCGAGATCGACGCGAACTACTGCAAGCTGGCCAGCAAACGCCTGAAGGCGGTCGAGGCCGCAAACGACCTGCGCCAGGACTGAAGCCGTGAACCCGACTCTGGAACTCGCCCGCGATCTCATCGCCTGCCCATCCGTGACGCCGGCCGATGCCGGCTGCCTGGACATAATAGAAGCGCGCCTGAGACTGCTCGGTTTCGACTGCCTGCGCCTGCCGTCCGGCGGCGTCGATAATCTGTGGGCGGTGCGCGGGACTAGCGGACCCTGTCTGGCGTTCGCCGGACATACCGACGTGGTGCCACCGGGACCGCTAGCCGCCTGGACCCGTCCGCCATTTGAGCCGCAGGTGATCGACGGCAAGCTGTGGGGCCGCGGCGCGGCCGACATGAAGGGCAGTCTGGCGGCGATGGTGGTGGCGGTCGAGCGCTTCGTGGCGCGCGCGCCGCAGCACGCCGGTCGCATCGCCTTCATGTTCACCTCCGACGAGGAAGGCCCGGCCACCGACGGCACGGTGCGCATCGTGCGGCATCTGCGCGAGAACGCCATCAAGGTCGATTGGTGCATCGTCGGCGAGCCCAGCAGTCATCTGCAACTCGGCGACACGGTCAGAGTCGGGCGTCGCGGTTCCCTGAACGGCCGACTAAAAGTGCATGGCGTGCAGGGCCACGTCGCCTATCCCGAGCGTTCAGACAATCCGGTGCATCGCGCACTAGCCGCTTTGACCGAACTGGCTGCGCGGCAGTGGGATCAGGGCAACGCTTTCTATCCGCCAACCTCATTCCAGATCTCGAATATCAACGCCGGGACCGGCGCCGAGAACGTCATTCCCGGCAGTCTCGACGTGTGGTTCAACTTCCGTTACTGCACCGAACAGACCGAAACGGGCTTACGCGAAGCGGTCCATGCGGTGTTGGACAAACACAGCACGCACTATGACCTCGTCTGGCATCTGTCAGGCGCACCCTTTCTGACCGCCGCTGGCCGACTGATCGAAGTAGTACAGCAGGTCTTGAAGACGCAACTCAGTATTGAACCGGCGCTCTCTACCGGCGGTGGCACGTCCGACGGCCGCTTCATTGCGCCACTCGGCGTGGAGGTCGTGGAACTCGGACCAATCAACGCCAGCATTCATAAGATTGACGAATGCGTGGACGTCGCCGAGTTGGAAAATCTCGCTCGGGTCTACGAAGGTATCCTGGCCGGACTGCTCGGGTGCTGAACCTCACGCACCTTTAGCAGGCGCCAGACACGACAACGCCGGCACAAGGCCGGCGTCGTTTGCTCGCAAAGGCGTTTCGACTTAGCCGTGCGCGGACTTGTCGAACTGCTCTTCTTCGGTCGAACCGGTCAATGCGGTGACCGAGGACTGGCCGCCTTGGATCACGGTGGTGACGTCATCGAAGTAACCTGCGCCCACTTCCTGCTGGTGGCTGGCGAAAGTATAGCCGCGCTTGGCAGCCGCGAATTCTTTCTCCTGCACCATTTCCACGTAAGCGGTCATGCCCTGCTTCACGTAGTTCTCGGCCAGATCGAACATGTTGTACCACATGTTGTGAATACCGGCCAAAGTGATGAACTGGTACTTGTAGCCCATCGCGCCCAGCTCGCGCTGGAACTTGGCGATGCTGGCATCGTCGAGGTTCTTCTTCCAGTTGAACGACGGCGAGCAGTTGTAGGCCAACAGCTGGTCGGGGAACTGCTTTTTGATGGCTTCGGCGAAACGCTTGGCCTCGTCCATGTCGGGCACCGCAGTTTCACACCACAGCAGATCGGCATAAGGCGCATAGGCCAGGCCGCGAGCAATGGCCTGGTCGAGGCCGGCGCGGGTCATGTAGAAGCCTTCGGCGGTACGTTCACCGGTGATGAACGGATGATCGCGCTCGTCGATATCGGTGGTCAGCAGATTGGCGGCATTGGCGTCGGTTCGGGCCAGAACCACGGTCGGGATGCCCTGCACGTCGGCAGCGAGGCGCGCGGCGACGAGCTTTTGTTCCGCGTCCTGGGTCGGCACCAGCACCTTGCCACCCATGTGCCCGCACTTCTTCGCCGACGCCAGCTGATCCTCGAAGTGCACGCCAGCGGCGCCCGCTTCGATCATGTTCTTCATGAGTTCAAAGGCGTTCAGCACGCCACCGAAGCCGGCTTCGGCGTCAGCCACGATCGGAATGAAGTAATCGGTCTTGCCGCCGCCCTTGTGCCACTGGATCTCGTCGGCGCGCTTGAAGGCGTTGTTGATGCGGCGAACCATGGTCGGCACGGAGTCGACGGCGTAGAGCGACTGGTCGGGGTACATGGTCTCAGAGGTGTTGCCGTCAGCTGCCACCTGCCAGCCGGACAGATAGATGGCCTTGATGCCGGCCTTGACCTGCTGGACAGCCTGGCCACCGGTCAGGGCGCCGAGGCAGGGCACGAAGTCTTCGGTGTTGACCAGATCCCACAGCTTCTCAGCGCCGCGGCGCGCCAAGGTATGCTCAATCTGCACGCTGCCGCGCAGGCGTACCACGTCTTCCGCAGAATAGGGGCGAGTGATGCCCTTCCAACGCGGATTGGTGGCCCAATCCTGCTTGAGCTGCTTCGCTTGTTCCTCGAATGACGACATGCTCGTGATCTCCTGCCAATGTCACTATAGATAAGTATCGTGAGCCTCAAACGTCATGGTGGGACGAAGCTCGGTGTCCAATCGGCGCGCCGCGCGGCGATAGTCTCTAGGGGGCTGCGCCCGAGGGCGCGGATGGTAATCCCCCCTGCCTGTGCCAGCAAGGAAACACGCGGGAAATCGTCGACCTCTGCGCGCTACGACATGGGGTGTCGAGGCAAGCGTGAACCAGGGCCCGCTACCCGCTTGTGGCCGGCACGGCGCAATCGATCGCTTAGAGCGGCACGGAAGGTACGTTGCAGTGCACCAACTGTCAATGTGCCCCGATCAAAATTGACAATCTACTGCCGACTCGGCCAAGGTGTTGGCGCTGCGACAGCCCGCCATGCTGTGCGATGCCCACCCCGCGCCCAGTGCTTAAATCCGCACGAAATTGCGGATATCCAGCACGTGCCCCGCCCCGCAACCATTTACGCGGGCGACCCGGAACGTATAAATTCACCCGAGGTCGGACGCGTCAGTGCCGGGCCTGATAGTGTTTGACGATGAGCCATGTCCAATCAGCCCGCACACCACCGTGAATCTGGCATCGCGCTTCAGGAAGCGCAGCCTAAACTCAAGAAACCACCGCTCTATCGGGTGGTGATGCTGAACGACGACTACACACCCATGGAGTTCGTCGTGCATGTACTGGAAAAATTCTTCCAGATGAACCGTCCGACCGCAACGCGGGTCATGTTGGAAGTACATACACAAGGTAAAGGTGTGTGCGGTATATTCACCCACGAGATAGCCGAAACCAAGGTGGCACAAGTCAACGCCTACGCGCGCGATAACGAGCATCCGTTATTGAGCACGCTCGAACTCGACTCGTGACCTGCCATTAGAGGACGCCGCCGTGCTTAGCAAAGAACTCGAAGTCACGCTCAACATGGCCTTCAAGGAGGCCCGCGAGCAACGCCACGAATTCATGACCGTCGAGCATCTGCTGCTGGCACTGCTGGACAACCCGACTGCGGCCAAGGTGCTGCGCGCCTGTGGTGCGGACCTCAACGCGCTGCGCCGGCAGTTGATCGAATTTATTCGAGAATCCTCGCCCCTGCTGCCGGAAGAGGAAGACCGTGACACGCAGCCAACGCTGGGTTTCCAGCGTGTCCTGCAGCGCGCGGTGTTCCACGTGCAGTCTTCGGGCAAGAAGGAAGTGAACGGTGCCAACGTACTGGTCGCAATCTTCGGCGAGCGCGAATCCCACGCCGTCTATCTGCTGAATCAGCAGAACATCGCGCGCCTCGATGTCGTCAACTGCATCTCGCACGGCATCTCGAAGGTTAACGAAGAAGAGCACAACGAGGAGGTCAATCAGCAGCGTGAGGAAGAGACCGAGCAGGGCGAGACCACCAATAACGCATTGACAGCCTACTGCACCAACCTCAACGAGCAAGCGCTGGCCGGTAAGATCGATCCGCTGATCGGCCGCCATGATGAAGTCGAGCGCACCATTCAGATCCTATGCCGCCGACGTAAGAACAACCCGCTGTTCGTCGGCGAAGCCGGCGTCGGCAAGACCGCCATTGCTGAAGGCTTAGCCAAGTTGATCGTCGACCACGAAGTGCCGGAAGTGATCGCCAACTCGACCATCTACTCGCTCGATCTCGGCGCGCTGCTGGCCGGCACCAAATACCGTGGCGACTTCGAGAAGCGCTTGAAGAATGTACTCGCGCAGTTGAAGCGCGAAGAAGGGGCGGTGCTGTTCATCGACGAAATTCACACCATCATCGGTGCCGGCGCGGCCTCGGGTGGCGTGATGGATGCTTCTAATCTCATCAAGCCGATGCTCGCCTCGGGCGATCTGAAGTGCATAGGCTCGACTACTTACCAGGAATATCGCGGTATCTTCGAGAAGGATCGCGCGCTCGCGCGGCGCTTCCAGAAGATCGACGTCGGCGAACCGAGCGAGGACGAAGCAGTCAAGATTCTGCAGGGCTTGAAGTCGCGTTTCGAGGATCACCACGACGTGCGCTACACCAACCAGGCCTTGCGTTCGGCGGTCGAACTCACGCATCGCTATATCAATGACCGTCATCTGCCCGATAAGGCCATCGACATCATTGACGAAGCCGGTGCACGTCAACGTTTGCTGCCGGCCTCCAAGCGGCGCAAAACCATCGGTGTCAGCGACATCGAGGAAATCGTCGCCAAGATTGCACGCATTCCGCCGAAAGCCGTCTCGACTTCCGACCGCGACGTGCTGAAGAATCTGGAACGGGATCTGAAGATGGTGGTGTTCGGTCAGAACGCCGCTATCGAAGGCCTGGCCGCCGCCATCAAGATGTCGCGCTCTGGACTCGGTCACACCGAAAAGCCTATCGGTTCCTTCCTGTTCGCCGGCCCTACCGGCGTCGGCAAGACCGAAGTGACGCGTCAGCTGGCGCGCATCATGGGCATCGAGCTGATTCGCTTCGACATGTCGGAATACATGGAGCGTCATACCGTGTCGCGCCTGATCGGTGCACCGCCCGGCTACGTCGGCTTCGACACTGGCGGCCTGCTGACCGAGGCGGTCAACAAACAGCCCCACGCGGTGTTGTTGCTGGATGAAATGGAAAAAGCCCATCCCGATGTATTCAACATCATGCTGCAGGTCATGGACCACGGCACCTTGACGGACACCAACGGTCGCAAGGCGGACTTCCGTAACGTCATCCTCGTCATGACCACCAATGCCGGCGCCGAACGCATGAGCCGTGCATCGGTGGGCTTCACCCGTCAGGATCACAGCGCTGACGCGATGGGCGAAATCAAGCGCATGTTCAGCCCGGAATTCCGCAACCGCCTCGATGCCATTATCGAGTTCAGCGCACTCGCACCCGATACCGTCAGCCACGTGGTCGACAAATTTCTGGTCGAGTTGGAAACTCAGCTCGATGCCAAGAAGGTCACCATGGAAGTCGACAGCGCGGCGCGTCTGTGGCTGGCGGAGCATGGTTATGATCCGGTCATGGGTGCCCGTCCGATGGCGCGTCTGATTCAGGACAAGATCAAAAAATCGCTGGCCGAAGACATCCTGTTCGGACGACTGGCGAACGGCGGTCACGTGGTCATCACCATCAAGAACGACGACATCGCCGTCGAGTTCGAGGAAGAAACAGAACAGGCGACCTGAAGCGGTCCACCGAAACACTACGCAACGGCGGCCCTCGGCCGCCGTTCCTTTTTCAACCCCAGGCACGCTGCCTATGGCGGCTCACGGAGACAAGCATGGTGCAGAACGTCAAGCAGGTCGGCCCGCATACCTTTCGCGAAACCTTTGGTCGTTATTTCGAGGATTTCGAAGTCGGACACATCTACCAGCATCGGCCGGGCCGCACGATAAGCGAAGTGGACAACACCTGGTTCACGCTGCTGACCATGAATACCCACCCGCTGCATTTCGACGTCGAGTACGCCAAGGCTTCGGAGTTCGGCAAGCCGCTGGTCAATAGCGCCTTCACGGTCTCATTGGTGGTGGGCATGAGCGTCAGCGACGTCAGTCAGAAGGCCATCGCCAATCTCGGCTGGAAAGAAATCAAGCTGCCGGCGCCGGTATTCGTCGGCGATACGCTCTATGGGGAATCGCAAGTGCTGGAAAAACGTGAGTCGAAGTCACGCCCGACCGCCGGCATCGTGACGGTGCGCACCTGGGGCAAGAAGAGCGACGGCACGGTGGTGTGCGAGTTTGACCGCAATATGCTGATCCCGAAGCGCGGGCATGGGGTCGAGGACAAGATCGAATATTGATCTTCTCTAAGTGCGACTGAATTCGCACCTTATACCTGGACTCCTCTACGCTAGAGGCGGAGGAGCCCCGACTGATCATCGGGTGGTGGCGGGGAGAAGCCGGTTCGCACCTTGGG
>JAYWAC010000308.1:0-8856 GCA_043782755.1 Pseudomonadota bacterium | reverse complement strand
CACCGCTTCATCGAGCAGGCCACCCGGTTATGGTCCAGTCTTGGTATGTCATTACAAGGTGATTGGGAAGGTGCGTTGACGCTTTGCGACGCTGCGATAGCGATTGGATACACGACCGATGCGAAGTACATGGAGGGCTATTCGCGGTGCAGTCGCGCCTACGCTCGCTTCATGTCGAGTCATGATCGGCAAGACGCAATCGACGAATTCGCCGAGGGCTTGGCCTTGCTTGAACGGGTGGGCCACAAGCTCGCGATTTCGATGTATGAAGCGTGGTTCGCCGAGATCTGCGCACTGTACGGCGATGTTCAGCGTGCCCGCTTGCACGCCGAGCGCGCACTCGACTGTCGCGCGCGCCAGGAATACACCGGGGAAGTGGTAGCCTTGCGTGCCCTCGCGATCGCGGAATCGAGCGCTGCTCACCCCGATTGGGAACAGGTCGACACGCTGCTTGCAACGGCGCTCGCATTGGCTGAGCAGCGTACGCAGCGCCCCGACTATGCCATCACCTGTCTACGCCGGGGCGAGATTCTGGCGCGCAAAGGCGAACAGGATGCCGCCTTGGAGGCGCTGGATCTTGCTGCGCAGCGCTTCTCGGATCTCAAGATGGAATGGTGGATGCGGGCCTTGGAGGCGGCACGAGAGAGCATCAAATGCGGCTATCGCGCCGCCGAATTCGTGCCATACTTTTCGCCGAACACAATGCGCGCCGCAGACGCATAGGGCACTTTCGATGGGAAGCGAAGGCACGGAACGCAATGGCGAAGGCCGGCCAAGTATGACTGGGCACAAGGAATCGGCGACGTGATCTGCGAGCTCTGCGGCGAGCCGACATCGGCCCTGGACCAAGGCTGTTGTCCGGCCTGTGTCGCGTTACTCTCGCAACCGCCCGCTTCAAACGCATCGCCCTCGCCACCAATAGCCGCGCCTGCGGCGACGCGCCTCACGGCGACCCGACTTGCGGTGGTTACGGGTGGCAATCGCGGCATCGGGCGCGCCATCGTCGAGCGCTTGCTCGATCATGGCTTCGACGTACACACCATCGACATCGACGGCTCTAATTTCGACGAGTTGAAGCGCTACGCCGTTAACCGGCAGTGCGGCCTGACGACGACGGTGGCCGACATCACGGACAGTGCCGCTATGCGCCGGATAATCGGCGAACTGGGGCGCGAGCGTGGCGGCATCCAGGTGCTCGTCAACAATGCTGGCGTCTACCACGCGGCGCGAATCACCGAACATTCCCGCGCAAGCTGGGACAGACAATTCGCCGTTAATGTGACTGCGGCGTTCGAGTTGAGCCAGGCAGTGGTGCCCTGGATGCCGGTCAAGGCCGACGCGCGCATCGTCAACATCGCATCGGTGGTCGGCGAGTACGGCGGAGCGTTGGCGGCCGGCTATGTCGCCTCCAAGCACGCCATCGTCGGCCTCACGCGGGCGATCGCGCTCGACCTTGCGCCCTTGGGCATCAACGTCAATGCCATCGCGCCGGGCTTGGTCGACACCGAAATGCTGAAGCAGATCACGCGTGAAATCGCACTGCTCGCCGGTGACGCGGGGCCGGACCAGACGCTGCAGCATCTGCTCCAGCAGGTCCCTCAGCATCGCCTGGTACAGCCACGCGACATCGCCGACCTCGTCTTCTATCTAGTGTCGCCGGCGTCGGCGAGTGTCACCGGCCAGGTCATCAATGTCTCCGGCGGCTGGCTGGTCTCCTGACCACAAAGGACATGAACGTCACGCTCTCCACTGGACGCACCCTCGCCTTGCCCATCCGCTTCGACGGTGTCGACCAGGCGATCTTAAGCTTCGACGTGCGCGCGTCGGATGTTGCGCGTCTGCTGCCGCGCGATCTCAAACCTCTCAATTGCGGCTACGGATTAAGCGAAATGTTCGTACACTGGCAATCGACCCGCGTGTCAGATTTCGGATCTTTCGGCGAAATGTTGATCGGCTTCCTGGTCGAGGAGCCGTATTACCGTGGCCAGGCAGCCTACTTTCTAGTCAACCCGGTGACCTCTGCCGAAGCCAGGATACTTGGCATGGAACTCTGGGATTTGCACAAGGTGCTCAGTCGCATCGACTGCCAGCGTGACGGCGCGCGGATGCGATGCACACTCACGATGGACGGCGAATTCGTACTCGCCATGGATCTGCCGCTGGTCAGCGGCGAGCCCTGTGATCTCAACACGCTCGCCTGTGCGGGCGAAGGAGCCCGGTCAACCGTGTTTCGCTATCGACAAGCGGGGCCACGCTGCACCCAGATCGAACGGCCAACGGATGTGAAGCTCGAACTGGGCCACCATGCGCTGAGTGAGACCATAGGGCGGCTGATGTTGGGCTCGTCCGTCAAGCGCTACATCCTGCGCGAAGACTGTCGCATCCTGATCGGGCCGAGTCTGAACCGCCTCCTCACGGCGAGCAGCATTTGATGAACGCCCAAGGGGTAGGCTATCGTTCACAACGGGGGAGGCGACGCGCAGTCGCCGGTAATTAGGGATGAAAGCCACGCTATCCACGGGCGAGACACTGGAGTTTCCGGTGGCCTCACGCGAGTTGAACCAGTTCCTGGTTGGCTACCTCGCGCGCAGCGCAGATGTGCGCCGCTTGCTGCCCGATGATCTCCGCCCGATGGACTACGGTTACGGGCTCACACATCTCTATCTCTATTGGCTCGAAGCGACCGCCTCCGATTTCGGCCCTTACAACGAAATGGCTGTGATCTTCGCGATACGCGAACCCTATTTCGGTAGCGAGGCCTACTACTACTACGCGAATCCAATCACGAGCGAGCGAGCGCGCCAAGTCGGCTACGAACTTTGGGGCAACCCCTGCTCGCCCGGCGAAGTCGACATCGTGCACAGCCCTGCGGCCATTAGCGGCACCCTCACCATCGACTCGCAATTCGTGCTGTCGCTGCGCGCATCACCGCCGCCAGCGGCACCGGGCATTGAGCAAGGCCTCATGAGTACCAGTGCCGATTTCACCAAGCGCAAGCGCTCAGAAGTTTATCGCTACGCACAGACCGCACAAGGTTGCGCACGCGAGGCACGGCCCAAGCACGTTGAACTCACACTCGGGCAACATGCTTTGAGCGACCTCCTGCGTTCGCTCATCATCGACCGCACGCCCATCAAATCGATTTACTACACCGGCAGCACCATTTGGTCGGGGCCCCGGTTTTCCGACATTTACCAAGTCAAGCATTGAGGAAAGACGCGATGGACTTGAGACAGAATCAACTGCCGTGGAGCGATCAGATCTGGGCGAAGATTAATGCGGATCTTGCGCAAACATTGGCGCAATCGCGACGGGTACGAGCGCCGTTTGAGGTGTTCAGCGTTCCGAGTTCAACGCAAGTGGTTATGGCGGACAGTCGTGATCCCTATTCTGGCTTTAAGTATTCCGAAACCGACACCCTGCCAATCGTTGAGCTGTCAATCCCGATTCGACTAGCTCAGTCTCAGGTATACAACGAAGGTGACGACTTTTACTCACTGGATAGAATAGTCGAGGCAGCGCATCAACTCGGATTTGCTGAAGATCATTTATTGATCCATGCCAACATTGCTCAACTTCAGGCGGACAATGCTCTGGTTCAAACAAATGAAATTCGCGCCTTATGGAAAGGACTTTACTACGCCCAGACCGGCACGCCGCGAGACATCCCGCATACGCCCTGGCCACGCAATGAAAGTACGGGCAAGAGCTTATTTGATGCCGTAAATGACGCGAAGTCCAAGCTTCGAAATGCTCAGCGCTATGAGCCATATGCGCTGTTTTTAAGTAACGACTTAGAAGGAGAGTTGAATTCCACAGTGTGGGGATCGAATTCCTTGAATACGCCACTTGAGCGTATGCGCCCGCTGGTCACTGCCGGAATTCACTCGACACCTGTGCTCGCTGAGCGTACGGCCGTACTAGCATCCACCTCGAGAGCGTGGGTCGACATCGCGCAGGCGCTTGGGCCTTCGGTACAGTTTTTGAGCATTGACGAGAAAGGTAACTACATGTTGCGGCTTGTTGAACGTTTCGCGTTTCGACTGAAAGATCCGGCGGCACGTATCGTGATCACGATGAACCAGGATTGAAGCAACCGACGGGAAAGAGGAAAGGGGCAGCACTATGGACGCTAATACAGAAGCAACGACAATTCTAATCACGTTTCTCGAGCCATTTATTGTTTCTAGTGACTCCGCGTTCCCTGCCGATTGTCCAGTGGACCGTGCGAAGGCTATATGCAGCGAATGGACTGCGAATATTCCCAAGCGAGCAAATGTGGCCGCCACCAATGGGAAAGCTGCCCTCGAAAGGCTGTACGTCCCATATCCGCAAGATAGCGAAAAAATGAAGAAGGATATTCAAATGATGGCGGCACACAAACTTTTCGAGAGAAAGAAGACACTTAACAAGGAAGCTCAATCGGCACTTGATGGGTACGACGAGAACAATCGAAAGTCTGTTGAGGAATGGGCCAAAGCGCAACTCAGGGCGATATCAGCTAACGAATTATTCGGACGCTGGCCGCCAAAAGCAGTTTAGTTTCCATGATCGATTCCCGCGATAATTGATCACGATGACTCAGAACCCGAGCGCATCTATGTCTAGTTCCACTGCCCCCAGCAATTGGTACGACCTCTCCCAACCCGACGCCAACTATGCCCACACCCTGTGTCGCTGGGGCGCCGGCCTGGCCGCGACCTCGAAAGCGCTGGCCGCACTCTTCGAGCGTATGGCCGAGTACCAGTTGCAATCAACTCAGGACATGGCGCGACTCTCCCGCGATCCGAGCCGCATGGCGGAGGCCTACTCCGTCTATGCGTCACGCATGGTGCAGATGCAGGCGGAGATGCAGGGCGCGATGGAGAAGATCCAGCGCGACGCCGATCTGCTCTATGAAAATCTGCGTCGCAGTCTCGATGATGCGATGAGTGCGCCGATGATCAGTCGGACAGCAACACCGGTGGTATCGCCGGCGATGAAATTCGGTGCCGCTGCCAGCGAAGGCGTAGACGGTCCAGGCGGCTGGCGCTTCGATCCCAGCCAGCGCATACCTGGGCCAGACAGCTTGCCGATAGCGCTGACTATGCCGCAAGCGATCTCTGCACCTACGGTTGCGATGGGTGCACCGTCGAGTTCATCAACTTCCAGCGCGCCGATGTGGCCGAATATGCCGTTCATGCCGCCGATGCCGTGGCTCTATCAACCCGCGAAGCCCGATTCTGTGGTGCCAGTGCTGTCCAACTACGACGGCGTGGGCGCGCCGCGCGCGACCGCCTTGCAGGCACAGGATCCGACTGACAACGAGGTCGTCGTTTCGCTCACTGCAGCGCGCGAAGCACAAGCGATGTTTCCACCCGCACCGCCTGCGCCGCCGTCACCAGCCTCGGTCTATCCGGCGGCCGGCGATACCTGCGAAGCGGCGAGCGGCGTCCGTTACCGTTGCGACGGCTATCGTCGCGTCGCGCGCGCCAAACTCTAAGTCTTTCACGTGGCGAGTGAAGCCTATCGTCGCCTGACTTCGGGCCAGACCCAGGTCGCAGCAAGCCGTTCTCTAATGGACCCGATACGCGACCTCGGCTTCGAGCCCGAGGTGCGGGCGCTGCGCGACTTCCTCCACGAGTGGGTGCAGCGTTCCGATGCCGAAATCCGCCCCTTTCTCGAATGGCAGTTTGGCGAGGGATCAAAATACTTCCGGCCCTTGACCACCTTCGCCGTCTATATGGCGAAATACGGCACACGGCCGACCACGGAATGCATCATCTCCGCCGCTGCCGTCGAGATGATGCACAACATGTCGCTCATCATCGACGACATCCTCGACGAATCAGAATTTCGGCGTAGCAAGCGCACCCTGCATGCGCAATTCGGACCGCTGCCCGGGCTCATGACCGCCGGCATCGTCACCGCCGACGCCTTCGACATCGCACGTAACAATCCCTATCTGTTGTCGCGCCTCGCCGAACTGGTACGTCGCCTTGGCGTCGCCGAATGTCGTCAATGGCGTACGCGACGAACTGCCGCTTCGCTCAAGGACTGGTATCTGATCGCGGGCGAAGACACCGGCACGATGTTCGAAATCTGCGCCTGCGTTGCGCTCGGTAATGAGGAGATGCGCCGCTTCGGCCGTCTGCTCGGCACGCTCTACCACGGCTGTGACGATGTCAGCGACGTGCTCGGCAGCAGCGCGCTCGGCGGTGGTGGCATCGAGGACATGCGCGACGGCATCATCACCTTGCCAATGTCGATCGCTATTCAGGATCCAGCCACGGCGGGGGCCTTCACTCGCGGCGCGCCGCAGGATCTCGCGCTCTTATCGACGGCGGTGCGTCGTGTGCTGCCGACGGCGCTCGCCGAGCTCGATCGCATCGCCGCTGAGGCACGCCAGGAGGCCGCGCGCTATTGTGCCTACACCAAGGTGCTGAACGCGCTTATCGATCACACCCGCGGACTGGCCGGCCAGTGAACACACATTGGGCACATGTAAGCCGACGAATGTCGGCACTTCAAAGTAATGGCGCGCGGAACGCGCTGCAATGCGACCTGCCATGGCACGACCGCGTGTAGTCGTTCTCGGCGGCGGCGTCGCCGGCATGTCCGCTGCGCTTGAGATGAGCGCGAGCTGCGACGTGACTTTGATCGAGGCTAAGCCCGAATTGGGCGGCAAGCTCGGCGGTAGCGAATCCGGTGGCCGCGTGCACGAGCATGGCTTCCATTTCTTCGCCGACTACTGCGTGAATCTCCTCGATATCATCGCGCAACTCAGCATCCAGGATTTGTTCGTGCCGCGTGAAGCGGTGAAATTCCTGCGGCGCGGCCAGTTCCCGGCTATGCGCGAGCTGCGCAATCCGACCTCCGAGCGCTATTTCTGGCACAACGCCCACAATGGCCCAGTCGAATGGCCGCACTGGGTGCTCTATGCCTACTCCGTGCTCGATCTGCTGCTCTCGGAATTCCACGAATCGGATTTCCTTGATTTAGTGAGCGTGAACAGTTATCTGGCGAGTAAGCCCTACGTCACGGTCGAGGTGGCGCTACTCCATCAGCAATCGTTGTTGAAGACACTGTCGCTCGCGAGCTATCGCACCGCTGTCTCGTCCTATCAACGTTGGATGCGCTATCCGCTTGCCTATCCGGAGCCGATGATGCGCGTCATGCGGCGCAACTCGCTGGACGGCTTCATCCGTCCCTTCGCGGCGCATCTGGAAACGCTCGGTGTGCGAGTGCTGCGTGAGACCAAAGCGGTGCGTATCGTAGTCAAGGAACGCGGCGGGGAAGTAGTCATCACACGACCGTTGTCCGGTGCAAGCGGCGATGACAGCGTGTTGCCCTACGACGGCCTCGTCATCGCAGTGCCGATGGAGCAGCTCTCAGCGCTCCTCGACGACGCACTGTTTGCCGCCACCTCGCGTTTCCATCGCAGCGGACTCGCCGATCCCCCGCCACTCGGCAATGTGCGCGAGCTGCAATCGGCCTCGATGGCCTCGCTCGATATCCAGTTCAAGCAGCGCATCGCCGCCATGCCGCAAGAGCACATCACCTTCCTGCAATCGGAATTCGACATCTCGTGTATCGACAATTCGCAACTCTGGAATACCGGCGACGCCACCTATATCAACGCCGTCGCGAGCGACGTGCGCTGCCTGAACGGCCTGTCGGAGGATTACAAAGTGAAGCTGCTGATGGACGAGGTACTCGGCTTCCTCGGGCAACGGGCGGAGGACGTCGAAGCGATGAGCTATCGCAGTAACCTGGACGCTCCCTTGTTCCTGAACGAGACGGGATCGTGGCACGACCGGCCGGAAGTATTCACCGCTGTGCCGAGTATCGTCGTCGCGGGCGACTACGTACGTAACAGCTTCGGCCTCGCGTCGGTCGAGGGCGCCATCGTGGCCGCGCGACAGGCGGCCCTCTGTCTTTCGCACAACCTAGGCGTGGGTCGTGAGCCGAAGATCCTCTATCCCCGCGACATCGACAAGGACCAGATCCGCAAGCGCAAGGAGCTTCTCGAGCCAGTCAAGGCGCGCGCGCTCGGCACCTTGTGGGCGAATCGCGATCGGCAGTCGAAGAGTTCGGCGTTGATGGACTAGGTGCTACTAAGTCGAGTGGGAAAGAAAACCCCGGATTCAGCCTGAATATCTGCTAAATCCAGGGGCGTAGTAGGATAATTTATTGATTTTTGGCGGAGCACGGAGGCATCTGCGAACCCTGCTCTGGCTGAATTTCCCTGCTATCAGGGAAAATAACAGGGAATTGGTCTGATTCTCTACCTAAAATCGCATTTAGCCGGCCTAAAACCGTCGCTAAATCGGCCACTTACTCGCAAATTCCCTACCCAACTAAACAGGGAATTAATTCGGGTTATCAGGGAATGAATTCCGCGTAACACGGAATTTAATCGGCGGTTGGTCAACCTCCCGACATTTCGCGGTCGGCAGGCGTGACCGAGTCCGAGTGCTTCGCTGCCCGGGAGTCTAGACTTGAGGCTACGCCGCGATGCGCCGACACTCAGGCGCGGGACGCCGCTTTTCCGGGAGCAAGCGCGTTTTCTGCCGGCGGGTAAACCCGGCACGCCGCAAACACTAGGGGAGTCATCATGTCAGCCATCGTATCGATACCCGAGTCGCGCCGATTGATCGTCGGCAGCCGCAACGACAACCCCGCACAGTGGACGCCCTTTGCCTGGGACGATCCCCTGCACGGTTCGCAGACCAAGGGCGAAGTGGCAGTGATTCGGCCGCAGGGCACCTCCGGCAGCCTGGGCGCCGGGCTATGGCGCACTGGGCACCACATCGCTGGCTGCGACGCCGACGGGTCGTGTCAGATCGATTACTCCGCGCCTCTCGGTGACGAGAC
>JAYWAC010000307.1:0-8880 GCA_043782755.1 Pseudomonadota bacterium | reverse complement strand
GTCGGCCAGGCCGCCGACGCGCCGCACGATAGGCACGGTGCCGTAACGCAGACCATAGAGCTGAGTGAGCCCGCAGGGTTCGAAACGACTCGGCACGAGTATCGCGTCGGCGCCGCCAAAGATGCGATGGGAAAATGCTTCGTCAAAACTGATACGCGTGGCAATACGTCGAGGCTCGCGCGCCGCCAGTGCGGTGAAAGCCCGTTCCAGACCCGGCTCACCGGTGCCGAGCACCAGCAGTTGCAGCCCATTCAATATTGGCTCCGCCATCGCTTCCAGCAATAGATCCAGACCCTTCTGCCAGGTCAGGCGTCCGACCATCGCCACCAGCGGGCGACTATCGTCATCGTCAAGACCACATTCCACGCGCAGCGCGCGACGGTTGATACGTTTGGCGGCCTGCACTTTGCGCGCGTCATAGGGGGCTGTCAGTGTGCTGTCATGGGCGCTGTCCCACACCGCCGTGTCGACGCCGTTCAGAATGCCGCTCAGCATGGCCTGGCGCTCGCGCAGCACGCCATCCAGTCCTTCGCCGTGTTGCGCGGTCAGAATTTCGCGCGCATAACTCGGCGAGACCGTGGTGATGGCATCGGCATTCAACAGTGCGCCCTTCATGAAGGACAGATCGCCATGAAATTCCAAAGCCGCTGGCGTGAGCTGGGCGGCCTGCAAGCCGAGTTGCGGCGCAAGCTCAAGCGCGAAGCGCCCCTGAAAGGCGAGATTGTGGATGGTGAATACCGTGCGCACTTCGTTGGCTGGATGCTGCCGCAGATAGACCGGCGCGAGCGCGGCATGCCAGTCGTGGGCATGCACGATGTCGGCCCGCCACTCGGGATCGAGTCCGCCCGCCGCGAGCTGCGCGGCAACATGTCCCAGCAGACCGAAGCGCAAATGATTGTCCGCCCATGGCAAGCCCTGACCATTCACATAGGGATTGCCGCTGCGCTCGTAGAGCCATGGTGCATCGATGAGATACAAAGGCACTCGCGTGTCGGGCAAGCGTGCGCGCAGCAGTTGCACGCGCGCGGCACCGAAAGTCGAGCCCAGCGGCGCACCCACCGTTTCCAAGGTAGCCAGCGTCGCCAGCTTGGCCAACACCTCGCCATAGCCCGGTAACAGCAGGCGCACATCGCAACCGGCTGCGGCCAAAGCACCCGGCAGCGCACCAAGCACATCGGCCAGTCCGCCGGTCTTGATCAGCGGGTGGACTTCAGCGGCGACGTGCAGAACGCGCGGTGTGGCGCTCATCACACCTTGAGCCTGGACAACATTTGGCGCGTGACCAGGGTGATGCCGCGTGCCGTGACGTAAAAGCGTTCGGCGTCGAGTTCCGGGTTCTCGCCGATGATCATGCCGTCGGGAATGGTGCAGCCGTGGTCGATGACACAGTGATTCAAACGCACACCGCGTCCGACTTCGACTTCAGGCAACAGCACCGAGGAGGCCACGCTCGCATAGGAATGCACGCGGCATTTGGAGAACAACAGGCTCTTGCTTAATTCACCACTGATGATGCAGCCACCCGAGACCAGCGATTCCAAGGCCATGCCCCGACGGTTCTGCCAGTTGTGCACGAACTTGGCCGGCGGCAATTGTTCCTGGTAGGTCCAGATCGGCCAGGCGGTGTCGTAAAGATTCAAGGCCGGTGTGGTTGCGGTCAGATCGATGTTTGCTTCCCAGTAGGCATCGATGGTGCCGACGTCGCGCCAATAGGGTTCGCGCCCCGGTTCAAGGCCCACGCAACAACTGTCGAAAGACAAGGCCCGTGCGTCGCCGCGTGCCACCACGCTCGGGATCAGATTGCGTCCGAAGTCGTGCTCGGAGTCTTCGCACTCGGCGTCCTCAGCCAGCATGTCGAACAGATACTGGGCGTTGAACACATAGATGCCCATGCTCGCTAGTGCAATGCCGGGTTTGCCGGGCATGGCCGGCGGCGCGCTCGGCTTTTCCAGAAAGCGGGTGATGCGCTGCTCGGCATCGACGTCCATCACGCCGAAGCCGCTAGCCTCTTCCAGCGGCACTTCGATACAGCCGACCGTACACGGCGCAGCGCTGGCGACATGGCGCGCCAGCATCTCCATGTAGTCCATCTTGTAGATGTGATCGCCGGCCAACACCAGGATGTAATCGGCGCCGTAGCCCTGCACGATGTCGAGGTTCTGGTAGATAGCGTCGGCCGTGCCCTTGTACCAGGAGCGCTCGTCGATGCGTTGCTGAGCCGGCAGGAGATCGAGGAACTCGTTCATCTCCGACTTCAAGAAAGCCCAGCCGCGTTGCAGATGGCGCAGCAGGCTGTGGGACTTGTACTGCGTCAGCACACCAATACGGCGAATGCCGGAGTTGAGACAGTTCGACAGCACGAAATCGATGATGCGGAATTTACCGCCGAAATACACTGCGGGCTTGCAACGCACATCGGTCAGTTGTTTCAAACGTGAGCCGCGGCCACCCGCCAGTACGAAGGCATAGGAACGTCGCAACAGGCGCAGGCGGTGCGGTTCTTCAAGGGTCATATAGCGCTCTCATGTGGCAGGTCGCCCGTAATTGGTGCGCGCCGTGCGATCGTTCGATTATTCATTATTGGAGGTAGTTTTCCAGACCGGGCATCGCGTTACAATCGATTCACAGTGACTGATTCGAACGCACCATTTCCCGTCGATCCACCGCGCAATGATGCCGCGTCCCTGCGTCGCTCGGTAGCCCATGCCCTGCTCTACAGCGGTGGCCGTTATCCCGATGTCGCGACCCAACAGGACTGGTATCACGCGGTCGCGAGCGCGGTGCGTGACCGTCTGGTCGAACGCTGGCGGGAAACTACGCTGCGCTGGCGCGCGGCTGATGCTAAACGTATCTACTACCTGTCGATGGAATTCCTCATCGGGCGCACGCTGTCCAATGCGCTGCACGCGCTCGATCTCTATGACGAGCTGGCGGCGGCGGTCACTGGCCTCGGTGTCGACCTCGAAGAGCTGCGTCAGCAGGAGCCCGATGCGGCGCTGGGCAACGGGGGTCTCGGGCGCCTCGCGGCCTGTTTCCTTGATTCCATGGCCACCCTCGGTCTGCCGAGCTTCGGTTACGGCATCCGCTACGACTACGGCATGTTTGCCCAGCATGTGCTGAACGGCTATCAGGTCGAGCAGCCGGATGACTGGCTGAAATTCGGTAATCCCTGGGAATTTCCGCGTCCTGATACGACCTACGAAATCCTCTTTGGTGGCTGGGTGCGACGCGACGAGGACGGCGCGCACTGGGTCGACACCGAATCGGTGCTGGCCATGGCCTACGACGTCATCGTGCCCGGCCATGGCACGCGCGCCGTGAGCACACTGCGCCTGTGGCATGCCAAGGCCGCCGAGTCGCTCGATCTCGCCTTGTTCAATCAGGGCGATTACATGCGCGCGGTGCGCGCCAAGAATCTTTCGGAAAACGTCACACGCGTGCTCTATCCGGACGACTCCAGCTATCAGGGCCGCGAGCTGCGCCTGCGTCAGGAGTTCTTCTTCACCAGCGCCTCGATGCAGGACATCCTCACGCGCTACATGCGCGAGCATGCCGACTTCGAACAACTGCCGGACAAGGTCGCGGTGCATCTGAACGACACCCACCCGGCCATCGCCGTGCCGGAATTGATGCGTCTATTGCTCGACGTGCATCGCCTGGAATGGGCCGATGCCTGGACGATGTGCACACGCATCTTCTCTTATACCAATCACACCTTGATGCCCGAGGCGCTCGAAACCTGGCCACTGGAAATGATGCGTAGCGTGCTGCCGCGTCATCTCGACATCATCTTCGAGATCAACGAACGCCATCTGGCCGAAGTGCGCGCGCAGTGCGGCGAAGATCCTGCCCTGCTCGCGCGCCTCTCGCTGATCGACGAAGGGGGCGAGCGACGCGTGCGCATGGCCCATCTCTCGGTGGTCGCGAGTCACACCGTCAACGGCGTCTCCAAGCTGCACAGCAATCTCATTACGCAGACCATCTTTGCCGACTTCGCGCGCCTGTGGCCAAGCCGTTTCTGCAACAAGACCAATGGCATCACGCCACGGCGCTGGCTGGTCAGTGCCAATCGTGGTTTGACGGCCTTGCTCGACGAGCGTCTGGGACTGGGCTGGCGACGTGATCTCGGTGCACTGGCAGCCTTGCGTGCGCAGGCCAACGATGTCGCGTTGCTCGAACGTTTCGCCGCCGTGAAGCTTGCCAACAAACAACGCCTCGCGGTCTGGGTTGAACGCCAGCTCGGTATCCCGATCAATCCCGACTCCTTGTTTGACGTGCAGGTCAAACGCATCCACGAATACAAGCGCCAACTCCTGAACGCACTGCACGTAGTCGCGCGCTACCACGCTATTCTCGACCAGCCCGACGCCGGCTGGGTGCCGCGCACGGTGTTCTTCGCCGGCAAGGCGGCCTCGGCTTATCGCATGGCCAAGCTTGTCATCAAACTCATTAACGACATCGCCGTGCGCATCAACAACGACGCGCGGGTCAATCATCTGCTGAAAGTCGTGTTCGTGCCGAACTATGGCGTATCGGTGGCAGAGCTGGTGATGCCGGCCGCCGATCTGTCAGAGCAGATCTCGACCGCCGGCACCGAAGCCTCGGGCACCGGCAATATGAAATTCGCCTTGAACGGCGCGCTGACCATCGGCACCTTGGACGGCGCCAATATCGAAATCCGCGAGGAAGTCGGGCCAGACAACATCTTCATCTTCGGCATGAACGCCGCCGAGGTCGAACATCTGCGCGCCAGTGGCTACCGCCCGCTCGATCACTACGAACACAACCCGGTGTTGAAGCGCGTGCTGGACGGCATCGCCCAGGGTGAGTTCTCGCCCGAGGAGCCGCAGCGTTTCATGGCGCTGGTCGATTCCCTGTTGCGCTTTGGCGATCACTATCTACTGCTCGCGGACTTTGCCGCGTATCTCGAAGCACAAGCTCGCGTCGATGCGCTGTATCGCGATCCGCCAGCATGGGCGCGGCGCGCGCTGCTCAATATCGCCGGCATGGGCGCTTTTTCCAGTGATCGCACCATCGCCGAATATGCCGAGCAGATCTGGCACGTCGTCCCCGTCCTCGACTGAAACCAGCATGAGCAAGGCGCGCGACAGCAGGCCCGAGGTGTCGCCTGGTGCCTGGGAGGCACTACTGCGCGGTGAGCACGGCGATCCCTTCGCCCTGCTTGGGCCGCATGCCGACGAACGCGATCGTTGGTCGATCACGGTTTTTCTGCCGGGCGCCGTCAGCGTCGAAGCAATCACACCCACAGCTGAGCGGGTGCTCGCGACCCTGCATTGCGAAGACGAACGCGGCCTGTTCATAGCGCGCCTACCGCGCCTGCGCAAACGTCCCGATTACCGACTGCGCGTGCAGTGGGCTGACGGCCAGCGCAGCCTAGCGCTGGACGATCCCTATCGACACTTGCCGCTGCTCGGCGAGACCGATCTGTGGTTGCTGGCCGAGGGTACGGAACAGCGGCCCTACGAAAAGCTCGGCGCTCATCCGCGCACTATCGACGGCGTGGACGGCACGCTGTTCGCAGTGTGGGCGCCGCATGCGCGCCGTGTGTCGGTGGTCGGTGACTGGAATATGTGGGACGCGCGTCGTCATGTCATGCGCCTGCGGCGTGAAGCCGGCGTGTGGGAAATTTTTCTGCCTGGCATCGCCGCTGGCGCGCGTTACAAATTCGCGATCCTCGATGCGCACGGCAACCATGAACCCTGGCGCGCCGATCCCTATGCCCGTCAGTCAGAACTGCGCCCGGCCACGGCGTCGGTGGTAGCCGCGCCGTTGCCCTTCCCTGCGACGACGGCAAGCGCGCTCAGGCAAGACATGCCGATGGCCGTCTATGAAGTGCACGTCGGTTCCTGGCGGCGCGCCAGTGCCGAGGGCGATCTTTGGTTCTGCTGGGACGAGCTGGCGGACAGCCTGATTCCCTATGCCTGCTCACTCGGCTTCACCCATCTCGAATTGATGCCCATTGCGGAACATCCTTTTGATGGCTCCTGGGGTTATCAACCGATAGGTCTTTATGCACCGACCGCGCGCTGCGGTGAGCCGGCCGGCCTGCTACGTTTCGTCGCGCGTTGTCACGCGGCCGGTCTCGGTTTGATTCTCGATTGGGTGCCGGGCCATTTCCCCGCCGATCTGCACGGGCTTGCGCGCTTTGACGGCAGCCATCTCTATGAACACGCCGACCCGCGCGAAGGCAGTCATCCCGATTGGGGCACGCTGATCTACAACTATGGCCGTCTGGAAGTGCGTGACTTTCTGATCGCTAATGCACGCTATTGGATAGAGCGCTTCGGTATCGATGGTCTGCGCGTCGACGCGGTGGCGTCGATGATCTATCGCGACTACAGCCGTGCGGCGGGCGAATGGATACCGAACGTGCACGGTGGCCGCGAAAACCTCGAGGCCATCGCCTTCCTGCAACGCATGAACGAAGAGCTGGGCGCTGATTATCCTCACGCGCTCACCATCGCCGAGGAATCCACCAGTTGGCCGGGTGTTAGTCAACCGACCTCCCGTGGCGGTCTCGGCTTTCACTACAAGTGGAACATGGGCTGGATGAACGATGTGTTGCGCTATTTCGCGCGCGACCCGGCACATCGCCGCCATCATCAGAACGAGCTGACTTTCGGTTTGCTGTACGCCTTCAACGAACATTTCATCCTGCCGCTGTCCCACGACGAAGTAGTGCACGGCAAGGGTTCGCTGCTGGCCAAGATGCCCGGCGATCGCTGGCAGCGTTTCGCTAATCTGCGATTGTTGTTGGCCTTCATGTATGCCCATCCCGGTCGCAAGCTGTTATTCATGGGCAGCGAATTCGGCCAGGAGCGGGAGTGGAATCATGACCAGAGTCTCGACTGGCATCTGCTCGACGACGACGCGCATCGTGGTGTGCAGCATCTGGTGCGCGATCTGAATCAACGCTATCGCGGCCTGCCGGCCTTGCATGCGCGCGACAGCGAGGCGGATGGTTTCGAATGGTTGAGTCACGACCAACACGACTTGAGTGTGTTGGCCTTCATGCGCCATGGTCACCAGGGTGATGAGCGCGTGATCGCAGTTTTCAACTTCACGCCGGTGGTGCGTCACGCCTTTCGTCTCGGCGTGCCTGGGGAGGGCGCCTGGCATGAATGCCTGAATTCCGATTCCGCACACTACGGTGGCAGCAACCTCGGCAATCACGGTGCGCGCCTGCTGGCCGACGCGACTGCCGCCCATGGCCGCAGCCACTCACTGCTGCTCGACCTGCCACCCCTGGCGGCCCTCTATCTGCAATGGATTCCTTGACACCTATGACACTCGAAGCTGGTACGCCCTGGCCTCTAGGCGCAACTCTGACCGACGCGGGTGTGAATTTCGCGGTGTTCTCCGCGTACGCGACCCGCATCGAGTTATGTCTCTACGATCGCGACGGTGGCCATGAACTGGCACGGATCGCGCTGCCCGCCTACACCGACGGTGTGTGGCATGGCCTGTTACCGGGCGCCGGTGCCGGCCTGGTCTATGGCCTGCGCGCCCATGGTCCGCAGGACGCAGCGCGCGGTCATCGCTTCAATCCCAACAAGTTGCTGCTCGATCCCTATGCGCGACGCCTGGCCGGACTGTGGCGCTGGAGCGAAGCCCATCTCGGCGATGTGCATGATCCTGCCGACAAACACGTCGCGCTCGACAATGCGCGCGACATGCCGAAAGCGGTGGTCGAAGTGGATAGCTTTGAGTGGGGTGATGACCATCCACCGCGCGTGCCGCTCGCCGACACCGTGCTCTATGAAGTGCATGTCAAGGGTTTCACCTGGCGTCATGCCGAGGTCGCGCCCGAGGAGCGCGGGCGTTATCTCGGCCTTGCCTCCGCGCCCGCCATCGAACATCTGCGCCGCCTCGGCGTGACGGCCGTCAATCTGCTGCCCGTTCATCAACATCTGACCGAGCACAATCTGGCGCGCCGTGGTGCGCATAACTACTGGGGCTACAACACCCTCGCCTTCAATGTGCCGGATGCGCGTTTCGCCACCCACGATGGCGTGCATGAATTCCGTTCCATGGTGCGCCGTCTACATGCAGCGGGCATCGAGGTCATCCTCGACGTGGTGTTTAACCACACCGCCGAGTCGGATCAGCGTGGCCCGACGGTATCGTGGCGGGGTCTCGACAACGCCAGCTGGTATCGTCTGCGCCACGAAGACGCGCGCTTCTACGAAAATCACGCTGGCACCGGCAACAGTCTCGATCTATCTCGGCCGCGCGTTTTGCAGTTCGTGCTCGATAGTCTGCGCTACTGGGTGGCCGACATGCATGTCGACGGCTTTCGTTTCGATCTGGCCTCTTCGCTGGCGCGCGGTCCGCAGGGTTTCGACGGGCGTCATCCCTTCCTCATGGCGATCGCGCAGGATCCCATCCTGTCACGCGTGAAGCTGATCGCCGAACCCTGGGACGCCGGTCCTGGCGGTTATCAACTGGGCCATTTTCCGCCCGGTTGGTCGGAATGGAACGATCGCTATCGCGACGCCGTGCGTGCGTTCTGGGTGCGCAAGACCGCCGACCGCGGCGAGTTCGCGGCGCGCTTGGCGGGCTCCAGCGAAATCTTCCATCACGGTGGGCGCGGCGCCTTCGCCGGCATCAACTTCGTGACGGCCCACGATGGCTTCACCTTGCACGACCTGGTCAGCTACGACCGCAAGCACAACGAAAGCAATGGCGAAGATAACCGCGACGGTCACGATCACAATCTGAGCTGGAACTGCGGCGCCGAGGGCGAGACCGATCTATTGATGGTCAATACATTGCGCACGCGTTTGAAACGCGCCCTGCTCGCGACCTTAATGTTGTCGCGCGGTGTCCCCATGCTACTCGGCGGCGACGAACTGGGAC
>JAYWAC010000306.1:0-8882 GCA_043782755.1 Pseudomonadota bacterium | reverse complement strand
TTTTACGAGACCTTTGGCGACTTCGGTTACACCATGCGTGCGCGTCTCGAACAGTTGCGCGTACTCGGACCATCCTTGAGTCCGCTGTCGAGCTTCTTGTTGTTGCAGGGTATAGAGACGCTGCCGGTGCGCATGGACAGGCATTGCGATAATGCGCTCGCGGTCGCGGAATTTCTTGAGGATCATCCGCGCGTGGCCTGGGTGCGTTATCCGGGTTTGAAGAACGACAAGTACCACGACCTCGCGCGCAAATACACGCCGCGCGGTGCGAGCGCGATTTTGAGTTTTGGCATCAAGGGCGGTGTCGCGGCGGGCGCGCGCTTCATCGAGGGCGTGCAGTTCTTAAGTCATCTGGCCAATGTCGGCGATGCCAAGACCCTGGTTATTCATCCGGCCTCGACCACCCACCGCCAGATGAGCGAAGAACACCAGATAGCAGCGGGCGTGATGCCTGACATGATTCGTCTGTCGGTGGGGCTCGAAACCTTGTCGGACATACTGTGGGATATCGATCAGGCCTTGGCCAAATCGGCGTAAGCGTGAAAGGGGAGAATGACATGAGTGACTTGCTGAACGCTATCCAGGGCGTGCTGACCAGCGGCGATGTATTGTCCGGCACCGATGCCACCCAGCGCGCCGCCGGTGTGTGGCGCACCGACACTATCCAGGCTCGGATCATCGTGCGGCCGACCACCACCGAAGAAGTCGCGGCGGTCATGAAGCTCTGCCACGCGCGCCATCAACATGTGATCGTGCACGGGGGTCTGACCGGTCTCGTGCATGCCGCCGACACCGCGCCGGACGACGTCGTGATCTCCACCGAGCGCATGAATCGCATCGAGGAACTCGACACTCTCGGCCGTACCATGACCCTGCAGGCCGGCGTGCCGCTGCAAGCCGTTCATGAAGCGGCGGAGCGCGCTGGTCTCATGTTCCCGGTCGACCTCGGCGCTCGAGGTTCCTGTCAGATCGGCGGCAATGTCTCGACCAATGCCGGCGGTCTGCGCGTCATTCGTTACGGCATGACGCGCGACAATGTACTGGGTCTGGAAGCGGTCTTGAGTGATGGCACGGTGGTGTCGTCCATGAATCACATGTTGAAGAACAATTCCGGCTACGACTTGAAGCAGTTGTTCATCGGTTCGGAAGGCACGCTCGGTATCGTCACGCGCCTGGTGTTGCGCTTGCGTACCTCGCTACCGGCGCGTCACACCGCCTTGGTCGCGTTTCCGGAATTCGGCGCGGTGTTGAAATTCCTGTCCTATCTCGATGGCGCACTGTCCGGCAATCTGTCGGCCTATGAAGTGATGTGGCCGGATTTCTTTCTCTATCAGCGCGGCAAGATCGGTGGTGCGGCGGCGCAGATCGGTGCTGAGCATCCGTTCTACGCCATCGTCGAGACGCTCGGCGCCGATCAGGAACGTGAGGCGGAAGTATTTGAAGCAGCGCTCATGCGTGCGCATGAGAACGGTCTGCTGGCCGATGCGCTGGTGGCGAAATCCGACAGCGAGCGTGCTGCCATCTGGCGCATCCGTGACGAAGTCGAGCATCTGTTCGACCTCGGTCAGGTGGTCTACTTCGACGTCAGTCTGGCCACACCACCGATGGCGGACTATGTCGCGCAGGTGCGCGCCCGTATCGAAGCCCTGCCCTTTGACGGGCAGTTCTTTTCTTTCGGTCACCTCGGTGACGGCAACCTGCATTTCGCCGTCGCTACCAGCGGTGACATCGAACCCCATCGTCACGCCATTGAAGCAGCGATCTACGGCCCGCTGGAAAAACTCGAGGGTTCAGTGTCAGCCGAACATGGCATCGGCCTTGAGAAAAAACCCTGGCTCGGTATCTGCCGCAGTGAGACCGAGATCGCCCTCATGCGGCGCTTGAAACATGCGCTCGATCCGCAGGGACTGCTGAATCGCGGCAAGATCTTCGAGTATGAAGGTGATGAGGTTCCAGGCTGATTCCGAACATTCTATGCAGGTGCGACCATTCGCACGTTCACTCCCTAGCGCAAGCCGTACACAGCGAATTCAATGTGCGAATGGTCGCACCTACAGTCGGACAGCCCTTGCGAGAGCATGCAGATCAATGACCGCCTTCCGCGCGACCGACGCCGCTGACATTCTCCGCGCTGTTGAATCGCGCGCCCTGAGCCATGTCACTCTGGGCTGTCTCGACTGGGACGGCCGCCTGCGCGCCAAGCATTACAGCGTCGCAGGACTATCGGCAGCGCTGGACCATGGCCTCGCCATGACCACGACTATCTTCGCCCAGGACGCCGCCGATCTACCCATAGCCTTCGGGCCCTTCGAGGACGCCGAGGGCGGCTATCCCGACGGCAAGCTCATGCTCGATGTCAGCAGCGCGCGACATGCGCCCTTCGATGCGGGCGGTGAGGGGCTTTTGATCCTCGGTGAATTTCAGCCGCCTTATCACGCCTATTGCCCACGCGCTTTGTTGCGCGCCGAACTCGCGCGTTATGCAGCACTCGGTTTGACCGTGCGTGGTGGATTCGAACTCGAATTTCGTCTGCTGAACGAAAGCTCGAACACCTTGGCCGCCAAGTCGGTGACCGAACTCAGTTTCGCGCCGGCTTTTGAACGCATGTATGGCTTGGTCGACCAGGCCGCCAGCGCGCCCTTTCTCCATGCGCTTGAACGGTGGGCGACGAGCATGGACACACCGCTTGCCGCCGTACATCACGAATTCAAAGGTCTCATCGAAGCATCGCTCGCGCCGGTCACTGGGCTCGCCATCGCCGACAACGCGGTGCTGGCGCGCAGTCTCGCCGCCATCCTTGCTCACCGCGAGCAACGACTGGCCTGTTTCATGGCATGCGTCGCACCGGAACTGCAGAGTGCCGGCGCGCATCTGAATATCTCCTTGTGGCGCGATGCAGGTCGCGATAACGCATGCTTCGATGCCGATGGACCCAGTGCCACACTGCGCGCCTTTATCGCCGGTCTGCAGTGCTACGTGCCGGAGCTGTTCGTGTTATGCGCGCCAACCATCAATTCCTATAAGCGCTTTGCGCCGGACTCCATCGCGCCGCGTCGCAACGCTTGGGGCGTGAACAACAAGACCGTCGCTTATCGTGCTGTGCTGGAACATGCCGAGCACGCGCGCATCGAGATCCGCGTGCCCGGCGCTGATGTACATCCGCATCTGGTGCTGGCGGGCATGCTGGCCGCCGGGCGGATGGGTTTGGAGGCGGACATGGAACCAACTGCCGTCTGCGCGGGTGATGCGGCGCGCGATTCGACACCATCAGGGCCGGACTTTCCGCATTCACTGCCGGACGCCATCGCACAATGGCGCGGCTCGGCGCTCGCCGCGCAGTGCTTTGGCGCGGGCTTTGTCGATGCCTATGCGCGCAGCCGCGAATGGCAATGGCACCGATTTATGAGCGCGGTGACAGATTGGGAATTGCAGAATTACGCGCGGATGGTGTGAGACGATAGAAGGAATGTGCGAATGGTCGTACCTACGATGAATTCAAACGAAGCCTTGTAGATGCGAGCATTCACACATTCCATTCCGACGCGCAATCGCCGCATGGATTGACACGCGCCGCCCCTTCACTCAGATTTCGCCATCCAATAACTCAGCCCCGCTGACCGTTCAAAGAGCATGCAAGACCCCACCAGCACCGCCCCCGTGCCCACGCCCTACATCGGCTATTCCCTGGTCAAACCGGCATGGCTGGATGCCAATGGCCACATGAATGTCGCCCACTATGTGTCGGCCTATGACGACGGTTCGTGCCCGATGTTTGACGACTTTGGTCTGGGCTGGGGCTACACCCACCAGGGCGAAGCGTCGATGTTCATGGTTGGCTCCAGTATCGATTTCCGACGCGAATTGATGGCCGGTGATGCGCTCGAAATGAGCACGCTGTTGCTGGGCTACGATCGTCGCCGCATTCATATCTATCAAGAGCTCTATCATCGCGAACAGCGCTATCTGTCGGCGCAGGCGGAGTTTGTGTTCGTGCATATCAGCTTCGCCACGCGCCGCGCTTCGGTCATGCCCGAGCGTGCGCAGCAGCGGCTGGCCGAGATCCAGCTTGCTCACAGTCGCGTTCCACGCCCGGCCTTCGTTGGCCGCGCCATTGGCCTCGCATGGAAGCCGGCTTGAACGCCATCACACCCGTCGCGGCACGACATGGCGCGGCGGCCACCAGTCAGCGCCTGGCCAGCGCAGTCGCCATTGATCTATTGCAGGCCGGTGGCAGCGCAGTCGACGCAGCGCTCGGCGCCAATGCGATGTTGAGTTTGATCGAACCGCATATGTGCGGACCCGGCGGCGATCTGTTTGCGCTGGTCTGGGATCCGACCGCGCGCAGCTTGCATGGTCTCAATGCCAGCGGTCGCGCACCCCAAGGCCAAAGCCTCGCGGCACTGCGCGCGCGTCTCGGCGATGCAAGCAGCATTCCGATTCACGGCGTGCACTCGGCCACCGTGCCGGGCGCGGTACGGGGCTGGCAGGCTTTGCATGAACGTTTCGGTCGTCTGTCCCTGGAGCGTATCTACGCACCGGTCATCGCCCACGCGACCCGTGGTGTCGAGATAGGGCCGGCTACCGCAGCCTGGTGGGGACATTGCGCGACGGCGGTCTGCGATGCGCCTCTGGGCACACTCGCACAAGGCTTCAAGCAGGTCTTCATGCCCGCTGGTACAGCGCCGCGCGCGGGCACGCGTTTTCGCAACCCAGCCTTGGCCAACACCTATGCAGGTATCGCCGCGCGCGGCTTTGATGATTTTTATGAAGGTGAGCTCGGCCAACAACTCGCGGCCTTTCTCGCCGCTTGTGGCGCGCCGATCACGGCCGATGATCTCGCCAGCGCGCAAGCCGAGTGGGTAACGCCGCTCACCACCCGTTATCGCGGCTACGACGTCTACGAGCTGCCGCCCAATGGTCAGGGCCTCGCGGTATTGCAGATCTTGAACATGCTGGAGACGCTGCCGCTCGCCGACAGTGCGCCCCATGGTCATGACTACTGGCATGCCTTCATCGAAGCCAAGAAGCTGGCCTTTGAGGATCGCGCGCGCTACTACGCCGATCCAGCGTATGCGCAAGTGCCCATCGCCGCGTTAGTCGACAAGGCCTATGCGGCGCAACGCGCAGCCACCATCGGCTTGCGCGCCAACCAGACGCCGCGACCTGGCGCGCCAGGCATTGCGCTTGGTGACACTACCTATCTAACAGTGGCTGACGAGCGCGGCATGATGGTGTCGCTGATCCAGAGCATCTTTCAAGGCTTCGGCTGTGGACTTGTTGCACCGAATCTCGGCTTTGCCGTGCAATGCCGTGGGGCGGGCTTCACGCTTGAGGAAGGTCTGCCCAATAGCTACGCGCCAGGCAAGCGACCTTTCCACACCATCATTCCCGCTTTCGTCATGCAGGACGGCGAGCCTTATATGGCCTTGGGCGTGATGGGCGGCGATGTGCAGCCGCAGGGTCAGGTGCAGGTGTTGGTCAATCACCTCGACTTCGGCATGGATATTCAGGCGGCCGGCGCCGCGCCGCGCATGCGCCACGATGGTCTCAACAGCCCGAGCCAGGCGCGCGCATCGGACGGTGGCATCGTGTTGTACGAAGCGGGGTTCCCGCCCGCTCTGCTGGCGGCGCTGGAAGCTCGTGGCCATGAGCTGCGGCCTCACAGCCATGCGGTGCTGCATTTTATGGGCGGCTACCAGTGCATTCAGCGCACGGCCGATGGCTGGTTGGCGGCCAGTGAGCCGCGTTTCGACGGCTGCGCGCTCGGCTATTGAGATCGGCCATTGAGATCCCGGGCGCGCGCTGTGTAGGCGAATCCCGCCCCGCTCTTTAGAATGCGCGCTCCACCGTCTCCGGCGCGCGCCGCCCCCGCATTATGAAAGCAGCTCCCAAAATCGGTTTTGTCAGCCTCGGCTGTCCAAAAGCCTTGGTCGATTCGGAACGCATCCTCACGCAATTGCGCGTCGAGGGCTATGCCATCTCACCCAGTTACGATGACGCCGCGCTGGTGGTGGTCAACACCTGCGGCTTCATCGATAGCGCCAAGCAGGAGTCGCTGGATGCGATCGGCGAAGCGCTCGCCGAGAACGGCAAGGTCATCGTCACCGGTTGCCTGGGCGTCGATGAAAAAAACATCCGCAATCTGCATCCCTCCGTATTGAGCGTCAGCGGTCCACAACAATACGAAGCGGTGTTGTCGGCCGTACATGCCCATGCACCCATGACCCGCGAACACAATCCGCTGACCGATCTGGTGCCGCCGCAAGGCATCAAGCTCACGCCGCGCCATTACGCGTATCTCAAGATCTCCGAAGGCTGCAATCACAAGTGCAGCTTCTGCATCATTCCCAGCATGCGCGGACCGCTGGTCAGTCGTTCGATAGGCGAGGTGATGGACGAGGCTGAACGCTTGGTTGCGGCCGGCGTGCGCGAGTTGCTGGTGATTTCCCAGGACACCAGCGCCTATGGTTCCGATCTGCGCTATCGCACCGGTTTCTGGCAGGGCAAGCCTTTGAAGACCAGCTTCCAGGCCTTGTGTGCGGCGCTTGCGGCGCTTGGTGTGTGGGTGCGCCTGCATTACGTCTATCCCTATCCCCATGTCGACGACGTGCTGCCCCTGATGAGTGAAGAAGGCTTGCTGCCTTATCTCGACATTCCTTTTCAGCATGCCAGCCCGCGCATTTTGAAACTCATGCGTCGCCCGGCGGCGGCGGAGAAGACGCTGGAACGAGTGCAGGCCTGGCGAGCGGCGCAACCCGCTATCACCTTGCGTAGTACCTTCATCGTCGGCTTTCCCGGTGAAACCGCTGAGGATTTCGAAACTCTGCTGGAGTTTCTCGAAGCGGCACAACTTGATCGCGTCGGTTGTTTCCAGTATTCGGCGGTGGCGGGTGCGGCGGCCAATGCACTTGAAGGCGCGGTGCCGGACGAACTCAAGCTCGAGCGCTGGGAGCGCTTCATGGAAACCCAGGCCGAGATCAGCGCCGCGCGACTCGCGCAAAAGATCGGCCGCGAAATGACGGTGCTGATCGATACCATCGACGCAGATCTGGCTATCGCGCGCAGCAGTGCCGATGCGCCTGAAATCGATGGCGTGGTGCGCATCGACGGTGGTGGTGACTTGTCCCCTGGTCAGAGGGTGCGCGTGCGTGTGATCGATTCCGACGACTACGATCTCGACGCGGAACTCGTGTTTTGATTTCGCGCAGCACCGAATCTGCGCATGAATTGGGTGTGGCTCTGGAACTGATCACCCAATAGAAGCGGCCCCATTCCTTTGTGGGTCAGACTTCAGTCTGACACTCACTCAGAACTGATCCCCTCGGCAACGCATGAATGTCAGACTGAAGTCTGACCCACAAAGATTGCGGAGAGAGGCCGAATGAAAGTGCGAACGAATGTGCACCTACAACGCCAGACTTTTCAACAAAGTCTCGGTCGCCGCATCCTCAGGGAAAAACGTCTCCACGCGGATCTCATCGGTAGTGATGTCATAGGGTGTGCCGAAGGTCGAGATCATCGAGATCAGTCGCAGTTCCACGCCGTCGCGGCCCATGACCAGCGGCAACACCGGTGGCGAGGTCGTGGCCGGCGTGGCGCTGATCCATTGTTCGGGAATGCTCGGGTCGTGGCGCAGTTCTTCGATGAAGGCCATCGCCTTGTCGTTGCGCGCAGCCGCCAGTTCGCGATAGAGACGTTGCAGCATGAACGGCCCGACTTCGTCGAAGTTGCGGATGAAGGGTCGCGCGCCAGCGGCGTGAAACGTCAGGCGCAGCAGATTCGGTCGGCCGTCGGGACAGCAAGCCGCCCACACCGTGGCAGGGTCGCCAAACAATCCGATCATGGCTGTGAACGCGCGGTTCTCCAGCAGCACGTCGTAATCGCGATCGACCACCACGGCCGGATAGGGCTCGTGATGGGCCAGCATGCGGGTCAGCGCATCCTGCACCGGCAGCATGTCGCGTTCCGCCAGGCCACGCTCACGATAAAACGGCGCAAAGCCTGCGGCGGTCAGCAGCGAATTGCGTTCACGCAAGGGTACCTCCAGGGCTTCGGCCAACTGCATCACCATCTGCTGACTGGGCCGTGCGCGACCCGATTCGAGAAAACTCAAATGGCGTTGTGACACCGTGCTTTCGAGTGCGAGTTCGAGTTGGCTCAGCTTGCGATTGGTGCGCCAGTGCCGGAGCAGCGCGCCGAAGGACAGTTCAGGCATGGTCACCGTGATTTGTGTCATGTGCAGAGCCTCAACGCGCTATCAACGTCACGCAGCATAGCGCCGACCGTGCGTGCCACAATTACCCGGCACGTAATTGCGCGGCCAGCGCGCCGCGTCGATGGTAGAGACCACGCACGTGCGTGCAAAGTTTGAAAACGGGAGAACACTCATGAACATCAAACCTTCTGTGCTACTGCTGATTCTCATTCCTTTCAGTCTGGTCTCGGCCTATGCGATGTGGGAGGTTGGCTACGTCGGCATCTTTATGTCCAGCTTCGCCAACTGGGGTACGGCCCAGGTGTTGTGCGATCTGGTTGTGACCAGCGTGCTGGCCATGATCTGGATGGTGAACGACGCACGAGGTCGCGGCTTGAATGCCTGGCCGTTCGTGATCGTGACCTTACTGGCAGGATCTTTCGGGCCGTTGCTGTATCTGCTGCGGCGGGGTGGAACGGTGACGGCGTGAGCCGGACAGGCTGAGCAGCTCCAAGGAGGAGGATTGTGGGTCCAACGTCAGTCGGACATTCGTGGCGCGCCAGCGAGACAGGCTCTGGGATGAATGTCCGACTGAAGTCGGACCCTGAGAGATCCCCACGATTTATACAAAGCTGGAGTGGGCGGAGATTATCTGAGGTAGTGCTCTACCTGCGTCGTGTATGGCCTT
>JAYWAC010000305.1:0-8904 GCA_043782755.1 Pseudomonadota bacterium | reverse complement strand
AAGTGCAGATACCGGTATCGATCACCGAGTATCTGACCTTGATGGGCGCGCTCGAAGCGCGTATCTGCGGCTTCAGCATCAACGACTTCTACTACCTGTCGCGCGCGACGCTGGTCAAGGACGAACGCTTCTTCGACCGCTTCGACCAGGTCTTCGGCGAACACTTTCGCGGTCAGGAGATGTTGTTCGATCACTTGCTCGGTGAGATTCCGATGGAGTGGCTGCGCAAACAGAAGGAACTCAATCTCACTGACGAAGAGAAGGCACAGATCGAGGCGCTGGGCGGTTGGGATAAACTCATGGAGACGCTGCGTCAGCGCCTCGAGGAGCAGAAGAAAGCCCACCACGGCGGCAGCAAGATGATCGGCACCGGCGGCACCTCGCCTTTCGGCGCCCATGGCTACAATCCCGAAGGCGTGCGCATCGGCCAGGAAGAAGGACGTCAGGGTCGCGCCGTCAAGGTCTGGGAACGCCGCGATTTCAAGAATCTCGACGACAGCGTCGAACTCGGCACGCGCAACATCAAGCTCGCATTGCGCAAGCTGCGCCGCTTCGCGCGCGAAGGCGCGGCCGACGAACTGGATCTGCCCGACACTATCCGCTCAACAGCGCGCAATGCCGGCCTGCTCGACATCAAGATGGTGCCGGAGCGGCATAACGCCACCAAGCTTCTATTGTTCCTCGATGTCGGCGGTTCGATGGACCCTTACGTGCGGGTGTGCGAAGAGTTGTTCTCGGCCGCGCGCAGCGAGTTCAAGCATCTCGAACATTACTATTTTCATAACTTCGTTTATGAAACGGTATGGCGTGACAACAGCATGCGCGCCAATGTGCGCGTGCCGACCCAGAAGGTCATGCATACCTACGGCGCCGATCACAAAATTGTTTTTGTCGGCGACGGCACCATGAGCCCTTACGAAATCATGGCTGTCGGTGGCAGCGTCGAACATTGGAACGAGGAAGCGGGTGCGACCTGGATCGCGCGTCTACTGGCGGTGTTCCCCTATGCGGTGTGGCTCAATCCCCAGGCGGAAGAATACTGGGGACACATACCATCGATAGGCATGGTCAAGGAACTGCTATCCGATCGCATGTTCCCCTTGACCATCGATGGCCTGGAACGGGCCATGAAGGCACTCAAAAAGCAGCATTGAGTGCACAGCGCGCGGCGTGGCCGCGATCGAGACCGAGAAGCTTGTGCAGAGAAGTAATGACACGTCGGACTCAAGTGCCGGCGTCGTCTACAAGAGACAAACTGCCTGGTGAGTTGAAGGATCCACTTCCGCACGGACGCGAACCTCATCACAGAACCTCAGTCGAAACACCAAGCGGTTCTCATTCCTGACCGCCCCGGGTCCCACCGACAGCCCCTGGAACGCTTGTTGCTTTGGAGACCGTCGAAGACATTCGAGCCACGGAGCCGACCATGAATGCATTAAAGAAGCTGAGCCAGTCCGCCCGATTCCATGGATACCGGGATCTGAACGGCGAGTACATTCCGTTCGAGACCGCCGACGAGGTATTCAGCCGTGCCCGCGCCATTGGTGCGCGCGTGCTGCTGCGTCTCGCCTTGACCGAGAAGCAGGAGTTGACCGGCATCTTTTACACCAACGACCAGTCCTTGAGTGCCTGAGCCGTACACGCGGCCGGGATGAAATAACAACAACGCTATCGCCCACGTAAGACAAGACGACGAGCCCGCGCCGACGGGACGCTGGCCAAGGACGGCCCCATCCGACAAGCTATGGCCCGGTTCCACGACCAGGTCCAACCCGTGTTCCAGACCGCTAGCGTCCGCGCCATCTGGGTGCTGTTCCTGGCCGTGGCGGCACTGACTGGCTGCAAGCTCTCGGGCTCGAACTACTATCCACTCGAAGCGCCGCGCTGGTGGCATTACGCGGTGAGCGACACGGTCTTGGACGAGAACCACCAGAACCGCTACCTCATGCAGAACGCCGGCCTCGCACCCGGCATGGACAACACGGTCTACCTGCAAGCCGCCCAAACCGGCTCAGCCGATTACCTTCGCTATCACGGTGCCGGTGTCGAACGCATCGCCAGTCTGCGGCCCGGCATGCATGGCCCGCAGCCCGACGCTCAACCGCGCGTGGTGCTGCCGGCAACGCTGACACCCGGCACGACCTGGCAGGTGCGCTCCACCATCTCGCTGGCCGAGAGCCGTACTTTTGAACCACGGGATCGCATCATTCCCCATCGCCTGACCGTCGACCTGGAAAAAAAAGTGGTGACGGACGACGCCGAAGTCGTGGTTGCGGCCGGTAGTTTCAGCCACTGCCTGCTGGTCGAGGGGCAAGGCCTGGCCACCGTGCCGACCGATAGAGGCAACAGCACGGCAAGCGTTGCCGTCGAAGTACACGAGTGGTACGCCCCGGGTGTTGGCCTGGTGAAACTGGAACGGCGCGAAAGCGCCGACAGCAGCTTCTTGAAGGGTGGCCAGCAGCGCTGGGAATTGCTCGACTACGGTGGCTGAAATCTGCCTTGTTGGGCTAGCGTGAATCGATTACCCTTGCCGCCCCACGCCGGGCGCGGCAGTCATGGATCACCGCGCCGATACCAGCATTAAGCAGAGATTGCAGCCCGTGACACCCGAAAGTTTCAGAGCACTGCGCGCGGCCGGTTACAACCGCGTTCCCGTCACGCGTCGCGTGCTGGCCGACCTCGATACCCCGCTCAGCGCCTACGCCAAGCTCGCGCTGGGGCGTCATACTTTCTTGCTCGAATCAGTCGAGGGCGGCGAGAAATGGGGTCGCTATTCGATCATCGGTCTGCCAGCGGTGCGAACGATCGTGGTGTGCGGCAATCACGTTGCCGTTTGCGATCATGGTGTGCCGGTAGAGGAATTCGAGAGCGAGGATCCGCTGACTTTCATTGCTGACTATCAGGCACGCATTCACGCGCCCACAGTGGAAGAACTGCCGCGCTTCTGCGGCGGCCTGGTCGGCTATTTCGGTTACGACACGGTGCGCTATATCGAACCACGACTGCGCGCGTCGATGCCGCCGGATCCGCTAGGTACGCCCGACATCTATCTCATGCAGGTCGATGAGTTCGTCATCTTTGACAACCTGCGTGGTGAATTGCTGCTGGTCAAATACATCGATACAAACGACGAGGCGCTGCTTGACGACGCCAAGCGCGAACTGGCGGCGCTGGCCGCGCGTCTACAGGCACCGGCGCCGGCCTTTCCCTTGCACTCGACCGACGCGCCCTTGCGCGAGGTCGATTTTCAATCGGAGTTCGGTAGAGAATCTTTCCAGCAGGCCGTCGAGCGTATCAAGCAGTACATCGTCGATGGCGATGTCATGCAGGTAGTATTGGCGCAGCGCCTGTCGGTAGAACTTTCACTGCCACCGCTCAATGTCTACCGCGCGCTGCGTCACTTGAATCCCTCGCCCTATTTGTTTTTTCTCGACCTCGGTGATTTCCAGGTCATCGGTTCGTCGCCCGAGGTATTGGTGCGGCTCGAAAATGGCATCGTGACCTCGCGGCCACTGGCTGGCACGCGGTCGCGTGGCCGCACAATGGAAGAGGACGCAGCGCTTGAGCGGGAGTTGCTCAGCGACCCGAAGGAGCTCGCCGAACATCTCATGCTGATCGACCTCCATCGCAACGACATCGGCCGTGTGGTCGAAATCGGCAGCGTGCGCGTCACCGAGCAGATGGTCATCGAGCGCTATTCGCACGTCATGCACATCTCGTCGAACGTGGAAGGCCGATTGCGTGCCGACAAGAGCGCGATGGATGTGCTGCGTGCGACGCTGCCGGTAGGCACGCTGTCGGGTGCACCCAAGATTCGCGCAATGCAGATCATCGACGAACTCGAACCAGTAAAGCGCGGCATCTACGGCGGCGCGGTCGGCTATCTATCGTGGAACGGCAACATGGATACCGCCATCGCCATTCGCACCGCAGTCATGCACCAAGGCCGCCTCTATATCGAAGCCGGGGCCGGCATCGTCGCCGACTCCGTGCCGCAGTTGGAATGGGAAGAGACTATGAATAAGGGCCGTGCCATCTTCCGCGCAGTGGCGATGGCGCAGAACGGATTAGAACCGGCGGCCTGAGCCGGCCACCCTGCGCTCAGCTCTCGATACTGCTCTGCGTGCATAGCGCTTTGATCGTAAGCGCACCCGCCTGCGCCTCAGCCACGCTCACGGCCTTGAACTTGAACGCATCCCCCGGCCGTGCTTGCGCCAGCTTCCAGAACGCGCAGCTCGGCACCGTATAGGGATTAATGAAGCCGCCCATGCTCGGCCCATCGCTGACCAGGATGATAGGTGTCTGACCCGCCAGATTGATGGCGCCGAGCGGATAACCCTGATCGAGGATATTGGCCGGCTCCGAACCGTGCTCCGGCAGCTTGTTGTAAGCCTTGGCAGTAAAGGTCCATTGCGGGCCTTCGAGACGGAAGCCGGTGCGGTCGCTCTTGCTTGATACTTTCCAGTCGGTCGCCAGAAAACGTGCGTGGCCTTCGGCGTCGATCCAGTCGTCGTTGGGGCCCGCTACTGCTTCCACGTCCCAGCGTTTGTCGCTGCGAATCACAGGCCGCGCCGCCGCTTTCACATGTCGTCCCGCCCGCCCCTGCCCGACCAGCACCGGCACGGTCTGGCCGACCTTCAGCGCATAACCGTCGAGACCGCCGATACCGGCCTTGTGAAAGGTGGAGCGTGAGCCCAGCACGAAGGGCGCATCGATGCCGCCAGCAAAGGCGATATAGGCACGCGCACCGACTTTGGCAAAGGACATCGCTAAAGTCTGACCGGCATGCACCGCGATGCTTTGCCACGGCGGCACCGGCACGTCGTCGAGCTTGGCCTGCATGTCGGCGCCGGTCAGGGCGATCACACCATCGCGCGCAAAGCGCAAGGTTGGCCCCATGAACTGACACTCAAGACCGGCATCACCCACTGCGTTACCGACCAATAGATTGGCGAGCCGGAACGACCACGAATCCATGGGCCCCGACGGCGGAAAGCCTTTGTTCCAATAACCGATGCGGCCCGGCCAGTCCTGAATTGAGGTTTCGAGCCCCGCCTTGATCACTTCGAACATCATCACTCTCCGTCAGAACCGCGCGTTCAGGTCGAGGCGCTTTACCCAGTTCTTGTAATTGCGTACCGAGAAGCGCTGGTACTCGACGATGTTGTACTTGTAACTGCCGTCCGTGACCTTGCGTTCCACTTCGAGGTATTCCTCCATGGAACACGGCACGAACTTCAAGCGGTCGCCCGGTTTGAAGATGCACAGATCGCCTTCGAATTCAGCGAAACGCCGTTCTCTATCCCAGATAGGCACCGGCGTGCGGCCGAACAGCTGATAGCCGCCCGGACTCGCGACTGGATAGATGGCGGTCGACATGCCGCCCATCGACAAGGTGCCCTGTGGCGTCCAGGTGCGCGGCGGGTTGTACTTGGGCGCGGTCAATCGACAGCGTGGATCGAGCGGCATGAGAAAGGCGAGACCGGGCCAGAAGCCGAGACTCGCGGCCCAGTACTCGGTGCCCGAATGCACGCGCACGAACTGCTGCACGTCAGTCAGGCCGTTGATGCGCGCGACAAACTCCGGATCGTATTCCTTACTCGGATTGATCTTGGCGCGGTAGTCATCGATGCACTCGCGGCTCCACGGGTCGAGATAGAGGGTTGGAAAGTAGAACAGCCGACTGTCCATCTCAATGTCGTCGCTGGTGCCGAGCGAGCCGATCAGCCGCTCGACCTCGCGCTTCAAATCGTCGTAGCCGATGATCTCGGGCTCGTAGTGGATGAGCGTGGTGGCGAAGCAGGGCGCGGTCTCGACCACGCCGGAAATGGTGCCACCGGCCAGCGCCGTGGCCAGGCCCTGGCCCATGAAATTCAGATCGAGATTCATCTCGTCACCGAACTCGATCAGCATGTAGCGGTCGCCGCCCGGGCTGAACTTCGGTTGTGCGTAAATCATGTCTATCACCCTCGTGTGATGCTCGTCCCGCTAGCGCGCCACACCGGCGCGCGCTGGATGCGGGTGTCCATGGACAGCGCATTCTTGCTTGCCCATTGCTCCCAAGTCCAGGCACCACGAGGCCTTGTTTGGCGCGGGCTTCACATTGGGACGGCACTGCTATACTGCGGCCTCGTTAAACCACGCGTGCTCGCCCAGGCGCGCGCTTCGAGCCTCGAAATCTATGCGACGACAATTAGAACAACGCTTGGAGCGCATGCTCGCATCCGGCACCGCTCGTTTGCTCGGTGGCGGCAGGAAAGGACTGGAAAAGGAAAGCCTGCGCATCACGGCGAACGGCGCCATTTCCTTAACGCGCCATCCGGCTGCTTGGGGCGCGGCGCTCACCCACCCCTGTATCACCACCGACTATTCCGAGGCGCTGGCCGAGTTCATCACGCCGGCCTTTACCGATTGTCGCGACACGGTGCGCTTCCTCGATGACGTACATCGCTTCGCCTACCAGCATCTGCCGGACGACGAAGTGCTGTGGGCCGCGAGCATGCCCTGCGCGGTGGCCGATGACAGCGCCATCCCACTCGCCGACTACGGCCGCTCGAACATCGGCCGCTTGAAGCATCTCTATCGGGTCGGGCTCGACTATCGTTACGGGCGGCGCATGCAGGCCATCGCTGGCGTGCATTTCAATTATTCCCTGCCGACCGAATTCTGGCCGGCTTTTCAGGGCGACGAACAGCACAGCGGCACGTTGCAAGATTTCATCAACGACCGCTATTTCGCGCTAATTCGCAACTTCAAGCGCTTCGGCTGGATGGTGCCGCTGTTGTTCGGCAATTCGCCGGCGGTGTGCAAGTCCTTCCTGGCTGGCCGCACCACGCGCTTCCATCAGATGCAGCGCGGCACCTTCTATCTGCCCTATGCGACCTCGCTGCGCATGAGCGATATCGGCTACAAGAACAAGAACCAGTCAGCGCTGCTGGTCTCCCATGACAATATCAAGAGCTATGTCGCCGATCTGCGCCGCGCGCTCAAGCTGCCCTATCCGGAATACGAGGCGATAGGCACGCGCGACGGCGATAAGATCATCCAGCTCACCACCAGCGTGCTGCAGATCGAAAACGAGTATTACAGCTACATCCGACCTAAGCGCACCACCCTGCTGGGCGAACGACCGAGCGAGGCGCTGGAGAAACGTGGTGTCGAATACGTCGAGGTGCGCGCGCTGGATGTGAACTGCATGGAGCCTACCGGCGTGGCGGTCGAACAGCTCTATTTTACCGAAGTCTTCCTGTTGTTTTGTCTGCTCGAAGTCAGCGCCAATCTGACCGCCGAAGAATTGCATGAGATCGAATATAACGAACTGACAGTCGCACTGCGCGGCCGTACGCCGGGTCTGGAACTGGTGCGTGATGGGGGCCGCGTGTCACTGCACGACTGGAGTCTGGAAATTTGTGCGCGCATGCAACCGCTCGCCGCTCATCTCGATGCCCATATGGGCAGCTCGGTCTACCAGAACGCGGTGGCGCGTCAGGTCGAGGCGCTCAACAATCTCGAATTGCTACCGTCGGCACGGGTGCTGGCGGCATTGCGCGAATCCCAGAGCGAATTCCACAGCTATACGCGCGAACTCTCGCTCAAGCATCGCGCCGAATTCCGCGCGCGGCCGCCGAGTGCCGAAGCCACGCGCGAATTCGAAGCGCTGGCGAGCGCCTCCCACGCCGAGCAGGCACGTCTCGAAGCGGACAGCGGCGAGCCCTTTGAGCAATTCATGGCGCATTATCTCGAACGCTGAGGACTGCGCGGGGAACCGGAAGTCCGTGCGTCACTCTCACAAGGAAACCACGAACGGAGCGATGAGATGAAGCGCAGAAACCTACTGCAATTCGGTGCCGGTGGTTTGTTGAGCGGCTTGTTCAGAAGCCATCGCGCAGACGCTGCGACACCGGCCGATGCCGCCGCACTCGCCGAGCTGCGCAAGACCTGGCCAGCGCTGCGCGCAGCGGGTACTCCTCTCATCGAACCCACACCTGCTCTTACCCGCAGCCACGACGATTGGCGTGCGCAACTTCCCGCCGATGCCTATGGCGTGCTGTTCGAAGAAAACACCGAGCGCCCCTTCAGTAGCCCACTCAATGAGGAAAAGCGCGACGGTCTATTCAGCTGCCGCGCCTGCGAATTGCCGCTGTTCAGTTCGTCCATGAAATTCGACAGCGGCACCGGCTGGCCGAGCTTCTTCACCAGCATCGAGGGTCACCTCGCCACTCAGCAGGATTTCAAGCTGATCTGGCCGCGCACCGAATACCACTGTGCGAAATGCGGTGGTCATCAGGGGCACATGTTCGACGACGGTCCCGCGCCGACCGGCCAGCGCTGGTGCAATAATGGCGTGGCGCTGCGTTTTATTCCTTTCAAGGCGTGAGCGCCGCGCACGCCGTCAGAACGACTCCAGCGAATACAACACCACATTGGTATCACGCTTGATGTAGATCCCGCCGCCGGCGTTGTGGAAATGCTTGCCGAGCTGGCGTCGATACCAGGCCGTGGTGCGCATATGCGCGTTGCTGTCGGTTAATTCCTGATCACAGTTGTTGTCCCAGTCCTCGACAGTCAACACGCCGAACAACATCGCGCAATGGCTGAGCGCGGCGAGCTTGTCGATCGCGCGCATGGCGGCCTTGTCGTCGAGGTATTGCAAAACATCGTGGCAGATGACGAGGTCATAGCTGCTCCTGACGTCGAGATCCTCGATACTGACGCACTGCCAGCCAAAGCGTTCGCAGACATATTCACTGACATCGCAGGCATCGATTTTTACGCCGTGAAAAGCACGACGCAGGCCACGATGCAGGAGGCCGGCGCCGCAACCGATATCCAAAATCCGCCCGACAGGGCAGTCCAGCAGACTCAGGTAGGAACCGACAAAAGCCGCCAGCTGGTCGAAATACG
>JAYWAC010000304.1:0-23536 GCA_043782755.1 Pseudomonadota bacterium | reverse complement strand
CGAGCGCCCGGCCTTCCTGCCATAGCAGGAAAAAGGGCGCTGGCGAGATCATGGCCTTGCCCTGCTTCACCAGACCAAAGCCCTTGGGATTACCGTGTTCGCGATAGGCGATGAAGGCAGCGTGCGCGGCCAGCGCGCCATGGGCCACGGTCGGCGCATAGCCATCGCGCGCGCCGAACACCAGTTCGTCGCCATGCGCCTCATCAGCGCCCGCCAGTTTCAGCACATCGTTCAGCGCAAAGGCATCATAGGTGATGGGCGTCTCGTGATCGGGATCGGCGACGGTGATGGTGTGGCTGGTGAGCGCATGTTCGAGCTCGGCGCGGCTGTAGTGCCGGGACCGTCCGGCGACCACCAGCTCGAGTTTGTCGTCGTCGGCAGTGGCGACGCCGGCCCAGGTCAGGGCCAGCATCAGTATTGCAATGAAAGGCATGGCGGCATTCCTGAACTCGAAGGAGCCGGCCTTACGGCCGGCGCGCGATCATACTGCGCTTTGCGCTTCAGCCGCCTTTCAGGGGCGGCACGAACAAAACTTCGTCGCCGTCCTTGAGCACCGTGCTGTCGAGCGCGGTGTCCTGCACGTGGTCGCCATTGCACATGGTCATGAAGGGCGTTGCGACGCGGAAACCGAACTTGTCGGACAACGCACCGAGCGTCATGCCTTCGACAAGCTCGAAACCTTGTTCGTCGAAGTGCTCGATACCCGGCCCGAGATACTCGCGCATCCACCCCATCAATTTGACGTTGATGCGCATCGCTTGTCAGGTGAGGCCGAGACGCTTGAGGGTTTCCGCCGTCGGCCTGCCGTCCGTGCTCCAGCCACGCTGGCTGTAGTATTCGGGCAGCATGGCTTTCAGTTCGCTGACCCGACCCTTGGCCACACCGCTGGGTGCTGGCTCTTCGAGTATGCGCTTGGGTAAAGTGTCATCGGCGGCGGTCAGGCCAGCGGCGAGATTGAACTGACGCTCGAGATTCCAGATGCGCTCGCCGGTCTCGTTGAAGCGCGCCAGATCCCAACCGCCCTCGATGGCACCGTCGAGTTGCAGCGCATAGTGTTCGGGGGTCGCGCCGGAGTGCAGCGTAAACAGACACAGACCACTGGCGTCGATGGCCGAGATCAAATCCTGGCTGGTGCGCACCACCTCGGGCTTTTCCTTGATTTCCTGGGTAGTGAAATCGCTGGCATAGGGATTGGCGCGCAAATGGCAGGCGCCACGATTGCTAGTCGCATACCCTAGGCCCATGCCCTGCATGGCACGGCCGTCATAGGCCGCGAATTCCTGGCCCTTGACTGACATCGACAGATCCGGGTGACCGTACTTGGCGGTCAAGAGCTTGGAGCCCAGGCCGAGTTCGCGGCCGAAGCCTTCGCCCTTGCCGGCCAGCTCGGCCATCAGGCATAGCGCTTCGGCGTTGCCGAATTTTAGATCCACACCGCCGGTCTGTTCCGTGGTGATAGCACCGATTTCATAAAGCTCCATGGCCGCCGCCAGCGTACCGCCGAATGAAATCGGGTCCATGCCGTATTCGTTACACAGAAAGCCGGCATAGGTCGCCGCTTCCATGTCGGCCACACCCACCGCCGAACCGAGCGCATAGGCCGTCTCGTATTCAAGACCGCCCGAGGCGTGGTGGTATTGGGGTTTGTCCTTGACTGAGAAATGTTTGGGATCGATGTGCGAGATGCGCCCGCAGCCGATGGTGCAGGCAAAGCACGCGCCGTTCTGAATCAGGTTGACGTGACCGTTCTCGTTCGGCGCCTTCATGGTCCGAGCGTTGAGCTTGTCCGAGCCTTCGAATTGCACCTGGCGGTTATTGCGGGTCGGCAGCGCGCCGACCGTGCCGGTGATGTCCATCATCGAGATGGTGCCGTCAGAGGTCATGCCCTTGCGACCGGGGTTATTAGCCAGCGCCTCATTGGCAACCTTCACCGCGCTCATGAACTTCTTGGCGTCAAATGGGCGCACGCCCCGGGTGCCGCGCACCGCAATCGCCTTCAAAAGTTTGGAACCCATCACCGCGCCCACGCCGGAACGGCCGGCGGCGCGATGTAGATCATTGACGATGCAGGCATAGCGATTGCCGTACTCGCCGGCCTGACCGATGGAGGCGATGCGGATCAAGGGATCGTTGTGGATGTTCTTGATGGCCGGTTCGACTTCCCACACCGACTTACCCCACAACGCGTCGGCCGGTAGTAACTCGGCCTTGTCGTTTTCGATGTAGAGATAGACCGGCTGCGGCGAACGACCTTCGAGAATGATGAGGTCGTAGCCCGCCATCTTCAACTCGCCGCCAAATTGGCCGCCCGAGTTGGACGCGGCGATGGCGCCGGTCAACGCGCCCTTGGTGACCGCCGTCCAACGGCCGCCAGTAGAAGCGATGGTGCCGGTCAAGGGACCGGTAGCGATGATCAGTTTGTTGTCCGGCGAGAGCGGGTCGACCTTGGGGTCGATTTCTTCCATGAGGTATTTGGTCGCGAGGCCGCGCGAACCCAGATATTGCTGGGCCCAGGCCATGTTGAGCGGTTCGTTCTTGCAGGTGCCTGCAGTGAGATTGACGCGCAGAATATTTTTTTGCCAGCCCATGATGATCTCTCCTGGAAGCTATGCCACCCGACGGCGGACCTGTCCGTATTCTACCGGCTTTGGCTAGACGTTAAAGTCGCGCCGAGGCGCTGCGGGCCAGATAGGGATAGATTCCCTGCGGCCACTGCCGATATAGCCGGCATTTTCTTACGGCGCCGCGCAATCGAAGGCGATGTCAAAGGCGCTGAAACCCGCCGCCCAGTCGGCGATGTTCTTCACCTGCGGCTGAGCGCAACAAGCCTGTGCCGCGATCGCTGCCGCCGCTACCGCCGCGTCCCGCTCGGCCAGCCAGGTGCTGGCGGTCGTCTCATCGGGTAATCGCACCTTGACGTGACAGCCCTCGCCGCTGGCGAGCGAGGTCACCAGGCGGCGATTCTGCTGAGCATGGGGCGCCTCGGGCATCTGATCGAGGGGACGCGCGCAGCGCGCCGGCAATGGGGCGCAGCCAGCGAGCGGCACCATCAGCAGCAACACCAACAACAGAGTTCGCGGATACATCAACGCACCCGCGTATCGAAGCGTGGTAAGACTTTCTCGGTCAGCAATTCAAAGTGACGCATCATGGCGGCCTGCGGCACGAGTTCGCCGTGGGTGAACAACCATAAATACTCCACCTCGGCATCTTTCAACATCGCTTCGAGCTGGCGCGTGACGGTGTCCGGCGTGCCGCAGCAGGCAAAGCCGCGCTCGACCTGCGCCTCCCAGGTATTGGGGATCTCGCGATAGTCCTCGCCGGGATGGGCGAGCACGGCGTTGAAGCCGAAGCGCGAAAAAAACTGCGTCCATTCCCAGGAGGCCAAGCGTCCCAGTCGCCAGGCTTCTTCCTCGGTATCGGCCACCACTATCTCGCGCGCGATACCCATGCCACCGCCCAGCGGAAAATTCTTGCCGCTTTTGGCATAGCCGCGCTGCGCGGCGCGGATCTGGCCTTGCAATATGGATTTGTCGGTCAGGATCGCGACCGGAATCAATCCGCGCGAGGCGGCGGTTTCGACCGTCTCTTCGGAGAAGCCAAAGGGTTCGAACAAGGGCGGATAAGGTTTCTGATAGGGCCGCGGCGCGATGCCGACCGCCGTGACGCGCCCCTGCGCATCGATGCCACCGCCGATCTCACGCGACAGATCACGCGCCGGCCAGTCGATGTTCGGCACCGGGATCTGCCAGTACTTACCCTGGTAGGAAAACGTGTCCTCGGTCCAGGCCAGCTTGATGATGTCGATGCACTCGCCATAGATCTCACGCTTGGCACGATCGTAGGCGGCCGGATCGGTGATGTTGTCGGCGAGACCCGGCAGGTGCTGCCCGAGGATATTCACCCAGCGCGATTGAATGCCACGCGCGAAACCGGCGAAGGCACGACCGCAGGTCATCTGATCGAGCACCGCGATATCTTCGGCGACACGCAACGGATTGGCGGGCGGCAGTACCAGGCCCAACTGTCCGACGCGAATATTTTTGGTCCGCGCGGCGACGTATTGATCGAGCATCACCGGGTTGTTCGACACCGTGATGCCTTCGACCTGCAAATGATGCTCGGTGAACGCGACGCCGTAGTAGTTGTGCTCATCAAGATAACGCGACTGTGTGATGAGATTGGCGAGCATGGTCTGATAGAGCTGCGTGTCCTGGCCGGCCATGCCGCGCTCAAGCGCGCTGGCGGGGCCGATGACGGGTGCGTAGAAAATGCCGACTTCCATAGTGATCTCCCCCCGAGATTCGCGACAGTTTTTGTAGGTGCGAATTCATTCGCACATGCTGTTCATGGGCGTGTCGTCGAAGCGCGCCATTGAATATGCGAATGAATTCGCACCTACCGGGAATGATCGAAATTTTTACGCCCGCACCGTGGCGGAGAGAAAAATCACATCTCGACTTCCGATGCATTCGTCACGCGTGGCGGCGCGGCTTGCCACAGGCCATGGGTACTGAATGCGCGCCACCCCCAACGCAGCCAATCGAGCAGTGCAAAGGCAAGCCACAAGGCCCAGAGCAGCATCAAGCCGCGATAAATCCACAACGATACTGACAGCACCCAGGCCTGTGGGTAGATGTCCGTGACGCGATCTTGAAACCAATGCAACTCACTGCCGACCGAACCATTGCCGACGATCTGCATATCAGGTTGACCAAGCAGCCCCTGCTCGATGGCATGAAACAACATGCCTAGCGCGATCATGGTCAGCAGTGCGAGCGCCACCTGCACGGCGTTGAAGGCGAAACGAGTGAGGTTTTCGCCCATACGTTCGCGCCAGGCGAGTGCGAACAGCCAAGCGATCACGAGCAACCCGAACACCAGATCAATTTGTGTGAGCCCAAGCACCAGCAACAGCCATTGCGCGGTAGTGATGGGCGTGAGGTGTGTGCGTCCCAGTGCGATGGCCACCAGGCACCACACCAGCAGCCCGCCCCAGAACAACACCGCCGGCCCGAGTTGCGGGCCGCTGGCGAATAACACCCAGCGATCCTGCGGCAGCGAGAGCGACAAACTGGCATTGACGCTGGGTGTGCCGAGCGACCAGTCCGGTAGTCGATAGAATGCAGCGATAGTGTCGCTGCTGTGCCAGTTGACGGTGAAATGCTGCACGCCCGGCACCACCGGCAGCGTCAATTTCTCGCCCTCCTGACGAATGGGTTGCGGCGCGCCGTCGACGAGGACGCTGCTCAGCGTGGCAGCGGCCGGCAAGCGCATGATGTGCTGTCCGCCTTTCGAACTGCGCAGACTGAATTCGAGCGTGAAATCACTAGCGCGCTGCGCCGGACGCGCGCTGAGCCGACTGTCGTCGATGGTGAGGCTTTGACCTTCGACACCGGGCGGGCGAGTGAGGGCCAGCGTCACGCTTTCGCCCGGCCACGGCTGCCAGCTCGGCAACCACTGTCCCTGTTCGTTCTGATGATGTACGACCGCGAGGCCACCGAGTTCGGCATGCCACAGCGGCGCGATGTCGGCGCGCCAGGTCTCGACCCAGTCGTGGCTATCGGGCGCGGTCAACACCAGCGGAGTGGTCTGGGTCAACACCGAACTCCAGGTCGTTTCACGCTCGCTGGCCGCCATGCTGATCTGCACACGGCCGTCCACGACTCGTACGCCGGCGCTGGTCACCGCTTCGCCAGGCAGCAAGGGAATGGCCAGCGCGGCCGCACTGTCGGCGGGTGTGAGGCGCGTAACGCGCGTTTCTGCACGCCAATCCAAGCCCAGTCGCAACAGGCGTTCGACGCGGAAGAAGGCCGGCAAAGCACGCGGTTCCAAGCTCTGTTCGCCGCCACTCGCGCGTGCCGCGAGGCGCGTGAAAATCAACTGTGGCTCAGCGCCGCCATCGGCACGTTGCCCCGTCACACGCCAAGCATCGAGTGCGACTTCGAGGCGTTGGGGCAGCAGAGGAAAGGGCAATTGAAAGCTCGCCCCGACGGGCACCGCGCCCTGCATGTCGACGCGATGACGACCTTCGGCCAACTCCAACCACAGCACACCCGCCTCATCGCGAAACATGCCGCGCTGTTCATCGCCGTCCACCACCACGCTGCGCGGCACCCATTGTTCAGCCCCACCGGGTAAGGGCACGGCCACCGCACGCGCGGCATGCACTTCGAGTGTGAGCTTCAAAACTTCGTCATGCAGTTCGACGCGTAGACGCGACAGTGCCGCGCAAGTCGGCAGACACGCAGGTGCACGCGTCAATCGTTGGGTGAGTTCCTGCAAGGTGGCCTCGTCAGGCAAGGCGGCCTGGGCCGTGCCGGGCGCCATCGTGCCGCACGCGATCAACAATACCAGCACGATCACGGCACTTCGCTGCGTCGTCAACCAGGCGCGCGAGCCGCGCAGCGCGTCGCGCAGGAACATCGCCATCAGCGCTGCCAGCAATACCACCCGCGCGCAGGCCAACAGCAGGTTGCCGCGCGGCGAAATGAGGTGGAGCGTTAAGGTTTGGTCCCGCTTGACCGGGCCGTTCCAACTTAGCGCGACAGTATCCCAGTGCCAGGCTGGCAGACCGGGACCGGTCTGAATGGTGGCATGGGGATCGATGTCGTACTGGCCCGCTGGCGGCGTGTCGTCATTGCCGCGCTTGGCGCGCGACAACACGATCTGCCGTGCGTCATCACGCAGGGTCTCCATCACCGCCACGCTGCTGCCGGCCATGCCTGCGGCCAGCGATCCCACCGGCGCAGCGGCGGGGGGCGCAGCGGGCACGACCGTCGCGGTGGTCGGCCCCTGCATGCCGACGATTTCGTAGGGCCGCGCGAGCTGCGGAAACAAACCCATGCGCAGCTGCGTGATCATGAAACCGAGGCACAACACCACCATGGTCGCCAGCGCGGCGTTGCGATAGCCCACCACCAGACGTCGAAAGCGATTGACCGGCAAACCACCGAGCAGTGCCTGGGCGGCGAGTAGATGCAACCAGATCTGATGCGGTGCCTCGCTCTCGTGCCAGATCAGCACGAGCGTCAACAAGGTGATGGCCGCCCAGCGTCGCGTGAACAAGCGCGCCACGGCGGTGGTGATGATCAAGACCAGGAACAAGTCGAGCAGCGATGACCAGCGCTTGAGCCAGGTGTCCGGCACATTGTCGGCCCCGCTCGCCGACCACAGACGCCAGCCGGGCGGCAGGTGCAAACGAATCGATAACTGATTGACGTCCACCGCCCAGCCCACCGCCGGTAGCAGGCCAGGCGCGAGGCGGGAATCGGCCAGCAAGTCGAGCGCGCCGCGACGCACTTCAACACCACGCGACTGCGCGCCGGACGCGGTGATGAATTGCGCTTCGCCATTCAAACTGACGCGTCCGAGTTGCAGGGCCGGACTGGCGTCCAGTCGCCACTGCCGCGTCATCTGTCCGTGCAAGCGATCCTGCACGGTGTAACCGCCACCATCGAAGTCCAACCACAAGTCCCGTTCGAGATTCAGTTGATCGGGCTCCGGTTGCGGATCGCCGCGCCGCTGTTCGACGAATTGCAGCGCATCGGCGCGCGTCATGCGCCAGGTCGGCAAGCCCTGCCAGGCTTCGGGCGCATTGGTCTGACGCGGATCAACGACTGCGCCACCGCGCACTTCCACCAGGCGCAAGGCATTGCGGGCGGCAAATGCCCACACCTCGTCCGATGGCCAGGGTGCCTCGGCCTGGGGCGGGCCTAAGCGTGCGGTTGCGCTGCTTTGTCGGCTGCGCAATTCAACGCGCCAATGGCCAGGCCGCAATTGCAGTCGCAGCACGCCGTCGGCCTCGAGACGCGCCGGCAACGGGCTCGTCAATTGCATCGGCACCGCGCCCTCGAGCAGCATGCCGGCGCTACGCCATTCATGCGGTGTGCCGGCGACATCGAGTTCGAGCACGGTGTCGACCGTCATCGGCAACTCATCCACCAAGCGCCGAAAGACCTTTAGCTCGAGCCGGTCGCCCTCGCTCGCCGCTGCGGCCCGGCGCTTGAGCCATAGCTGGCCGCCGCTACCGGCGGTGATGCGCGGATCTGACGCGCCCTCAACATTCAATTCCACCATCCCGAGCTCGGGGGGCACCTGCAGGATTTCTGGCAGCACCGGCCATTCGAAATGGCCGCGCAGCACATGCTGGCCGACCGGCAGTTGCAGGGCCGGATGACCGAGATGAGCGACGATCACCGCCGGGCTGCCGTCCACCGTGACGGCCTGCGGCCATTGCCCTTCGCCGCCCGGCAAGGCCGCCCAGCTGCGCGCGTAACTCGCCAGCGATACCTCGAAGGTGCCGCCGTGCCCATCGACCGCGACGTGCAAGAGGCCACTCCAGACACAGCGACGTTGGTCGCTATTGAAGAACTGTGGACAGTCCAGATCCGGCACGCCATCCAGCGCCCATGACACCCAGGGCGCCAGCGGCGCCGGCACATCGCGGGCCTCCAGACGCTCGGCGGCGAACACTCCGCTGAACGCGATACTCATGATGACGGTGACCAGCCACGACTTCAGCGACACGGCTCTACTCCCTGCTCAGCTATCGACGCCAGCGTGGAGTTTAGCCGTAGCAATGACCGGGCGTCTGCGCGCGCAAGCGGCCGGCGCAACGACGCGCATGTTGAGAGTCTCGTCACAGCGCGCGCATAGAACGATCAATGAGCTGTCAGACGGTTCTCAAAACGGCATGACCTACATTGTGTGACAAGTACCGTCCTCCTAGTCTGCGCGAAACATTTGTTGACACGGACTGCATCACGTTGAACGCTCATGCCACTTTTTTTTCACGCAGGACCACGCCATGGCGGCGCGTTGTCGCTTGCCTCGTCAGCGTGATGCTGTTGCATGTCGCGCACGCCACCTTGGCAGCCGTGACAGGTGAACCGCCGACCTTGCCGGGCCTCAAGGTCGTCAGCGATTCGCGCTGGAATGAGACCGCAGTGCGCAAGGTGCTGCGTACCTTCGCTTTTGGTGGCCACGCCAGCGACGCGCAGATCGACGACTGGGCAAACATGACACCGCAGGCCGCCATTGTGCAGATGCTGACCTTTGGCGAACACAATCTGCGCCTCTCGCCGCCGGACAAAACGCTCGCCAAGGAAGCCATGGACAAGCGTCCGCAAACCTTGCGCGCACTCGGCAACCTGTGGGCGAGCAACAATGCCGCCAACATGATTCCGCGCGCAGACCGTGCCAGCTACGCGCGCAGCGAGTGGAACGGTGCCATGCTGACTTGGTCGATGGCGGCGCGCGTGCGTGGTGGCAATCCGTTTCGCCATCGCATCGGCTACTGGGAGACCAATTTTCACCTCGCCGTCAATCATGCCCGCGGCGTATCCAACTATCAGTTGGTGCGCTACTACGACGATGTGATGGCCTCACTGGCGCGTGGTGACAGCTATGACGCAGTAATCACCACCAGCGCGCTGTCGGCCGCCATCGGCCAACACTATGGCCACCGCAACAATCGCTATTACGACGGCGTGTGTTATTGCAACGAGGACTTCGCGCGCGAATTCCATCAGCTCGGTTTCGGCATCCTCGGCACAGGCGACAGCCTCTATCACGAACACGTCACCATCAAGAATACCGCTGCGGCCTTGACCGGCATGGTTTTCACCAGCAAGGAAGCGCCCAACGAGTGGGAGGCCGAGAACGTGGTGTTCGGCACCGACGGTCATGTACCGACGTCATTATCGATCTTGCATCACACCATCAGCGGTGCCACCAGCCGCGAAATGATTCGCCAGCTGGCGCACTACGACATCGCCTACCAGGAAAGCCAGGACAACCTGCCGGTCATGATCGTGCAGTCGATCGCCGACGACAGCATCTCGCCCGCCGAGGCCACGGCGCTGCGCCAGGCCTGGCGCAGCATGGCCCAGAAAGACCTGTTGCGCTTCTTGCGCGCCTACGCCATCTCGACTTTGTTTCACTCCAGTCAGCGCATCAAGCAGCTCACCAGCATGGAACGCAACATGGTGATAGCGAACCGCTTTGCCGACACCAATCTCGAACACTATTACGACTTGCCAGAGATGTGGCGTCTGTACTGGGAAGAGGAAGTGATCCCGTTCGAGCCCTGGCACGATGTGTTCGGTCATCAGAACGGCCCGGAGGCCGCCGGCAGCGCGGCGCTGTTCCGCAAGAACTACAAACGCGCGACCGATGCGAATTTCGGCTACAGCCTTGAAGATTTCGGTGGCACTGAACGGCCCAAGGACTGGCGCGCGACCATGCCAAGTGACAAGGGCTACTTCATCGGCACTAGCGCCGCATGGTTGTGGCAACGCTTCGTGGCCGACGGTCTGAAGAACTTCGGAGCGCTGGAACGCGCCCATCTCTATGCTCTGCTCGCCTATGGACGCGATCTGGCGGCCGTACTGCATCCGAACTTTCCGGACACCGCCGTGACGCTCGCCGAACTCACCCACGGCGCGGGCAAGGCCTGGCTGGACAAGATTGGCGCGGCGCGCCTGCCGCTGGCAAGCAAGGATCCCGGCATTCGCGAACGCACTAATAGCCGCATCGGTACCGCCATCGATTTCATTATCGCCACGCCGTTCATGCTCGCCGAGGAAGGACGTTGAAGATGACCCATCGATTTATCTCGCGCCGACATTTTCTGCGCACCAGCCTCGCGCTCGCCACGGTCTTCGGCAACGGTCTGCCGCTCGCCATGCGGGAAGCGCGCGCCGACAATTTCGCCGCGCTCAACCATCCCTTGCTGGCCAACATCATGTTGAATGGCGGGCCGGACATGCGCCATCTGCTAATGCCGGCGTTCTCGTCGGTGAATGGCACCTACGGTCGCGAGTTCTGGCGCATCCGCGCCTCTGCACAAGGCACCGACGACACCACCTCCGTCCTTGAACAACGCTGGAACGAAGACTATCTACCCGCCGCCAGCGGCGACACCCAGTTCGGCATCTTGAAAGCGGCACAATGGCTGCACGAGATGTGGAGCGCCGGCAAAGTGGCCTTGATCTGCGGCGTGCTGAACGACGAGTCGCGCGACCACGAGCTCGCCATCCGCACCATGGAGATGGGCAATCGCCAGGCTGACAAATTCACCTTCGGCTCGGGTTGGGGTGGACGCCTCGTGCAGGCCGCCAACCGCAATGTCATCGCACTGACCACCTCACCGCGTCGCTTCTCATTTAGCCCCAATCCCGATGCGCTGAGCGACCTGCGTCTGATCGACAATCACCGCATGATCCCGGCCGCCGACATGCGCGAATTCGCGCTGGCTGAAGTGGCACCGGGTAGCGACCTGACTGAAAATTCGAACAAGCTCAAGCGCGGCCTGAAGCAGTACTATGCCGAACGCCGCGCCTCGGTCAGCACGCGCTCGGTCTACTACCAGTTCTTTGAGCACGAGCGCAAATTGCGTGAACTCGGTGCGATTATCGATGCACGGCTGGCGACGGTGCCCGTGCCATCGGGGATCGCGGATTTGTTCAACGACGGTAGCGCTGTCGGTTATGACCTCGCGCTGCAGACCCGCAACCTGCACGACGCCATGGCCTGTAACGACGTGCTCGATATCTGTGTCGCGTCGATGGACTTCAACGGCTGGGACACCCATAACAATCAGCGCGACGAATTCGCCAGCAATGCCCGCGCTTTGTTCGGCACCAATGGCGCGCTTGCCGCACTGTATGCCAATCTGCGTGAAGACGTGCGCGCCAATGTGGTGTTGCAGATTGGTGGCGAATTCGGCCGTCAGTTGGCGGCCAACGGCGGCGGCGGCACCGATCACGGCGAAGGCCTGATCACGATCCTGATCGGTGATGCCGTGCAGGGCGGTATCTACGGCACCATGTTTCCGGAAGAGGAAATGGCACGCTTCCAGGAAGACTCGGCGCAGATCCAGGGACTCAATGCCATCGATCACGTCTTCGGCCGCGTTGCCGAGTGGGTGATGCCAGGCTCCAAGGCGCAGGTCTTTCCAAACGCCGCGAACGCGCCCCTCGAAGCGGGCGTCGATCTATCAGGGATGTTCCGCGCATGAACAGTCATCTTCTTGTGCCGTGCCGCTTTCCTCGCAAGGCCGCGCTGCTGATCGTCATGCTGTTCGCGACGTCCGGCAGTTGGGCTATCGAAGCGCAGACCACACCCGGCGCGCAAGCCGCCGCACTGGCCAACCAGGCCGCCGCGATGGAAGCTGATCTCGACAAGGACTGTAAAAAGGTGGCGCGCGAAGCGCGCCCGCTATGTCGCGAACAGCGTGCCCGCGCGGCACAGCGTTTGCGCTCTCGGGCGGCGCGGCTGCGTTGAGCGCTGGAGGTGCGCGCGACTATCCAGCCGGCCCACCGCCGTTCACAAAGATCGTCTGCCCCGTACAGAAACTCGCCACGTCTGACACCAGCATCGCGACCATCGCCGCGATCTCTTCCGGCTGGGCGGCGCGCCCGAGTGGCACCGAGCGCAGAAAGGCCTGCGCCTTGTCCTGACCCATCACATCCAAGGCTTCTTCGAGCATCGCGGTCATGGTCGGTCCCGGCGCCACACAGTTGACGCGAATATTATTCGCGCCTTCCTCCTTGGCGAGGATCGCGGTCAGCACTTCGACTGCAGCCTTGGAGATGGTGTAGGCGCCGAACTTGGCCGGCCGACGATTGGTGACATTGGACGATAGATTGACGATATGCCCGAGGCGACGCGCACGCATGTGTGGCACCACCGCCTGCACCATGTGCCAGGTGCCGTAGAGGTTGATCTCGACGATACGCTGCCAGTCGGCGGCGGGTGCGTCGACTATCGTCGCGCCACTGGTGCCGATACCGGCGTTGTTGATGAGTATGTCGATTTGTCCCCACGCATCGAGCGTGGCGGCAGTCAGCGCAGCACAGGCGGCGGCATCGGTGACGTCGGCACGCATGGCGCGCACCTCACCACCGGCATCGGCGATTTCGCGCACCACGCTCTGCGCCGCGTCGGCACGCTCGGCGTAGTTGAGCATCACGCGACACCCGTCCTGCGCGAGCTTGAGCGCAATCGCGCGACCGATGCCGCGCGACCCGCCGGTCACGATTGCCACTCGTGTCGATGTGGTCATGTCGTTGTCCTCCAATACCGAGCGCAATTGACTGTGGGTCAGACTTCAGTCTGACACTCGCGCGATCTCTCGATTCCTTTGTGGGTCAGACTTCAGTCTGACACTCGCTCAGCCCCGATAGCCTCAGCAGTTCATGAACGTCAGACTGAAGTCTGACCCACAACGAATGCAATGGCGGGCCTCAAGTACCCATGCGCAACATCGCCGCGCTGGTCATGTACTGATTGACCATATCGCCTTCGGGATCGAGCTGGGTCTTCCAGTTGCCGCGACAGTGCTCGGCCTGGTGGAAACGCGTGACCTTGTTACTCTGCACGTCGTGGCTGATAGCCCAGTTCCAGCTCCAGTCCGGTCGACCGTCGCGGGCCAGGGTTTTCCGCTCGCCGGCAATACGCTGACCACCGCCGCCTTCAAAGCCCTTCCACGCTTCGCCGCGTCTATCGTAGGACACCGCCTGCACCGGGCTCATGTTGCGCGCGTCGACATAGATACGACGCTTGGACACCGGCGCGCGCGGATAACCTGTCGGTTCGCCTTCGAACACGATGACCTCAGGGATCAATTCCTTGCTGACGTAGTAGTAGGTGTGATCCTTGCCGCCACCGACGGTCTTGGGCTCCCAGTTGTCATACTCGGGATGCCATTGCTTAGAACTCGAGCCCAGGAACGGGCCACGATGAATGATCTTGAAATTACCCCAGGTCAGCATCGGATCACCGGCCGCCCAGGCATCGGACAGATATAGATTCATGCCCGGCATATAGGGTTCGAAGCGTTGATTGGAGGGAAAGCGTCGCACGCGTTTGAATTGCGGCATGAAGCCGAACAGCTCGGGAAACTTGCGCTGGTCGTACTCCCATATGCTCAAGAAACAGGAACCCTTCACGTCCAGCGTATAGGTGAACCACACCGATTGCAGGCGCGTCTTGTCTTCATAGCCAGCGAGATAGGGACCGCCGGCATCGGGATGCACGAGGCCCGTGCACTGCTGCTCGGCCCACACGAAATCGTATTCGTACTCCATGTCGCCGTCGGCGCCGAACACCAGCGAAGGAATCGCGTAGAGCGCGCGATCGTGGCGGCCCCAGCTCAAGGTCAGATTGGCGATCACCTCGGTGCCGGTCTGGGCATCCGGAAAAGGCAGACCGCCTATCCACGGCTTGCCGTCACGGTTGACGATGTTGCCATCGGTATCAAATGTGGCCTGGCCCTGGTTCTTGATGGTCGCGTCGAAGAAGTACGGCGGGTACATGGCGTCGACTTGGGTCTCGGCGCTCTGAATGACGAACTTGCGGCGATCCTGTTTCACTTCTTGAAAGAGAATCGGATCGACCAGGTCCTGCACGAGATCGATACTGTCGGCATCGATCACATCGCCCGGCTTGACGCGGCCCTTGGTGAAAGTCTCGATGTCGAGCAGTTCATCGGGATAGGCGCGTTGGGTCTCGGCACTGCGACAGATCTCCGGCCATAAGGCGCTGAGTACGCCAGCGCTGCCGAAACCGCGCGCGGTCTTGGCGAGAAAATGGCGACGGGAAAAATCGAAATCGAATTTCTTGAGGTGCACGGTGTTGGCCTGCGGGGATGGGCGGGTGCCACCGCACGTGGCGATGGTGTCTAGAGCATAGCAGTATCGGATGGAGGCGCCGCACCGGACTCGGCGGCAACCAAGGTCTCAGCGCTGGCGCACGACGCTGGCGGCGTCGTGCGCGGGGTCATGGCCCGCCGGTGGCGACAAGACCTCCACTAGGGGGGAGTTCGAGCATCGCCTCCACACGTCGGGCGGACGACTCGCAGCCATCGAGACTGCGCGCCACTTTGAGCTTGTGCTTGAGCGACTGCTTGCGGCCCTCAAGCTGGCGGACGACGGCGCGGGTCAGCGCACCGCAGGCCTCGGTCATATGGGCCTCGGCTTTCACCAGGTCGGGCTGGGCGGCTTCGAAATCCTCGCGCAGCGGATAGCGATCCAGCAGCGCGTCGGCGATCCGGCTTTCATACACGAAGACGCGCCTGGCGCGTGCCTCGGTGTCTTCGCTGGCATGTTGTTGGACAGCGCGCGCGACGCTATCGGCGCGCGGTGGCGAAACGCTGGCGCAACCGCTCAACCAAGGCAGGGCGCAGGCCAGAACGACAGATTTCGACAACCATGAAGACAGCGAAGTAGACATGCGCGTTTCCTTGCCGCGAAGCGCGGTGTTCACGCTTCGTCCTCGAATGTCATGATAACGAGCGACGGCCCGCATGCGAGTGTGCATACGCCGCAGTGTGAAGCACACCGCATGCGCCGCGCACGCCTGCCGCGCCGTCGCGACCGAGTGACTCACATCGACAGCAATCGTCGTCGCGGAGTCCGCCCTTGTTCAAGCGTTAGCGGCGTTCTCACGTCACGCTTGAGGGCAAGCCACGAGCAAGGATTCCCACCGGCGCGCGACGACTCGGTATAGTGCCGTCGATGACTGCAGACCCGACCATTGCCCTCGCCACGCCCGCCACCGTGGCCGCTACGGAACGCGCACTGCTCGCCCTGGTAAATGCCGTGGCGGGCGAGCTGCATCGTGGCCACAAGGGACTGCGACCAGCCCATCTCGACACCTCGCTGGAGCGCGATCTTGCCATCGACAGCCTGGCGCGCCTTGAACTTGGCCTACGCATCGAACGGACTTTCGGTCACACCCTCGCCGACCAGCTTCTGTTCGAAGCCGAGACACCGCGCGATCTGCTGCTGGCGCTGGCCGCCGCGCAGGGCGTGACCCACCTCGAACTGGCGCAGCGCAGCCCACGGACGCCGTTCGAGGCCGTTGGAGTAACACCGCCCGATCACGCCACCGATCTGGTCGAGATGCTGGCGTGGCATGTCGAGCGGCATGGCGAACGGCAGCACGTGCTGTTTTTCGAGGATGCGGGTGACGGCGAGATCCTGAGCTATCGCGCGCTGTGGGATGGCGCGGCGCGGGTCGCTGCCGGACTGCAAGGCGGTGGCCTGGAAATCGGCGCGCGAGTGGCCTTGATGCTGCCGAGTGGCAGTGATTATTTGTTCGGCTTCTATGGCGTGCTGCTGGCGGGTGGCGTGCCGGTGCCGATCTATCCGCCGGTGCGCCGCGCACAGCTCGAAGAGCATCTGCGCCGCCAGAGCCGCATCCTCGCTAACTGTCAGGCGGCGGTGTTGATCACCACGGCGGATGCGCTGCTGGTCGCGCGCCTGTTGACCGCTGCGGTGGCGAGTCTCGGCACGGTCGCCACCGTCGCGGAACTGAGCACTCACGGCGCGCATTTCGAGCGTGCGGCGCCAGCACCGGCAGGGACGGCGTTTCTGCAATACACCTCCGGCAGCACCGGCGATCCCAAGGGTGTGATGCTCTCGCACGCCAATGTGCTGGCCAATGTCCGCGCCGATGGCCAGGGTCTAGCAGCGACACCGGACGATGTGTTCGTCAGTTGGCTGCCGCTCTACCACGACATGGGTCTGATCGGGGCGTGGCTCGGCAGTCTCTATCACGGCGTGCCGCTGATCTTGATGTCGCCCTTGAGTTTCATGGCACGCCCGCAACGCTGGCTGTGGGCCATACACCGCCACCGCGGCACGCTGTCGGCGGCGCCGAATTTCGCCTATGAGCTGTGCGTGTCGCGCATCGCTGACAAGGATCTCGAAGGCCTTGATCTCAGCAGCTGGCGCCTCACGCTGAACGGCGCCGAGGCCATCAGCGTGCAGACCATGCAGGCCTTCTGCACGCGCTATGCCGCTCACGGCTTTCGCCGCGAAGCCATGTTGCCGGTCTATGGCCTGGCCGAGAGCACGGTGGGCCTCGCCTTCTCACCGCTGGGTCGCGGCCCGCGCATCGAAGTCATCGATCGTCAATTGCTGGCGCGCGAAGGGCGCGCCGAAATTGCGCCCGCCGGTCTGCCGGATGACGCCACGCGCAGCATCGTCGCCTGCGGTGTGCCGCTGCCGCGTCACGAGATTCGCGTGGTGGATGACGCCCAGCGCGAATTGCCGGAACGGCACGAGGGCCACGTGCAATTCCGCGGTCCATCGGCCACCTGCGGCTATTGGGACAACGCCGCAGAGACTGCGCGCCTGCGCGGCGCCGATGGCTGGTTGAACAGCGGCGATCGTGCTTATCTGGTCGGCGGCGAGTTGTATCTCACCGGTCGCGTGAAGGACATCATCATTCGCGCCGGGCGCAACATCTATCCCGCCGAACTGGAAGAAGCGATTGGCGAATTGGCTGGCATACGCAAAGGCCATGTCGCGGTGTTCGGTTCGCCCGACCCGGCGACCGGCACTGAGCGGGTGGTGGTATTGGCCGAAACCCGCAAACGCACGACGGAATCGCGCGCTGCGCTGGAAATGGCGATCAGGAATCTCGCGGCGAACTTGATTGCAACGCCGCCCGAGGTGGTGGTGCTGGCGCCGCCCAATACGGTGTTGCGTACGTCCAGCGGTAAGATCAGGCGCGGCGCCTGTCGCGCGCTCCATGAGCAAGGCCGCATCGGCGCAACAGCCACCCCAATGTGGATGCAGATCGCACGTCTGACCCTGGCCGGCATAGTCCCGCAACTGACGCGCGCATGGCGAAATAGCCAAGCCTGGCTGTATTCGATGTACGCCTGGAGCGTGTTCGTGCCGTTAGGCTTAGCCACCTGGTTGCTCGCCTCGCTACCTTTGCCGACACCTCTGGTATGGCGCGGTGCTCGTGGCCTCGCACGAGCGCTCGCACGCTTGACCGTCACGCCACTGCATTGCGCAGGTCTCTACCAAGTACCACCTGCAGGCAATGCCGCCGTGCTGGTGGTCAATCATCAGAGTTATCTCGACGGCCTATTGATGCTGGCAGTGTTACCGCGCCCACCGCGCTTTCTGGTCAAGGCCGAGTTGCGCCACTCCGCCGTCCTCGGCCGACCACTGGCGCGCCTCGGTGCCCTGTTCGTCGATCGCTTTGATGCGACCGGCGGTATCGCCAGCATGCGCGTGGCAGCCGAAGCATTGGCGGCCGGCGAATTGCTGGTGATCTTTGCCGAAGGCACCTTCAAGCGCATGCCGGGCGTGCTGCCCTTTCACATGGGCGCCTTTACCATCGCCGCGCAGACTCAGGTAGCGCTGTTGCCGGTCGCGGTCCGCGGCACGCGCGCCATCCTGCGAGCCGGCTCGTGGTTCGTGCGCCCTGGGCGCATCGAAGTGATCGTCGGCGTACCACGCAAGGCGACCCGCCAGGGCGAAGTGTGGCAACAGGCCTTGTGCCTGCGCGATGACGCGCGCGCGCACATCCTCGCCCACTGCGGTGAACCGGATCTCGCCCACGAATCCAATGCAGTGACCGCCGACTGAGGCGCGCTCAATTCAGCGCGAAGGCTTGAGCGGGATCGCGCCTGGCCGCACCAGCTCAAAGCGATCCGTGGTGCGCGTATAGAAAAACCCTGCCATACGCCCGACCGGGCGCAGCTTGTCAACGTCGATGCGGTAATCATCGAAGTAGTCGTCATCGACATGAAAGCGCACCACTTCGCCGATCACCAGCGAACCGCCCAAGGGCAGACTGCTCATCTCGATAATCTGACGCAGCTTGCACTCCATCGCGATGTGGGATTCCTTGACGCGCGGCACGGCGACCAGATCGCTGGGGATGGGCGTCAGCCCCGACACTTCGAATTCATCAATCTCGGGCGGGAAATCCGCCGAGGTTTCGTTCATCGGTCGCACGATGTCTTCCGACACCACGTTGACCACGAACTCACCGAGACGCTCGGCGTTGTTGAGGCTGTCCTTGCGCTTGCCTTCCATGCTCAACACCGGTGCGAAGGCGATGGCCGGCGGGTTGGCGCTGACGGCGGTAAAGAAACTGAAGGGCGCGAGGTTGTAGATGCCGTCCGCGCCCATGGTCGAGACGAAGGCGATCGGACGCGGCAGGATGGAACCGATCAGTAGTTTGTAGATGTTGAACGGTGCGGTCGATTTGGGATCGATGACCATGGTGCGCCTCTTGTCTTGTGCTTGAACCTAGCCGGCAAGGTGCCAGCGTAATCTCATCCGCGAGCGACCTGCTCGGCGATCGCACGCCCGAGATCGGCCGTGCTGCCGCGTCCGCCGATATCGCGGGTCAGCGGTGCCTGCGCCGGCCCGGCGCGCAATACATCTTCTATCGCCTGCAGCACCGCCGCGCCGGCGTCGGCATGACCGAGATGCTCAAGCATCATCGCGCCACACCAGATCTGGCCGATGGGATTGGCGATGCCTTGGCCCGCGATATCCGGTGCCGAACCGTGCACCGGCTCGAACAGACTCGGATAGCGACGCTCAGGATTGATGTTGCCCGACGGCGCCACGCCGATGGTGCCGGTGCACGCCGGCCCCAGGTCCGACAGGATATCGCCGAACAAGTTGCTGGCCACCACCACATCGAACCAGTCGGGATGCAGCACGAAATGGGCAGTGAGAATGTCGATGTGAAACTTATCGACTTTGATGGCCGGATAGTTGGCCGCCATCGCCGCCACCCGTTCGTCCCAGTAAGGCATGCTGATGAACAGGCCATTGGACTTGGTCGCCGAAGTTACGTGCTTGGCCGGCCGTCTGGAAGCGAGTTCAAAGGCGTATTTCAGTATGCGGTCGACACCGATGCGGGTCATGACCGTTTCCTGGATCACCACTTCGCGCTCGGTGCCCGAGAACAAACGACCACCGACATTGGTGTATTCGCCCTCGGTGTTCTCGCGCACCACCAGGAAATCGATCTCGCCCGGCTTGCGATCGGCGAGCGGGCTCTTGATGCCGGGCAATAGACGCACCGGACGCAGGTTCACGTATTGATCGAACTCGCGGCGGAACAGTAACAAGGAACCCCACAGGGAAATGTGGTCCGGCACGGCGTCGGGCCAGCCGACCGCGCCGAAATAGAGCGCGTCATAGCCGGCCAAGATCTCGAACCACTTGTCCGGCAACATCTTGCCGTGACGAGCGTAATAGGCGCAGCTCGAGAAATCGAACCAGTCCCATTGAAAATCGATGCCGAAGCGGCGCGCGCAAGCGTCCAACACACCAATGCCTTGCGGCATCACTTCGACGCCGATGCCGTCACCGGGAATGACGGCGATACGATATTTGTTCATGGCTGCGCGAGCGGACTCAGACTGACTCGGCCGACAGTATAGCCATGCGGGTCAGCAGCGCAGGCTTTGTCACGCACGCGCGTGGACAGTCCCACACCGCGATTTTCAATCACTGTCGATGGAAGCCGCCAGCGCCGGCGTATAGCGGTGACCCGCGACCTTGGCTGGCGCGAACAACTTATCCAGCTCATCGATCTCGGCGGCGCTCAAGGTGATGGCCGCGCCCTGCACGTCTTCCTCCAGAAAGGCGGTGTGCTTGGTGCCAGGGATGGGCGCGATGCCGCTGCCTTGCGCAATCAGCCAGGCCAAGGCCACCTGCGCGGCAGTATGACCACGGGCGGCGGCGAACACTTCAAGCGCCGCCACCAACGCGCGATTGGTCTTGAAATTCTCACCGATGAAACGCGGCATCTCGCAACGCAGATCGCTCTTCGGCCAGTGCTCGTCATTGACGCGACCGGTCAACATCGCGCGCCCCAGCGGACTGAACGGCACGAAGCCGATGCCAAGTTCGCGACAGGTCGGCAACACGTGACTCTCGGGGTCACGCGTCCACAACGAGTATTCCGATTGCACCGCCGTGATGGGATGCACGGCGTGGGCGCGACGCAAGGTCTTGGACGAAATCTCCGAGAGACCGAGGTGCCCGACCTTGCCAGCCGTGACGAGTGTCGCCATCGCCCCGACGGTGTCTTCTATCGGCACCTTGGGATCGAGGCGATGCAAGTAGTAGAGATCGATGTAGTCGGTGTTCAAGCGCTTGAGGCTTTCCTCGCAACGCGCCGCGACCTGGGCTGGATGACCGTCCACGCCGCGTTTGCCATCGGCGAATTTTACGATGCCGAATTTGGTCGCCAGCTTGAACTCCTGGCGCCGTTTCGCCAGCACTCGTCCCAGCAATTCCTCGTTATGTCCCATGCCATAGGCATTGGCGGTATCGAGAAAACACACACCCAGATCGAGCGCGCGATGCAGCGTGCGCGCCGACTCCGCCGGGTCGGCTTCGCCATAGGACTGCGACATGCTCATGCAGCCAAGACCAATGACCGTGACTTCGAGATTGCCGAGCTTGGTGGTTTTCATGGGCTCCCCTGATCGCGACTCAATGACAACACGGACCACTATAGCACTCGCCTCGTATCGCACCGCCGACCTCGCTATAGTCCAGCCATGCAGCGCGCAACGCGCTGGAGAAAGAACACCACGCTAGACCAGGGGAAGCACTATGGATCTTGGACTCACAGGCAAACGCGCCATCGTCACCGGCGCCACCCGCGGCATCGGCCGCGCCATCGCCGAACAACTCGTGCGCGAAGGCTGCGCGGTCGCTATCTGTGCGCGCCAGGCCGATGAAGTTATCAACGCGGTTGCTGCATTGAAAAAGCTTGGCGGCGCCGGCGCCAAGGTCTGCGGCGGCGTCGCCGATGTCGCGAGCCGCGCGGCGGTCGATGCCTGGATTGCGGCCAGTGCGAGTGAATTGGGCGGTATCGACATCGTCATCGCCAATGTCAGCGCATTGGCTGGCGCGCCCGGCGAAGACAGCTGGCGCGCAGGCATGGAGATCGATGTGCTAGGCACGGTGCGCACGGTCGAAGCAGCAATGCCTCATCTCGAGAAATCGTCAGCCGCCTCGATAGTCGCTGTGTCATCGACCGCTGCGCTCGAAGCCTTTGGTGGACCGCGCGCCTATAACGCCGTGAAGGCGGCGGTTATCAACTACCTGTCCAATCTCGCCACCCAACTCGCGCCGCAAAACATCCGCGCCAACACCGTCTCACCCGGCACGATTTATTTTGACGACGGCGTATGGGGCACGCGCAAACGCGAGATGCCAACTATCTACGCAGCGGCGCTCGCGCAGAACCCGATGGGCCGCATGGGTACACCGGCGGAAGTGGCCAACGCTGTGGTATTCGTCGCAAGCCCGGCGGCGAGCTTCATCACCGGCGCGAACCTCGTGGTGGATGGCGGGTTCACACGACGGGTGCAGTACTAGCTGCGTTTATTCGGCCGGCGGTTCAAAGCCCAACGCGCTTGGGAAACCCTCGATATCCGGCGGCGGATAATAGCGGCCCGCACCGAGCGCATCGACACGTGCGAAGAAGGCATCATCGGCGGCGAAACCCATGGCGCCTATTTCGCGCAGATTCATGGCCTGGCGATAGATGTTCCAGGATGCGGGTCGCAGCGCCGAGGCGCTCTGCAAGAACGCGTCGGCTTCCTCGATGTTGCCGCTCTCGCGCAGATGAAAGCCAAAGTGGAAATGGGCGTTGGCGAGCGCAACCTTGTCGTCGGGCAAGGCGAGATGCGCACGCGCTTGTGTGGGTGAGAACACATGGCGGCTCGCGGCGCCCCGCACGGCCCAGTCGCGCACCGCGTCCACATAGACACGCTTGGCCTGTTCGGCGAGCGCGGCGGCGGACTCCGGCAAGCTGCGGTCCTCGCGATTACGTGCGCGCCAGGCATCGTGGGAACCGGCGGTCTCGGCCGGTCGTACGATCTGCCCGTATTCGTCTATCCACACTGCCTGCGGCACGTTGACCATGTTGTAGAGATCGGCGACGTGATGCTCGCGGTCGATCAAGACCGGATAGGTGGGCTGGGCAAGTGCTATCCATTCACGCGCCGTCTCCGCGCCACGAGATTCCTCCGCGACCGCGATGACGGTGAAGTCCTCTGTTTTTACTTCTTCGCTCAAGGCCTGCCACACGGACAGGTCAAGACGGCAGCCTCACCAACTAGACCAGGTGGTGAGGAACACACGTTTGCCGCGATAGGCCGAGAGACGATGCATCTGCCCGTCGAGATCGGGCAGTTCGAAATCCGGTGCGGTGAGACTCGTGAGCCTGGCGGCGCGCTCGGCGGCGGCGGTGCCCAGCATCCAGATGTTGCCGGCATGGTCATGCACTACCGGGCGACCGAGCAGACGCCAGAAGGCGGCGATATTGGTTGCACCTTCGCGCACATACCGCGACGCATCCTTGCGTGGTACCGGCACGCAGATTTCGCCCTGACACAGGCCTTCGGCTTTCAAGGTCCAGCCGGTGGCGGTGGTGATCGCGGTGTCGCTCAACCACAGGTCATCGCCGTCAGCGCGGGCGTCCACGTCAGCCAGACTGACTTTGCCGTTATCGCTTAAGAGTGTGATCATCGCGGGCGCTCCTCGGCCGCAGTGCGCGGCCGTCGCTTTGTGTTGTGAGGGCTTTGAATTGGTTCGCTGGGGCCGATGGTACTCGGGGCTAACGGGCTGTGGAAAGAATGTGCGAATGAATTCGCGCCTACATGGCGTCATGCGAAAGAAATCGAGCCCGCTGCATCGCGCTCAGCCGTAGTCGGAAAATTGTTTCAGGTTTATTTTGCGAT